>NZ_CP072596.1:2731696-3035218 GCF_017815535.1 Tessaracoccus sp. MC1865 | reverse complement strand
ACCATACGAAACTAGTCCCCGTGGAACGATCCTGCAAGGAGAATCGGCGTGTTGCCGGAGTGTCGGCTGGACTACAATGATGTAGTTTGCTTAGTTGACTGGCTGAACTGCGCCGGTTTGGCTAACGAGGGGTTATCCACGTATCGTTGACCAGTCGCCATTTCGGCGGCCACTTCCCCCTGCCCGGGCCACGGGCAGCGTTCAACCTTCGATCTTGAGGGAGTAATCCCATGACCAAGCGCACGTTCCAGCCGAGCAACCGCCGTCGGAGCCGCAACCACGGTTTCCGCGCCCGCATGCGTACCCGCGCCGGCCGCGCCATCCTGAGCGCCCGTCGTCGTAAGGGTCGCATCGAGCTGTCGGCCTGACTCTGTGCTGCCGAAATCGCAGCGCCTGAAGAGGCCCGGCGACTTTGGCATCACCGTCAGGCACGGCTCGAGAGCGGCAACGCCGACAGTAGTGGTGCACGTGAGGCACCCTCAGCAGAATCCACCCGAGTACACCCGGGTGGGTTTTGTTGTCTCCAAGAAGGTGGGCAACGCCGTGACCCGTAACCGCGTCAAGCGCCGCCTCCGTCACCTTGCCACGGAGCTGACAAGCCCGTTCCCCACCGACGTCGTCGTTCGGGCGCTGCCCGCGTCCGCCGTCGACGAGGCACGGCTCGGCTCTGATCTCGCCGACGCCTGGCGCCGCGCGTTCCGGAAGGCCGGTACATGCTGAAGTACCCGCTCATCTGGTTCGTCAAGGGCTGGCGCCGGTTCATCTCCCCCATGTACGGAGATGTCTGCAAGTTCCATCCCACGTGTTCGGCCTATGGGCTGACCGCGTTGGAGAACCACGGCGCTCTCAAGGGCTCCGTGCTGACCATCGGTCGGATCGCCCGCTGCCACCCGTGGTCGCAGGGCGGGGTCGACTACGTTCCCGGCACGCCGCAGGCTGCCGCCTGGGAACAAGAGAATTCGCGTAACACGACGCCTGACCAGGCGTCACACATAGCTGAGGTGGCTTAATGCTCGATCTGTTCGTCTCGCTGAACATCTGGGACAGTTTCTACGGCCTGCTCTCGGCGATGATGCAGCCGCTGTACTGGGCGGTGTCCGGCATCGTGGTGTTCTTCCACCAGGTGCTGAGCCCCGTGTTCGGTGCCAACTCCGGCGTCACGTGGACCCTTGCCATCGTGATGCTCACCGTGCTGATCCGCACGCTTCTCATCCCGCTGTTCGTCAAGCAGATCAACTCTGCCCGCAACATGCAGCTGATGCAGCCCAAGGTGGCCGAACTGCAGAAGAAGTTCGGGCACGATCGTGAGCGCCTCGGCCAGGAGACGATGAAGCTCTACAAGGAGGAAGGCGTCAATCCCATGGCGTCCTGCCTCCCGCTCCTACTGCAGATGCCGATCTTCCTAGCGCTGTTCCGCGTGCTGCAGGGTGTGGCCGACGACACCCCGCGTGGCTACTGGTTCACCAGCCGGCCGGATCTGGTGGATTCGCTGCAGCAGTCGAACATCTGGGGTGCCGGTTTGGCCGAGCGCATCTTCCCCATCGAGAACTTCGGCGCCACGCAGGTCATCGGCATCTTCCTCGTGGTGGCCATGGTGGCGGTCTTCTTCGTCACGCAGCTCCAGCTGATGCGCAAGAACATGCCGCCGGAGTCGCAGACCGGCCAGGCCGCGCAGATGCAGAAGATGATGCTGTACTTCTTCCCCGTCGTGTATGCCATGTCGGCAACGTTCATCCCGATCGGTGTGCTGGTCTACTGGCTGACGTCCAACCTCTGGACGATGGTGCAGCAGGCCATCCTCATTCACAACAACCCCGCGCCCAATACCCCCGCCTACATCGACTGGGAAGACCGCATGAAGGCCAAGGGCCTGGATCCGGACGAGGTCGTGCGTCAGCGAGCGGACAAGCGCCGCAAGACCAAGCCCGTTGCGACCTCCCGTGTCGTCGGCAAGGCGACCACTGACGCCGCGACGGACGACCAGGTGGCCGAGGACGCGCCGAAGGTGTCGCGCCAGCAGGTCACGCGTCAGACGGTGCGGACCTCCGAAGACCGGCGTCGGGTCGTGCAGCGGCAGCAGCCGCGGCAGCAGGCCCGCTCCAACCGCAAGAAGAAGTAGACCCTCCGGACCCCCGTCGGCCGCGGCTGTGTACGCCACGGCCGGCGCGGGGCCTCCGACCTGAGAGATAAGGATGGACGCAATGTCCGACAAAGACACCGATCTGATGGCCGAGGGCGACCTGGTCGCCGATTACCTCGAAGAGCTCCTCGACATCGCAGACCTGGATGGCGACATCGAGAACTCGGTGCAGGAGGGCCGCGCCTACGTGGCCATCGACACCGATTCCGAGCAGCTCGTGGGCAAGGACGGCGAGGTCCTCGAAGCCCTCCAGGAGTTGGCGCGCCTGGTGGTCATGACCGAAACCGGGAACCGGTCCCGCCTGATGGTCGATGTGGCCGGGTTCCGCGACCGCCGCCGCGCCGAACTCATCGTGCTGGCAAAGGACGCGATCGCCGCGGTGCAGGAGACCGGAGAGCCTGCGCGCCTCGCGCCCATGAACGCGTACGAGCGCAAGATCGTCCACGACGAGGTTGCAGCCGCCGGCCTCGTGAGCGAGTCCGAGGGCGAAGCCCCCAACCGACGAGTCGTCGTCCAGAAGGCCTGACCAGGCCCTCCCCGTTCCGGTTCGACGGCGGGCTCGGCTGAGTGCCGGGTCCGCCGTTGATTCGTTGTTGGCATTGTGAGGAAATATGGAGCCCATGGAACTCGACCCCTCGGAACTCGAGCATAGGGTCGCGGCATGCCTTTTCGAGGCATACCCGCAAAGAGATAAAGCGTTAAGCAGATATGTCGATATCCTGGGATCGCGGGGCATCGAGTGGGGACTCATGGGACCCCGCGAGGGCGACAAGCTGTGGCAGCGCCACGTCGCGAACTCGCTTGCCGTGGTGGATGCCATTCCGCAGGGGCTGGATGTCGCCGACATCGGCAGCGGGGCGGGGCTGCCGGGGATCCCGCTGGCCATCGTGCGTCCGGACCTCCGCATCACGCTGATCGAGTCCCTCCAGCGGCGGTGTGAATTCCTGGAGCTCGCGGTTGACGAGCTGGGGCTCGGCGATCGCGTTGAAGTGCGTCGCGGCCGGGCTGAGGAGGTCAAGGAGCGCTTCGACGTGGTCACCTGTCGGGCCGTCGCTCCCTTGGAGAAGCTCCTGCGCTGGACCACCCCCCTCTTCTCCCCTGACGGCATGTTGCTGGCGCTCAAGGGTGCATCGGCTGAAGAGGAGATCCGCAATGCCGCGAACCTGCTGAAGAACAACCGGCTGAGGGCGGACATTCTGGAGTTGCAGGCGGCCCCTGGTGTGGAGGGGACGCGCGCCATCCGCGTGACGCGCGCATCTGCCTGACACCCGGGCCCCTCCTCGCCAGCCTCCGGCCCTGGATGGGGGGCCGCGGTCCGATGCTGACATCGGAACTGGATGTTTCACGTGAAACGGCCTCGACGAATCGTGTTCGACCGGCCGCTTGGGTAGAGTTCTCACGAATCCCCAAGGAGGCCACTCAATGGCGTTGTTCTTCCGTAAGCGCAAGCTGGTGACGGACGCGAACGAGCTGTGGAAGGACCACAGCAATGTTTCACGTGAAACACCCCCACAACCACGCCGAGCGCTGAGCAACGCCGCTACGGCCACCCTGGAGGAAGAGTACGGGGATGAGATGGTCGAATATGCGGCGCCGACGCCGACACTCCCCCGCCCCGCGGAGCCACGCGTCTTCGTCGTAGCTAACCAGAAGGGCGGAGTGGGCAAGACCACCACCACGGTCAACGTCGCCATGGCACTCGCCCTCGGCGGCCTGAACGTCCTCGTCGTCGACATCGACCCCCAGGGCAACGCGTCAACCGCGCTGGGCGTCGAACACACGTCGGGCACGAAGGGCACCTACGAGGTGTTGACCGAGCAGGTCGGCATCATCGAGCACGCCCAGCCGTCCCCCCACTCCCCCAACCTGCACGTGCTGCCGGCCGCCATAGATCTGGCCATGGCCGAGCTGGAGCTCGTGAATGAGCGCGGCCGCGAGATGAGGATGCGTGACGCGATCCGCACCTACATCGACGAATCCGGGGTCGACTACATCTTCTTCGACTGTCCCCCGTCGCTGGGCCTCCTCACCTTGAACGCGCTGGTGGCCGCCACTGAGATTCTCGTGCCCATCCAGACGGAGTACTACGCGCTCGAGGGCGTCTCGCACCTGATGCACACCATCAACCGCGTCAAGGGCAACCTCAACGACGATTTGCAGCTCAGCACGATCCTGCTCACCATGTACGACCCCCGCACCAACCTCGCGCGTGACGTCGCGGAGGAGGTGCGACGCCACTTCCCCAACGAAACGCTCGAGGTGGAGATCCCACGCTCGGTGAAGGTCGCGGAAGCGCCGAGTTTCGGTCAGACAGTCATGACGTACCAGCCGAAGAACGTGGGCGCCCTGGCCTACCAGGAAGCGGCCGAAGAGATCGCCAACCGCGCAGAAAGGGCTGACGCCTGATGGCAGTTAAGAACACGGGCCTCGGCAGGGGCCTCGGGGACCTGTTCGCCCGCACTGACGGCGAATCTGCACCGGAGCAACTCAAGGACGGCTCCGTCTACGAGGAGATCTCGCTTCAGAAGATCGGGCCGAACCCCCAGCAGCCCCGCACGGTGTTCGACGAGGACGACTTGGCGGAACTCGCTGAATCCATCCGCGAGTTCGGCGTGCTGCAGCCCGTGGTTGTGCGACGCGTGGGTGACGCCTTCGAGCTCATCATGGGGGAGCGGCGCCTGCGCGCGAGCAAGCTGGCCAAGCGCAAGACCATCCCAGCCATCATCCGCGGCACAGACGACCAGGCGCTCCTGCGCGACGCGCTGCTGGAGAACCTCCACCGCGCCAATCTGAATCCGATCGAGGAGGCGCGCGCCTACGGGCAGCTCCTCGACGACTTCGACTGCACCCAGGAGGAGCTGTCGCAGCGCATCCACCGCAGCCGGCCGCAGATCTCCAACACGCTTCGCCTGCTGGGCCTGCCGGAACGAGTGCAGCTGAAAGTGGCGGCGGGGACCATCTCCGCAGGCCACGCTCGGGCGCTGCTCGGTCTGGCTGACGCCGAGGCGCAGGAGCGCCTCGCTGATCGGATCATCGCCGAGGGCCTGTCCGTACGGTCCACAGAGGAGATCGTGGCCCTGGGGCGAAACAGAGCCACCCCGCGGCAGTCGGCCCCTCGCGGGCCGCAACTGCCGAGCGAACGCGAGCGCGAGATCTCGGGTCATCTCAGCGACCACTTCGACACGAGGGTGAAGGTCAACATCGGGCGGAACAAGGGCCGCATCACCATTGAATTCGCGTCGGGGGAGGATCTGGAGCGAATCATGGCCATCATGGACGGTCGGAAGATCTAAAACTATAGAACGACATACCGTTATATCGACAAAACGCTAAGGATGGAAAACCGTATGCCCGTCAATGAGGGAACCACGGCCGACAACTCCCAGGAGTTCGTTCTCGACTCCGACGAGGTGCAGGGAGTGAGGAGCGCGCTGACCCGCTACCGGATCATGGCCTGGGTTGTCGGCATCCTGCTCGTCGTGCTTGTGTGCGTGGGGATGCCGCTCAAGTACATCTGGGACGACGACCGGGTGGTGCGCTGGACGGGCATTCCGCACGGCTGGCTGTACGCGGTGCTCCTCATCACCGCGTACGACCTGGGGCGCAGGGTGAAGTGGTCCATCAAGTGGTTCCTCGCCATCATGGCGGCGGGCACCGTGCCCTTCCTGAGCTTCGTGGCCGAGCACTTCGCCACGAAGAACGTGCGGGCCACCCTGCGCGCAGCCGAGAGGCCCTGACCCGAAAGGCCCGGCGTCAGGCGGTCTTGCCGAGCTCGCGGGCGGAGTAGAGCCCGAAGACGATGGCCCCGGCGGCGAACACCCACCACTGCAACGCGTAGCCGCGGTGCGTGGGGGAGCCGTCGGCCGTGGGGAGCACCAAACGCGCCTCCTCGAGGCCCTGGGCCTCGGACTCGGCCCCCGGCAGGGTGACGTAGCCGGCGATCAACGGGGAGGGCCACTCCTGGGCGAGCTCCTGGATGCGGACAGAATGGTAGTCCGCCTCTGCACTGCGGCTGGCCTCGGGTAGATCCGGGGCGAGGAAGATGCCCTCAACGCTCTGCGTGCCCTGCGGCGGGGCGGGGATACCCTCGCTGGCATCGGTGGCGTCCACGGAACCCCGAACGACGGCGATGTACCTGCTGTCGGCCGTCTCCATGAGCGTGAGGACCCGCCAGGGCGACGCGGAGCCGACGGTCACTTCGTACTCGGGCAGGTAGACACCCGTGAACGTGACCCGCTTGCCGTAGATGTCCTGCACCACACCGTCGGAGGCGACCGCCTCAGACAGGGGGGTGGGGGCCTCTGCGGCCCGCTCGGCCGAGACGTCGCGCGTGGATTCCTGGTAGGACGCCATCTGCCAGACTCCCAGCCACATCATGACGAGCGCCACCACGACGCCCGCCGCGATGGCGAGGGTCTGCTGCAGGCGGATGCTCACCGCAGCGTCGCCTGGTCCACCAGGGAGGCGAAGACTTCTCCCAGTTCACGGCCTGCCGCCTCGAACGCCAACGGCGCCAACGAGGTTTCGGTCATACCGGGCGCCACGTTGCCCTCGAAGAACACAGGCCCCTCCGCAGTGACCATCATGTCGACGCGCGACAGGTGACGCAGCCCGAGTGCCCGGTGAACTGCGACTGCCAGCTCCTGCGTGGCGGTGAGCACGTCGTCGTCGAGCTGGGCGGGTGTCACGAAGCGGGTGGCGCCAGCGGTGTAGCGGGACTCGTAGTCGTAGACGCCGGACTCCGGCCGGATCTCCACCGGGGGGAGGGCGACGGGGCCGTCGCCCTCGTCGAGCACGGTCACGGCGACCTCGGTGCCGCTGAGGTACTGCTCGATCACAGCCACCGCACCGTAGGCGTAGGCCGCCACCAGCGCAGACGGCAACGCGGCCGCGTCGTCGACCTTCGTCACGCCCAGCGCAGAGCCGGACCGCGCCGGCTTCACCATGAGCGGGTAGCCGAGCTGCTGCCCGATGGCCGCCATGAGGACCGGTGCGCCGAGTTCGCGGAAGATGTCGTGGGGCAGCGCTATCTGGCGCGGTGCAGCGAGCCCGGCCGCCCTCACCACGGAGGTGGCCACGGCCTTGTCGAAGGTCAGCCGGGAAGCGGCGCCCGTGGGGCCGACGAAGGGTACGCCCAGCACCTCCAGCACCTCGCGCAGCGCGCCGTCCTCGCCCAGGCCGCCGTGCAGCATGGGCACCACGACGGCGTCCTCGTTGCGGCGCAGCAGTTCCACCAGATCGGCGTTGACGTCGGTTTCCACGACGACCCGGCCCGCGTCGCGCAAAGCCTGCGCCACGCGTCGGCCGGACCGCAGCGACACGTCCCGCTCATGGCTGAGGCCCCCTGCAATCACGATGACGGTCACAACATCACTCCTTGTCAGCTCAGGTCTGGCGCCGGCCCGGCGGGCATGCGTCGTTCGACGGGGGAGGTGTGCACGCCGAACGTGGCCATCACCTCGAGTTCGCGCCGCACCACGTCGGCGAATCGCTTGACGCCCAGCTGGATGCGCTCGGCCGGCGGGAAGCAGAAGGAGAGGCGGGCGTTGCGCGCGCCCTGACCGTCGGCGTAGAAGGCGGAGCCGGGGACGAACGCCACCCGTGCGTTCACACCGCGGGGCAGCATGGCCTGCGAGTCGAGGCCCTCGGGCAGGGTCACCCACACGAAGAAGCCACCGGCGGGCTGGGTCCAGGAGGTGCCGGTGGGCATCGTCTCGTGCAGCGTGCTGAGCATGGCGTCGCGACGGTCGCGGTACATGTCGCGGAACACCACCACCTGGCGCTTCCAGTCGTGGTTCTTCAGGTAGTTGCCGATGGCGAACTGGCTGAACACGGGCGGGCACAGCGTCGCCGACTCCTGGGCCAGCACCAACTTCTCCCGCACCGCGTGCGGGGCCAGCACCCACCCCACCCGGAAGCCGGGGGCGAAGGTCTTGGAGAAGGAGCCCAGGTAGATGACGTCCTCGTCGATGGAGCGCATGGCCGGGATGGGATCAGCGTCCAGCGACAGCAGTCCGTAGGGGTTGTCCTCGACCACCAGCACCCCACCTGAGCGGCAGACCTCGAGGATCTCGCGACGGCGGGCCAGCGGCTGCGTCACGCCGGAGGGGTTGTTGAAGTTGGGGATGGTGTAGAGGAACTTGATGCGCTTGCCCTCGGCGGTGAGCCGCGCGATGGTCTCCCGCAGCGCCGCAGGGTTGAGCCCTTCGTCGTCGCACGGGACGTGCACCACCTCGGCCTGGTAGCTGAGGAAGGTGCCCAGGGCGCCCACGTACGACGGCGACTCCGCCAGCACGACGTCGCCGGGGTTGCAGAAGATGCGCGTGACCAGGTCAAGGCCCTGCTGCGAACCGGCGGTGATCGCGATGTCGTCGGGATGGGCCGTGACGCCCTCGAGTGCCATGACGTCCAGGATCTGCTCGCGGAACTCCGGCTCCCCCTGGCCGGAGCCGTACTGCATGATCTGCATGCCGCGGGTGCGCACCATCTCCGCCATCGAATCCGCGATGTCGAGCAGCGGGAGGTCGGCGATGTTGGGCATGCCACCGGCGAGCGAGACGATTTCCGGCCGGTTGGCGACGGCGAACAGCGCGCGCACGGCTGAGACGCGCATGCCGTTGGTACGCTCTGCGTAGTTGTCGACAAACCGGTCCAGCCGGGTGTCGTGACGGGTGTTCTCGGTCACTGGCCGATCGCCTCCTTGAAGCGGTCCAGGGTTTCGGCGACCGCGGTTTCGCTCTGTTCGGTGACTGACACGAGCAGCACGCCCACTTCGTCGATCACCTCACCGCACGCCGATTCGCCGGTGTCCTCGGAGACTCCACAGTATCGAGAGCCACCGGTGGGGGATGGGGTCTGGGCATCGATCTCGATGCCGGCGTTGGCCACGAACTCCGCGACATCCGGCTCCGGCCACGACAGGATGAACACGACGGTGTTCTCGCCGTCGGTGTAATCCGCCTGCACGATGCGCTGGTTGGCCGGTCCGGGGCCTGTGCTTTCGCTCGATTCGCCGCGCACCAGATCGTCCACCATCAGTGGGGTGTCCAGTGGGAAGGCCGGCGAGGGGCTCGCCGACGGGGAAGGTGCCTGCTCGGGGCGATCCGCGAGGCTGCCGCCGACCAGCCCACCGGCGAGCAGGAGCACACCCACCCCACCGGCGAGCGCGGGCTTGACCCAAGGGGGCATGGGCGGCCTCGAACCCACCGGAGGCTCAGGCGATACCGCCGTCCAGCTTTCGGTGGGTCCAGGGTGACCGCCGGAGCTCATCAGAGCAGCTCGTCGATGGCCTTCGTGAGTGCCTTCTTCGTCTTGGCGCCCGAGAGCGAGTTGACGACGCGGCCCTTCTGGAAGAACTGCAGCGTGGGCAAGGACAGCACGCCCTGCTGCGCGGCGAGGTTGGGGTTCGTGTTGGTGTCGACCTTCACGAACTTCACGTCGGTGTACTGGGCGGCCAGTTCGTCGAGGATGGGCGACATCTGCTTGCAGGGCGCACACCAGTCTGCCCAGTAGTCCACGATCACCAGGCTGTCAGCCATCAGCACCTCGTCGGCGAACGTATTCTCCGTCACGTCGGTCACTGCCACGGAATTCTCCTTGCACGTTGGTTGAGCGCCGCCTGCTCTGCCGGCGGAGTCGAAAACCCCGTCATTCTACAGAGCAGGCTGCAGTGCAGCTTACGCCTGAGCGTCTGCGAGTTCCTGGAGGTAGCGCTCCGCGTCGAGGGCGGCGGCGCATCCGGAGCCGGCGGCGGTGATCGCCTGACGGTACGTGTGGTCCACCAGGTCTCCGCACGCGAAGACGCCGGGCAGGTTCGTGGCCGTGCCGCGACCCTCGACGAGGACGTAGCCCTCGGCGTCGAGGTGCACCTGGCCATTGACCAGCTGGGAGCGCGGGTCGTGGCCGATGGCGATGAAGACGCCGTTGACCTGGAGGTCGCGGTCCACGCCGGTGTTCTTGTCCGTGAGGGTGATCGACTGCACGGAGGTGTCGCCGTTGATGGACTTGATGTGGCTGTTCCATGCGAAGGAGATCTTCGGGTCGCGCATGGCGCGTTCGGCCATGATCTTCGAGGCGCGCAGCTCGTCGCGGCGGTGGACGACGACGACGCTGGAGCCGAAGCGCGACAGGAAGGTGGCCTCCTCCATGGCGGAGTCGCCGCCGCCGATGACGGCGATGGGCTTGTCGCGGAAGAAGGCGCCGTCGCAGGTGGCGCACCAGGACACGCCCCGGCCGGAGAGACGGTCCTCGTCCGGCAGCCCGAGCCGACGGTAGCCCGACCCCATGGCCAGGATGACGGTCTTCGCCCGATACTCGGTGTCGTCGGAGTCCTTGACGATCTTGACCTCACCGGTCAGGTCGACGGCGGTCACGTCGTCCGTGATCAGCTGGGCGCCGAAGCGCTCGGCCTGCTTCCGCATCTCGATCATCAGGTCCGGGCCGTCGATTCCCTCCGCGAAGCCCGGGTAGTTCTCCACCTCGGTGGTGTTCATCAGTGCGCCGCCGGAATCCAGCGCGCCCTCGAAGATGACCGGCTTGAGGTTGGCGCGCGCCGCGTAGATGGCGGCGGTGTAGCCAGCGGGGCCGGAACCGATGATGATGACGTCGTGGATCTCGGACATGCACACTTCCTGGAGGTGGAGGGATCGGCCCCATCCTAGGCGCTGCCGCCAAGATCGCCGCTTCCGTTCAGGGGCGTTGCGATACCCCCGGGGATAAGGGCGCGGTAAGGGTTGCGCCCTATACCCAGCCGGTCGCCGCAGGACTAGGGTCGGAGCATGTCTGAAGAACTGTCTCGCGAAGACCTGCACGCCGCGCTCGGGGTCCGCAAGGAGATGGGGGCCGACATCGAGCCGGCCCTCGTGGATTCGCTGGCCCGCAAGATCGAGGCCACCGTGGAGCGGCGCTTCCAGGCGGAGATGGTGGCCAGCCGGCAGGAGGCCGAAGCTGCCAGGGCAGGTCAGAGCGGACGGATCGCCGTGGGCATCGTGTCCCTGGTCATGGCCATTCCGCTGACTGCAATCTCAGGATCCATGTCGGGCTTCCTCGGCATGCTGCTCGTGTGGACGGGCATCGTGCTCGTCAATGTCGCCATGGCCCTCCGCAGGCCGCGCCCCTGACCGAAAAGCGAGAGAAACGGCCCGTCACGCGACGGGCCGTTTCTCTGTCAGGGGGTCAGTAGTTCCAGCTGGAGCGGTACGCGAAGACGGCGTCGACCGCCTCTTGAGGCACCTCTTCGAGAGTCTTCCATCTCCACTGCGGGTTGTTGTCCTTGTCGATCAGCAGCGCGCGGACACCCTCGACGAAGTCAACGGTGAGCACCGACTCGGCCAGACGGAGATCCTGGTCGAGGACCTCGCTGAGCCCGAGCCGCTCGGCGCGGAGCAACGCCCGCATGGCCACGTGCACGGCGAAGGGGGAGCGGGCGCGCAGTTCGCGTGCGGCCTGCTGGGCGGCCTCGTCCGGATGCGACTCCAGCATGCGCGCGATCTGCACCGGATCGTCGGATTCGTAGCACTCCTGGATCCACGCGGCCTCGAACAACGGGGCGGGCAGCGGGCCGTCGGCTGATTCGTCGGCCAGGTTCAGCAGGAGAGCGTCGCCGCCGGTGAACGTGGCGGCCGTGAGCGCGACGTGGCGGCCCACCGCCCGGGCGCGCGCCAGGTGCAGCATCATGCCGACGTCGGGGAAGAAACCGATCTTGGTTTCCGGCATGGCCATGACCGTGTCGGCGTAGACGATGCGACGATCCGCGTGACCACCGAGGCCCAGGCCACCACCCATGGTGATGCCGCGCATGAAGCTGGTCACGGGCTTGGGGTAGTTGGCGATGAGCATGTCGAGGGCGTACTCGGTCTCAAGAAAGGTCAGGAAGGACCCGCCCTGTGCCACGACGGCGGACAGTGCGCGGACGTCAGCGCCGGCGCAGAAGCCGCGGTCGCCGGCCCCGGCGATCTCGACGGCGGTCACGTCGTCGTCGTGGTGCCACTGCGTGAGCGCCTCGTACATCGCCGTCATCATCTCGGCCGTCAGGGCGTTGATCGCCTTCGGACGGTTCAGGGTGATGCGGGCGATGCCATCGGTCACGTCGGTGAGGATGAAATCGGACATGCTGCACAGGGTAACGCCGTCGTGGCATGCAGAAGAAAAGCGGAGGGTTTCACACCGCCCATGTCCTGTTCATGTCAGTCTGAGCGAGGGGTTCATCCTGTGCAGTACGGCCCGGGCGGTGTCCTCGTCGATGACCAGGTCGGTGGCCACGCCCGCGCGCAGGGCTCCCAGCACAGGGGCCGCCTTCGCCAGGCCACTGACGACACAGATCCGACGGGGGATGCGCTGCAGCTCGACCGGGGTCATGCCGGTGGCGCGACGGTTGATCTCCAGGTCACGGTAGGACCCGTCCTCGCGCAGCATGACGGTGCAGATGTCGCCGACCACACCGTCGCGCACCAGGGAGTCGAGGTCTTCCTTGCTGAGGTAGTTGGAGGCGTAGACGTGGCTCTGCAGTTCGGCGTCGAGGCCCCCGACGCCGAAGAGCGCGACGCTGCACTCGGCGCGCACCGCGAGGATGTGGCGGGTGGAGCGCTCGCGCCACATCGCCTCGCGGGTGCGCGGGTCGTCGAAGAAGGCGGGGAGTGCCATCAGTTGTTCCTGTGCACGGAACGCGTTGGCGAACCGGTGGAGGATGTTGCCGACGTAGGGCAGCCCGGTGGTCTGGGAGTTGGCGCCGCCGTTCAGCCCGATCACGGTGACGCCGCTCACTTCCAGGGGCTTCAGGTGGGCCGCGATCGCCGAGGTGGTGGTGCCCCAGGCCACGCCGACGATGTCGCCGTCGGTCACCGCATCGCTGACGACGCTGGCGGCCAGCCGGGCGACCTGGTCGAGGCGGAAGATGTTGCTCGCCCCGGGACGGACCTGCACCAGGTGGGCGTCGACGTTGAAGTGCTTGCGGAAGAGCTCTGCGATCCGGCTCAGCGGGCGGTTGGGATCCGTGATGGAGATGCGCACCAGGCCACGGTCGCGGGCCTCCTTCAGGAGCCGGGAGACGGTGGAGCGTGACACGCCCATCAGGTGGGCGATGGCGTCCATCGTCTCTGATTGGACGTAGTACATCTGCGCCACCCTGAGCAACGTCTCGGTTGTTGCCTCCGCCATGCGTTCCCCCTCCTCAGCGGGGTTTGCCGACGACGTGGTGCAACCCCTCCCTCATCCTAGAGCGCTGCGTGCACAAACGTGCACCGATGTTGCAAACATCGTGCAGCCGGGTGAAGCTGGGCAGGAGCAAAGGAGCCCTCATGACTGTGTTGACCCCCCAACAGCGTGCCGCCTCATTGTCGGCCATGTCGTCAGAAACCTTCGACGTCCTTGTGATCGGCGGCGGTGTGACGGGTGCAGGAATCGCGCTGGACGCAGCCGCGCGAGGCCTGCGCACCGCCGTCATCGAGGGACAGGACTGGGCCTCGGGCACCTCTTCGCGGTCCTCGCGGCTGGTGCACGGCGGCCTGCGCTACCTGTACAACCTGGACTTCAAGCTGGTGGCGGAGGCTCTGAAGGAGCGCGGCCGACTGCTCACCGTGATCGCTCCGCACCTCGTCGAGGCCCAGCCGTTCCTGTGGCCGCTGAAGACGCCGGTGATCGAGCGGGCCTACTCCGCCGTCGGCGTGGGGATGTATGACGCGCTGGCCGTCATCGGCGCCGGGTTCAAGAAGACCGTGCCGCTGCAGAAGCACCTCTTCAAGAAGGGCGCCATGCGCCACTTCCCCGACATCAAGCCGTCGGCGCTCACCGGCGCCATCGAGTTCTATGACGCCCGGGTCGACGACGCGCGCCTGGTCATCACGCTGATCCGCACCGCCGCCAAGTTCGGCGCCGAGGCTGCAAGCCGCGTCCGGGTCACCGATATCCTCAAGGATGACCGCGGTCACGCCAGCGGTGTGAAGGCGGTGGACCTGGAGAACGGCGACGAGCTGACCATCAAGGCCAAGCGCATCATCAACGCCACCGGCGTGTGGACCGAAGAGACCCAGGACATGGCCGGAGGCACCGGCGGCCTGAAGGTGCTGGCGTCCAAGGGCATCCACATCGTGATCCCGCGCGAGCGGATCAAGGCGAAGGCCGGCATGTTCCTGCGCACCGAGAAGTCTGTGCTGTTCATCATCCCGTGGCAGCACTACTGGGTGATCGGCACCACCGACACCGCCTGGCACGAGCAGTTGAAGCACCCGGTACCCACCTCGGCCGACATTGACTACGTGCTGGCCCACGCCAACGAGGTGTTGGCCCGCCCGCTGACCCGCGACGACATCATCGGCACCTACGCCGGCCTCCGGCCGTTGCTGCAGCCGAAGGTGCTGGACGAGTCGAAGTCGACGAAGGTCTCCCGCGAACACACCGTCACCGAGGTCATCCCGGGCATGGTCGCCATCGCCGGTGGCAAGTTGACCACCTACCGCGTGATGGCTGAGGACGCCGTGGACTTCGCTCTGGGGGAGTCCGACGCCAAGACCCGTCGGTCGGTGACGTTCGACCTCCCGCTGCTGGGTGCCGACGGTCTCGACGCCGTGCGCAACCAGGCGGGGCGCCTGGGCGCCAAGTATGGGTTCGACGCGGACCGGGTGCAGCACCTCTTGTCGCGCTACGGCTCTGAGCTGCCGGAACTCCTGGCCACCATCGACGACGACCCCACCTTGGGTGAGCCCCTCGCGGCGGCGCCGCAGTTCTTGCGCGCCGAGGTGCACCGCGCCTGCACCGTCGAGGGCGCGCTGCACCTGGAGGACATCTTCATCGCCCGGGTGCGCCTCAATTCCGAGGCGCGTGACCGCGGTGGCGCGGCCGTCGACGAGGTCGCCGAGGTCGCGGCTGCCGCTCTGGGCTGGGACGCCGAGAAGACCGAGGCCGAGAAGGCGAACTACCGGGCGCGGATCGCGGCCGAGCTCGCTGCGGAAGAGCAGAGCACCGACGAGGCCGCATCTGCGGAGCGGGAGAAGGCCGAGGACATCGTCTGACGCTTCTGCCCCTGGGCCCTGGCTTCTGAGGCCGGGGTGGCCTCAAATCTAGGTGGCCCCAAATCTAGATTTGGGGCCGTCCGCCACCTCAGATCTGGATCCGGCGTGGCCGGGGTGGGAAGCCTCTCCACCAGCCGGTGGCCCCGCCGTCGCAGCTTTGGTTGTCGGCCGGAAGTGCCCCTATACTTGCCACGCGCACTTCGGGGCATTAACTCAATTGGTAGAGTGCCACCTTTGCAAGGTGGAAGTTAGGGGTTCGAGTCCCCTATGCTCCACGGCTGAACTCCCTAGTCAAACGCACTTGACTAGGGAGTTTACTTGTTCCACCTTGGACCCAAGTGCCCTCGAAGGGACAGAAAAGACCGTTCAGATCGCACGTTCATCGCACGCGCTAAGGGCAGTCTGGCGGGGTTCAGACTGTCATGAGACATTTTGGTTACATCCGACGGCTCCCAAGTAAGCGCTATCAGGCGAGCTTCACTCATCCGGACGATCCTCAAAGAAGAGTGACCGCTCCCACGACCTTCACCCACAAGAGCGACGCCGAGCACTGGCTCCTGATGCAGGAGCGCGCCATCGAGCGCGGTGAGTGGCGGTCTCCCGAAGAAGTCGAAGCCAGCCTTCCTGTGGTCCACACTCTTCAAGAGACCTATGAACGCTTCCTGGCCCAGCGGCCCCGGCCGCTGGCCCTCTCCACGGCGACGGCCTACGAACAGGACTGGCGGCTTCGCATCGTGCCCCACTGGGGAACCGAGCGCGACGTGAGGACCATCACCATGATGACGTGTGGCAGTGGCGTCAGTGGCCGCTCAGCGGGGAGCGGCGTCGCGACCGATCCAGCCTGGCCCGTTTCAACGAGTCTGACCAAGGCCACGCGCTGCCGCGTCTTTCCAAGTGATACGTGTCGAGAAGCCGATCGGTGGCGTCAGGGTCTGGACCGTCCCAGACCTGCTCTCGGCTCTTGATCGTTTCGCCGAACGGGCAGGACGACGAACGTTCAGCAGTGGCTGACCTGCGCGGCCTGCCGGAATCGCAGACCTCTAAGCAGCCCTCCGTGTACCGCCGGAGTTGAACCCGTCTCGTTCATCGATGCGTCTTGAAGGAATTCGACCCGACTGTCTCGGCGCATCCTCGGCGAGAACCTCGAGTCGAGTCGGCGCTGGTGTTCTCGTCCGGATCCTCCACCGATCAGCTACTGGGGTGTGGCCAGGTGGCCGTCCTGTGATCTCCCACCACGCGCAAGGCTGTCACGCAGATCAAACCCTTGCTCTGCCGTTGGCATGGCCTCTGCCACCCCCGTCGCTGTGGGCGGGGGAGCCAGCGTGGCGTGAGGGTCCGAACTCACAGATATGGATTGATCATGGCTCAGCACAGCGCTCCGGTTCACCATCCCGACCTGACGGAAGCACGGCCACCCGTGGGGGCACGCCACGGGCTCCACTGGTGGCCGAGCGCGCTCGGTCTGGGTTTCGCGCTCGTCAGCGGCACGGGTTCCGGCGTGAGCGCGACACTTGCCAGCGTGGTTGCCGTCATTGCCGTCATCTACGTGCTGTGCGCAGCGACCGGACGTCAGGCACAGGCGTGGTGGGCGTTCGTCGGCTCCTTCCCGATCGTGCTGTCGGGCAGATTCACCGGGGCCGAGCTCATGCCCTTCCTCCTGCTTGCGGTCGCCTCGATCATCCTGATCGGCGTCGGACGGGCGCGCGGGGCGTGGGCTGCTCCCGACAATCGGGTCCAGCTGTACGGTTTGGTTGCGTTCGGTGGGATTGCCTTGCTGGCTGCCCTGTCGACGCACATGATCGCTGCTGTGCTCATCGCGGTTGGTCTCTTGGCCCACGCGGTGTGGGATGTCGTGCATCACCGCCGGCACAAGGTCGGGGGTCGACGCTATGCGGAGTTCTGTGCGGTGCTCGACGCCGGGCTGGCCATCGTCACCGTCTGGGGGATCCTATGACCGAGCCGCTGGCGCTCATCCGATCAGCCATCCCGAGCCCGCCACTTGGGTGATCTATACGGGCGTCGGATGAGCAAGGTGGTACTTCGGCCTGCGGCACCCTCCTGCACGGCCCACGAATCACCTGAACTACTTCGGATGGGACCCGCCATGCGTCTGGTTCCCCCGGATCGCCCTGGTCAGGTCATGGGCACCGTGTCGATGGTGATCTCCGTCGCAGTGGGCGCGTGTGAGGACGAAATGCGTCGGGCCGGTGCCGACCATGTCGTGCTCGCAGTCATGGAGGACAACGTTGCGGGGCGGCGCGCATACCGCCGCCTCGGTTTCACCGACACCGGGCGGGTCGACGTGCTCGCCGACGGACGACGTGAACTCTGGATGGTCAAGCTGTTGCGCTAGATGGCAGCGTCGCGAGCGGTGACCTCACGCAGCAGGTGGCTTCCCATGCGGGGCAAGCGCAGGTCGGTGCTGGAGGGGCGCAGGTAGACGTCGGTAGGTGTTCACGAGCAGGTCGCCAGGAAGACGCTGGGAGTTCATCAAGGCGAGCGGTCTCGGTTCGAAGCCAGCGTTCATCAGGTGGAGCCCATCGCCGAACAGTACTGGGTAGACCTTCACGTGGACCTCGTCCACGAGACTGGCCAACTGCGCGGCGAGGTCGGCGCCTCCGCACAACCAGATGTCGCGCCCCTTCTGTGCCTTGAGTTCTTGGACGTACTCAGCGGCGTCGCCCGAGAAGGGATACACCGAGGGGTCCTCGGGCAGGTCCCGATGCGTCGCAACGTGCTGCTCCAAGTGGGGATAGGCGCTGGTCAAGCCTGCGTCCAACGCTGGTTGGTGTGTCCGTGCCCCCATGATCACCGTGTCGAACCGCCTGGGGGGACTAGCGATGGCGAAGTGAGCGCGCAGATGTGTGGGGCACGTCTCTGGATACAGCTCGAACAGCGCGGACAGCGTGGCTGGTTCCTGGGGGAATGCGTCGAAGTCACCCGACGGCGCCGCGATGAACCCGTCTATCGACGTGGCGACCAAGTAGACCAAGGATCGCATATCACTCCTGGCTCGTGAACCAAAGGGGTCATGTGGTCAGCGTAGTTGCGTTCCCACGGATAGCGCACTCGCTGATCGGGTGGTCGATGTTGGCTAATGGGATGAGGGGTTGGGTCCGTGAAGTCTGGAGTGTGACGCGTGCGCACATCGATGATCTAGTGACCCTTGGACATCGGCGCTCATGTGCGTCCTGACCTAAAGCTGCGGGCAGCCAACGGCAGGAAGATGGCGGTCAGGATGAGCGGCCAGCCCACCGAGAGCAGGGCCGACACCGTGGCGGGTACCAGGTGCGCGGACCAGCTCGTGGTGCCCAGCAGGCCGCGCAACGTGGTGGCGGTCGCGGAGATCGGGTTGACTTCTGCGATGGCTCCGAGCCAGGCCGGCATGGTTCCCGGGTCGACGAAGACGCTGGACAGGAATGCGACGGGCCACACCAGGATCTGGACGTAGGCGACGGATTCGACGGAACGGGCCCGGTACCCGATAAAGATGCCGATCCACAGCAAGGCGAAACGCAGCAGCATGAGCAAACCGAGCGCCAGCAGCGCGTCGACGGGGCCCACTTGGGGACGCCAACCGAGGACGAAACCGAAGCCGGCCATGACGAGCAGCCCGATCAAGGAGTTCGTCAGATCGGCCAGACACTTGCCCAACACGATGGCCGACGCGTTGATGGGCAGCGAGCGCAACCGATCATTGATGCCGCGTGCAGCGTCGGCGGCCGCCGTCAGGGTGGTGGACTCCAGGCCGAAGAGCATGGTCACGGCGAGCATGCCGGGCATCAGGAAGTCGACGTATCGCTCACCTGAGGGCATCTGGAGTGCCCCACCGAACAGGCCGAGGAACAACAGCGTGACCAAGATGGGGAACAGCCAGGCGATGATGACCGGGCCCGCCTCCGTGCGCCACCCGCGGATGATGCGACCAGCCAGGATGCTTGCCGTGGCCAGCACCCCGGGTCGGGTGGGCACGGTCGCGAGGGATGCGGATGCACTCATGTCGATTCCTTGGGTGTCGGGTTCCCGGTCATGGTCAAGAAAACATCGTCGAGTGATGGTTTGCGCAAGGACGCCTCCACCGGAGCGACGCCGTGACCGCTCAGTACGCGCAGCGATGCCAGCAGGTCTTCGTTGCGGTCGGTGTCCAGCACGAGCGTCGCGTCGTGGTCGAGCCGTGCGCCATCGCTGATGGAAGACAGCAGCGGCAGGGCTGCGCGCGCTTGGTCGTGGGTCGCGAAGCGCAACGTGATCCTGGACTGGCCCAAGGCATCCTTCAGGGCGTCCGAGGTGCCTTCGGCGATGACCGCTCCATGGGCCAACAACACGATGTGGTCGGCCAGTGCGTCGGCCTCCTCAAGATACTGGGTCGTGAGCAGGATCGTCGTGCCTTCCGCGACCAGGCCGCGCAGCGTCTGCCACAGGTCCCTGCGTGCGGCCGGATCGAGACCCGTGGTGGGCTCGTCCACGAACAGCACTTCCGGACGGGTGATGATGCTGGCCGCCACGTCGAGTCGACGGCGCATGCCGCCGGAGAATCCGCGCACCGGACGGCCCCTCGCCTCAGCGAGCCCGAACTGGTCGAGGAGATCCACGGCACGGGTGCTGGCCTGCGTCCGGTTCAACCCGCGGAGTCGACCGAACAGCACCAGGTTGTCCGTGGCGCTGAGGTGTTCGTCGACGGCGGCCATCTGGCCCACCAGCGAGATCCGCTGGCGCACCTCCTGGGGCTGGGACCGGACACTGAATCCCGCGACCCGCGCCTGACCACGGTCAAACTCCAGCAGCGTCGCCAAACCTCGCACGGCCGTGGTCTTCCCTGCGCCGTTGTGTCCCAGCAGGGCCACGACACTGCCAGGTGGCACCGCGAGGTCGAGCTCGCGGAGCCCGACGGCATCGGCACCTGATCCGAACAGTCTCCCCACGGAATCCGCTTCGATGGCCATCTCCATGAATCACCTCTCAAACAGTCGGACGTACAACGTATCGTACACTGTACGACAGCGCAAGCGAGGGTACCCTGCGAGAACTGGGAGAGGTGATGGCGATATGGAGCGCACGGGCGAGGGCGAACCCACGCGGGTCATCCCGCTGCTGTGGGGGCAGGGGGGCCGAACAGGCCGCACGGGTATGAGCCTGGACTCGGTGGTCGAGGCAGGCGTTGCCCTCGCCGACGATGCAGGAGTGGGCCAACTGACCATCCGCCGCCTTGCGCAACGCCTGGGCGTGGGGGCCATGACCCTCTATTCCTACGTGCCGGGAAGGGCCGAGTTGATCGACCTCATGGTCGATCACGTGTTCGCCGAGGTCATTTACAGCGGCCAGGTGCTGTCTTGGAGGGAGGGCCTGGCGGAAGTAGCGGCCACCAACTGGGCATTGCTGACACGACACCCGTGGCTGGTCGATGTCGACGTGTCCCGGCCTCCGTTGGGGCCTGGCGTCATCGCCAAGTACGACGCGGAGTTGCGTCCACTGGTGGGCACTGGGCTCGACGAGGTGGCGATCGACCAGGCATTGAGTCTGGTCCTGAACCATGTCTGGTCCAACGCTCGGCAGATGTCGGTTGCCGCCCAGGGCACGGCCGGCGGCGGTGATGAGGACTGGTGGCGGCGGGCAGGTCCCGTGCTGGCCAGCCTCATGAGCGCGGACCGCTTTCCCCACGCCGCGCGCGTTGGGGAGATGGCTGGGCAGACCTACGGCGCCACCGTGGACCCCGCTCTCGCCTATGAGTTCGGGCTCCGGGTCATCCTCGACGGCATCGAGGCCCTGATAGAGCGCAGCGGCTGATTCGCTCGTACGGTCCTGCCCGGGGCTGATGGCGCAGGCGACCACTGAGGGCGAGGAGCTCGCCGGCTTCTTCCACCAGGAGTGCCTGGTCGTAGGCGTCGATCTCCAGGCAGCGCGCCAGGTCGTCAGGGTCGACCCCGGGGAAGCGGGTGTCGGTTCCGCGGTCGCGGCATTCGATGCCCGCAGGCGACCTTTCGACCCGCTCGAGGAAGGGGCCGGGATGAGGCGCTCGGTTCGTGCTCAGCGCCACGGTGAGGTACTCGGCGAGTGCGACGTCCTCGTCACCCTCGGTGGGCACCAGCAGGGCGTTTGGATACAGAAGGTCTCCTTCGCGCACTGCAGACTCAGCGTCGCGGGCCAGGAATAGCCGGGACGCGCCACGCAGAAGGATCCACGGGGCAGTCGTGAACGCCCGGATCACGTCGATGATCACCGCCGCGTCGAAGGAAGCGTCGTCACCGAGGCTACCCAGTTCGTTGACATGCAGGGTCTCGATTGTGGGTGGCCGATTCGGTTCAACCCGGGCGTGGGCGTTCATGCGCCGAACCCATGGTCGGGATGTGTGCTCAGTTCGAGTCTGGCGAACACCGTGCCATCGGCGCTGTGGTCGATGGTGGCGTTGGCTCGCTGAAGGACTCGTAGCGCGGGCTCGTTGCCGATGGTGGTGCGGGCGACGAGGGTGCTGGCGCCTGACAGCACTGCCCGGTTCGCGGCCAGCCGCAAGACCACACGGGCCAGTCCCAGACCGCGGGCTCGCTTGACCAACCAGATTCCCCACTCGAGCTCGCTGGGATCGTTGGGTGTGGTGCGTCGCAGTCTGGATGCTCCGACGACGTGGCCGTCCAGTCGGATGGCGCAGGGTTCCTCGTCCGCGCCACCTTCGAACCCGGGGAAGCACTCGGTGTGGTAGGCCCGCAGCCAATCGAGGCGCTCTGTTGTCCAGCCTTCGCCCAGGGAGGGTGGCGTGACGTCGAGAGGATCGGCGCCGATGGTCGCCGCGGTGACGAGCTCTGCCAACACTTCCGCATCGACGCGGACCAGTTCCACCTGGGTGGGCTGGTCTGGCCTCATGGCAGTTCCTCCGCTGGCTCGTTGAGCATCCAGCGGTGTCCGTGAGGGTCGCGTAGGACGGCGACCCGTCCATGACTGCTCGGCTCCGGCCCGCGTTCGATCACGGCCCCTGCCGATGACGCGCCGGCGGTGACAGCATCGACGTCCTCGATCGTCAGGTGCAAGGTGACCGTGGCGCCATGCCCGGGCAACGGGGGCTCCACCCCCAGTTCGGGGAAGGGGTCACTCAGCATGATGATGCCCGCGTCGCCAATTGCCACCTCTGCTTGTCCGACGCGTCCGTCCGGCCTCACGAGCGGCCGTTGCACCAGGCGGGCCCCGAAGGTTTGGGTGTACCACTCGATCGCGCGCCAGCTGTCATGGACGCAGAGGTAGGGCGTCATCGTTGGACGAGGGGCCGACGCGTCGGGTGATCGGGGGGTGAGCGCCGATGCGGCGCAACGCCAGATTTCGTTGGCACGGATGAAGACCTCCGTGACCCATTCGTCGGCGTGGAATGGTGCCCCGCGGAAGGTGCCGCAGTTGGTGCCATGCGCCCGAACGACGACGACATCGCCGTGTTGCTGGGCGTCAAGCAGGGTGAACTCCATGGCTTCGTGGCTCAGGTCACCAGAGGCGACGGCCGCGCAGAAGGCGGCCAAGCTGACGGCCCCGGCTTCGGGGGTGACCAGCACCCACTCCGGCTCAGCGAAGGAGGCGATGCGTTCCGGGTCATTGGCGACGATGGCCGCGGCCCACGCGTCGAGCACGCTTTGCATCTGCGCGGAAAGGTCGGCGGAATCGGTGGTCATGGATGGCTCCTGTATGGGTGGTGGCTCAGCGCAGCGGACGCAATGATTGGAACCGGTGCAGCTCGTAGTCGAACCCTCGCTGCTCGCGAGTGGGTGCTGGCGTGTGATCCCTGAGCTTGGTGAGCAGTGTGAGCAGGGATTCTGGGCGTGGGCGGGTCAGGGTCTTCCTGTTCTTGGGCATGGGCCAACTCTGCGTCTTCCGGAGGCGATCTCCATCGGCCGGTGGGCTAGGCGATGCTGGCCGATCGGACCGTGAACCAGACGACTCATCCGTTCGGCCAGTCGGGGATGGCGGCTCGGCCGATCCGAAATCGTGGCCCGCGGTGGAGGCTGGCGCCATGGAACTCATTGAAGTGCGTGACCTGCGCAAACAGTACTCGGGCCGGCCGGTGGTCCAAGGCATCAACTTCTCCGTCAGTGAGGGGGAGGTGTTCGGCATCTTGGGCCCCAACGGTGCGGGGAAGACCACGACCGTCGAGATGATCGGCGGTCTGCGCAGACCCGATTCCGGGTTCATCCGCGTGGCCGGGTTCGACCCGTCTCTCGAGCAACGCGCGTTCCGCGAGTTGCTCGGTATGCAGCTGCAGGAGTCGCGGCAGCCGGCCAAGACCACCGTCCGCGAGGCGATCGACCTGTATCGCACCTTCTACCGGACCGCTCGCCCGACGGACGAGTTGCTGGCACGCTTCGGCCTGGAGGCCCAGGCGGACACCCGCTTCGAGCACCTTTCGGGTGGCCAGCAACAGCGGTTGTCGGTGGCGCTGGCCCTGGTGGGCAATCCCCGCATCGCCATCCTGGATGAACTGACCACCGGGCTGGATCCGGGAGCGCGTCGTGAGATCTGGGCGTTCCTGAAGGATCTCTCCGACGTCGGGGTCACCATCATGTTGGTCACCCATTCGATGGAGGAGGCCCAGTTCCTGTGCGACCGGGTGGCGATCATCGACGATGGGCGCATCACTGCTCTCGACACGCCCGCGGAGTTGGCGCATAGTGGAGGCCAGACGGTGACGACGTTCACCCTCATCGACGGCGACCTTGCCGGTGTCGGTGATCTGGCGTCCGTGGTCGAGGTGGCGCTCAGCGCTGGGGAGGTCACGGTGCGGGGCAGCGCGACGAGCCCCGTGGAAGTGTTGAGTCACCTGGCCAGGGCAGGGGTCCGGTTCGAAGGGCTCAGGGTCAACGCCCCCTCGTTGGACGATGCCTATGTCAGCCTCACGCAGAAGGGAGGCCTCCGATGAACCGCCTAGCGACATTCACTTCGTTGTTGGCCAACGAGGTCCGGTTGCTGGGCCGGGAGCCAGCGCCGGTCATCTGGGCGGTCGTGTTGCCCTTCATCGCCGCCGTCGTCACGCCGTTGGTGCCCCGGGTGGCCGCACCGCAGGGGTTCCTGGGCGGCATGAGCTTTGCCCAGGTCTACCAGCCGGTGCTGATCCTGTTCACGGCCTCGGCGCTCGCGCTCCAGGTGCTGCCCACGGTCGTGACCCAGTACCGCGAGTTCGGGGTCCTGCGCCGGCTGCGCACCACCCCAGTCCCCGCGTGGCTCCTGCTCGCCGCGGTCGTCGTGCTGGTGCTCGGGATCAGCGCGGCGATGGCGATCCTGATGGTGGCAGTGCCCACGGCACTCGGGCTGCCGCTGCCGGCGAACCTGGCTGCCTTTGCCCTGACCACCGCGTTGGCCATCATCTCGTTCCTTGCCATCGGCGCGCTCCTGTGTGGCATCGCGCGCACCTCGCGGATCGGCGCAGGAATCGGCGGTTTCGTGGCCGCTTGCATGTGGTTTGCCGCCGGCATGTGGATGCCTCGCGCGGTCTTTCCCCCCGTCCTGCAGGTCATCTCTGACCTGACGCCGGGTGGAGCCGCTGCCGGCGGGATGCTGGACGCCATGAATGGGCGATGGCCCGAGCCGTTCGCGGTGGTCGTCATGGTGGCGTGGGCCCTGATCGGCTTCGGGATCGCGGCACGCACCTTCCGGCTGGAGGCGCCGTGACCGTGCCGGGCCGGTCGGCGACGGATGGTCCGCTCGGCGCAGTTGCTGGGTCGACGCCGGACGACGCCGGCCTCCACCGGGTGATGGCCTTCGTGCCGTACCTCCTGCTCGGACTTTCGTTCCTGGGCACCCTCGCGATAGGTGGGGAGGCCACCGCGGAGCGCCTACCCTGGGTGATCGCGGCAACGTCGTTCGCGGTGTGCTTCCGGGTGTGGTGGCAACTGCGCTGCGCCGGGCCTCGAGCGCGCATCATCGGGTTCGTGTTCAACCTGGGGCTCACCCTGGCGCTGATCAGCCTCAGTTCGCTCTACGGCCTGTACGCCTTCGTCGGTTACCTGGATGCCGTGGTCGTGTTCTCGGGGACTTCGCAGGCGTGGGCGTTGGTGGCGGCCGGGTCCCTGAATGCGCTGGCTCAGACGGGTGGACCCAGCGGCGCGCTGCAGCGGCCATGGTTGTTTGCGTTCCTGCTGGTCGCCAACGGTGGCTTGGCCGTGGTCATGGTTCGGGTGGATCGACATCGCCAACTGACGGTGACCCGCCTGCAGAATGCCCTCGCTGAACTCGAGTCGGCCAAACAGGTGAACGAGGAGCTGCAGGCCCAGTTGCTTGACCAGGCACGGGATTCCGGTGTCCTGGAGGAGCGCCAGAGGCTGTCTCGCGAGATCCACGACACGGTGGCCCAGGGCCTGATCGGGCTGCTGAGGCAGATCGAGGCGGCCTCCGCGGCGACCTCACTCACCGGGGCGCGTGACATTCTGGAGCAGGCCGATCAGACGGCACGCGACAGCCTGACGGAGGCCAGACGCGCCGTCGGGGCGCTGGCCTCCCCACTGCTGGACGGTGCCGACCTTCCCACTGCCTTGTCCACCCTGACCGCCGGCTGGTCGAAACTCACGGGGACCGACGCCTTCTTCAGCACCGAGGGCGCCGGATTCCGGACGCCCCACGATGGTGACCTGGTGCGGGTGTGCCAGGAGGCACTGTCCAACGTGGCGCGCCATTCCGGAGCCACCCGTGTCGACGTCCGGTTGAACTACACGCCCACCGCGCTCTGTTTGGATATCTCCGACGACGGCTGCGGTTTCGATCCGCAGCAGGGGCGCACTGGCCATGGCCTCAACGGCATCCACCAGCGCATCGCCAACATCGGCGGCACGCTCGACATCGAGACCACGGAAGGAGGCGGCTGCACCATGAGTGTTGTCGTACCGCGATGAATGGACAACAGACCCCCATCAAGGTGGTCATCGTCGACGACCACCCCGTCGTGCGGGGCGGACTGGTCAGCATGTTCGCCGCCGAACCCGGCATCGACGTGGTCGGGGAAGCAGGCGACGGAGCGGAGGCCGTCGTCGTGATCACCGCGGCCGATCCCGATGTCGTCCTCATGGACCTGCGGATGGCCGGAGGCGACGGCGTCGACGCCATCGGCCGGCTCAGGGCTGCGAACGCAACCCGCCCCCGGATCCTGGTGCTGACCACCTATCACGCCGAGCGCGACGTCCGCAGAGCCATGGAGGCCGGCGCGGACGGCTACCTGCTCAAGGACGCACGCCGCGCCGAACTCGTCCGCGCGGTCGAAGACCTGGCTCAGGGCAAGCCGGTGCTGACGAGCGAGGCCCTCGCGGTGCTGGCTGGGCGGGCGAGCGAGCAATCGCTGACCGAACGAGAACTGGACGCCCTGAAGCTCATGGCGGCCGGCCACACGAACCGTGGCGTCGCCATCCGGATGCACGTCAGCGAGGCAACGGTGAAGGCCCACTTGGCACACGTCTTCGAGAAGTTGGGCGTCGGCGACCGCGCCTCGGCCGTCCGCGTCGCCTACGAACGCGGCCTCTTGTGACTCCCGCTAGCCCTTTTGCTTGGCCCCGACGGCTGGTAGACAGGGACGATGGAACGAGCAGACCTGACCAGCATCCCCTCGCAGCAGCAGGAATGGCCCGGCCGCACGGCCGACCTGAACCCACAGCCAGACCACGGCGAGACGTCGTGGATCGGGCGTGAGCGTCTCGTGGGCAAGCGGGCCCTGATCACCGGTGGCGACTCCGGCATCGGCCGCGCCGTAGCCATCGCGTTCGCGAAGGAGGGCGCCGACGTCGTGATCTCCCACCTCCCCCAAGAGGAGGACGACGCCCGCGACACCGTCGAGCTGATCCGCGCCCAGGGCCGCACGGGTGAGTCCGTCGCCAGCGACCTGAGGGACGCCCAGAGCAACAAGGAACTCGCCGCCAAGGCCGTGCAACTCCTCGGCGGCGTCGACATCCTCGTCGCCAACGCGGCCTACCAGATGACGCACGAGGACATGACCGAGTTCCCGGACGAGCAGGTGGAGCGGACGTTCCAGACCAACGTGTTCGGGCCCTTCTGGCTAGCCAAGGCGCTGGCGGATGAGTTGAAGGACGGTTCGATCATCATCACGACGTCGATCCAGGCCTTCGACCCGTCGGAGAACCTCCTCGACTACGCGGCCACCAAGGCGGCGCTGAACAACATGGCCGTCAACATGGCCTCCGAGCTCGGCGGGCAAAACACCCGCGTCAACGCCGTCGCGCCCGGCCCCATCTGGACGCCCTTGATCCCCGCGACCATGAACGCCAAGAAAGTGGAGGGCTTCGGCTCCGACGTCCCGCTCGGCCGGGCCGGGCACCCCATCGAGGTGGCGGCGGCGTTCGTGTTCCTGGCCTCCGACGAGGCGAGCTACGTCTCAGGCACCGTCCTCGGTGTCACCGGGGGCCGCCCCGTCTTCTGATCGACGGATGCTCCGGACGGTGCCACCTTCCCGTGGAACGTTCCTGGAACGTCATGAGCGCGTGATGGCGGGCAACGGGTCCTTGATCCCGCGCCCGATGATCAGGCGACCGGGACGGGTCCGGTCTGGCCGGGGAGGGTTCCCGTGGCGCGCTGGCCCGGGGCTGGGGGCCGGCTGGCGGACATCTCCGCCTGACTGGGCAGGAGGTCGTCCCATGGCACGTCCTGCAACACCAGCAAGGTGGTCGTGCCGTGGAGGATGAAGCTGGTGGCGAGTCCGCCGTGGGGCCAGTAGCGCTGCCCGGACTGTCCGTGCGCGCTGACCAGAACCAGGTCCACCCCCTCGTCGGCGGCCAACGCGTGCAGTGCGGCCGCGGGGTCACGGTCGCGGAGCACCCGCACCTCGGTGGGCGACTGCAGCCCTGAGGCCACCTCATCCAGATAGGACTGCGCCTCGGAGATGAACTGGTTGATGGCCCCGTCGACGATCGACTCGACCACGCTCTCGCTGCGTCGATGGATGTACCTGGGCGGCTGCACCACATGGGCCAGCACGATCGTCGCACCTGTCCCGGAGGCGATGGCATCTGCCGCGCCCAGCACGTGCTCCGCCCGCAGAGACCCGTCCATGGGCACCAGGATGCGTCGGTACGACTCGGAGGCCAGCGTCTCATCGGGTGAGTCTGAGCTGAACTGGTAGCCGCGCACGAGCAGCAGGGACGTGCCGGTCCGCTGTGCCACCTTGAACGCCACAGAGTTGAGGTTCCACGCGTTCAGGCCCCCCGCCCCGTGGCTGCACAGGGCGATCAACTGGGCGTCCCACTCGCGCGCCACCGCCAGGATGCGGTCCGCAGCGCAGCCCTCCTCCACGCGGGAGACGGGATGCAACTCCGTGTCCAAGCCGATCCGCCGCGCGACGTCGTCGAGGTAGACCTCTGCGACGTCGCGGCGCATGCGCCACTCGAGGGGATCGCTCAGAGTGGCCTCGACGTTCTGTTCGAGAACTCGAAGCAGCAGCGTCTGCGAACCCGCGGGAGCGATCCTGGCCACATGCGGAAGGACGCTGGCGGCCAGGGCAGAACCGTCCAACGGAGCTAGTACGCGCTCGAACATAGTGCCCCCTGTCGTGGAGTGTTTGCCATCGTACGCCTGGCGCCGTCGTCGGTCCGGGGCCGTTGCCTGTTAGTCATCGGTCTGCTCATCCTGCTCCACCTTCCACCCGTCGCCGTCGCGTCGGACCGTCACGTCGATGCGCCGCCCACTGCGACGCACGGTGGCGCGGTACCCGTCCCAGTCGCGCGGCAACTGAGGGGCGACGCGGAGCGTGTTGCCGTCCCAGGAGAGGCCCAGGATGGCCTCCACCCCCACCCGGTAGAGCCAGGAGCTGGATCCCGTGTACCAGGTCCAGCCGGCCCTGCCCACGTGCGGCTCGCGGCTGTACACGTCGGCGGCCAGCACGTAGGGCTCGGCCAGGTATCTGGCCACCCCGTCGGCGTCGGCCGTGCGGCGGACGGGGCTGATGAGGTCGAACAACCGGTGCGCGGTGTCGCCGTCACCCGCCTCGGCTGCAGCCCACGCAAGCCAGGCGGCCGCGTGCGTGTACTGGCCGCCGTTTTCCCTGATTCCGGGCAGGTAGCCCTTGATGTAACCGGGGTCGTCGGGGGTGTGCTCGAACGGCGGGGTCAGCAACAATGCCAACCGGTCCTCCCACCGCACCAGGTTCTCGACGGCGGACGCCAGGGCGGTGGTCGTCCGGTCGCTTCTGGGCGCGCCCGAGAGCAGCGCCCAGCTCTGCGCGATCGAGTCGATCCGCGCCTCTGCCTCGCCCGCCGAGCCGAGCGGGTGCCCGTCGTCGTAGAACGCTCGCAGGTACCACCGGCCGTCCCACCCGTGGGCCTCGACGGCGGCGAACAGCTCGTCCGCCCGGGCCCGGTGGGCGGTGGCCTCGTCCGCGTGCCCCGCGCGCTCGCAGAGATACGCGAACTCGCGGCTGGCCGCGCCGCCGAACCAGCCCAACCAGACGCTCTCGCCGCGACCCTCTGCTCCCACCCGGTTCATGCCGTCGTTCCAGTCCCCGGTGCCCATGAGGGGTAGCCCGTGGGCGCCGGAGGTGATCCCGCGCCGCACCGCCCTGCGGCAGTGCTCGAGCAGGTCGCCCTCGCCGTGGGACACCCGGAACGAGTCGTACCGTTCGGCTTCGTGGGCGGCTAGGGGGTCGCCCCGCAGGAAGGGCACGCTCTCCCGGAGGACGTCGACGTCACCCGTGGCGCGGACGTAGTTCGCGGTCACGTACGGCAGCCACAGCAGGTCGTCGGAGATGCGTGTGCGGACACCGCGGCCGGTGGGCGGGTGCCACCAGTGCAGGACGTCGCCGTCCTCGAACTGATGGGCAGCGGCCCGCAGCAGGTGCTCCCGGGCGAGATCCGGCCTGGACCACAGCACCGCCATGACGTCCTGCAGTTGGTCGCGGAAGCCGTAGGCGCCGCTGGACTGGTAGAACCCGGTGCGCCCCCAGAGCCGTGCGGACAGGGTCTGGTACGGCAGCCAGGTGTTGAGGAGCAGATCCATGGCCGGGTCCGGCGTCTCCACCCTCACGCCACCGAGCGCCCCGGCCCACAGCCGGCCGACCTCGGCGTGCGTCGCGTCGATCGCCCCTGGTACGCGTAGCCGTGCGATGGCCTCGGTCGCAGCCTCCGACGAGTCGGCCTGCCCGAGCAGGAACGCCACCTCGTCCGATCCGCCGGGCGCGAGGCTGAGGTGCACCTGGAGCACCGCGCACGGGTCCACCCCGGGCCCGTCGCGCCGCGACAGCCCGATCAGGGACAGACCGGCCGGGCTCGCCAGGCTGCCCATGCGCCCGATGAACCCTCTACGATCGGCCGTCCACCCGTGCAGCGGGTGCGTGGTGGCCACCCACGCCACACGGTCCGCCAGGTCGGTGTGGAACGGGTTCCGGGCAGTGATGGCGCCGGTGGCCTCGTCGTACCGGGCCGTCACGTGATGTCGCGTCGTTTCGTGGGTGCCACCCAGCACCAGGTCGGCGAAGTAGGTGAGCGTAATGCGGCGGGGACGGTCCGCCACGTTGGCCACGTGCACCCGCACCACCACGGCCGCCGGATCTGGGCTGGCGAACACTGTGGTGGTCAGCCGCAGCGCATGGCTGGAGTACTCGTAGGCGGTGTACCCGAGGCCGTGGCGCACCAGGGTGGGTCGCTCGCCGCCCGCTGGTTGCGGGGTCGTCGACCAGAAGGCCCCCGTCTCCTCGTCGCGCACGTACACGGCGTGGGACGCCTGGTCAGCCAGCGGGTCGTTGCGCCAGGCGACCAGCCGGTTCTCCCCGCTGTTGACCGACCAGGCGGCGCCCAGGCCAGCCTCTGTGGCCAGGCATCCGACGTCGGGCGTGGCGATCACGTTGGACCAGGGCGCAGGTGTGGTCACGCCCGGCGGGAGGAAGATCTGGTACTCCCGCGCGTCGGCGTCGAAGCCGCCCAGACCGTTGTCGAACGAGAGCCCGGTGGGGCGGACCACCGATGGGCCGGCGGCGGCGGACAACATGCTGCTCGTCTGGTCCCCGGGTCGAGGATCGAACGGTGGCAGCGCGGCGGGCGCGGGGCCCATCAGGCGTCCAAGCCGGGCGGGAAGGTCGCCTTGGCCCGCGTCGAACACCACACGTGCGGCATGGCGAAGCCACTCGAGCGCGTGGCCGCCCACGTGGTCGCGGTTGAGCATGAACACGCCGCCGCGACGGCCCAGCCAGCGGTCGGCGCCCAGCCGGCCGACCAGAGCGAGCGCCGAGTCGCGCACGTCGGCCGCATAGCCGGTGGGTTCCTCGTCGACGACAGCGAGATCCACCTCGATGCCGCGGCGTCGCCAGTAGGACTGGGCGCGCAGCAGTTGTTCCAGGAGGGCCAGGTCGCCGTCGTCCGCGATGCCGAGGTAGACGATGGGCAGGTCACCGGAGATACCCAGCCCCCACAGCGCGCCCAGGGCCTCACCAGGTCCGGCCGCCTCGGGGCCGGCGACCCTCAGGCCCGACGGTGGGAAGAGGAGCAGGCCCAGCAGCCGCTGGGTGTGCGCCAGATCGCCGCCGGCGAAGCCGAGTTCGCGCAGCTCGCGCTGAGCGTGGGCCGCCGCGACGCCAGCGGCGTGCTCGAGGTGTGCCCACACCCGGTAACGGTCGGCGAGGTGGAGGGCCTCCTCACGGCTCGCCGCGAAGGCGGTGACCACGGCCAATCGGACGCGTCCGTGGGCTTCCAGAAAGACCTCCTGCCCCAGCGCCACCGCGGGGTCCAGGGGCGCCTCGGGGAACTCCTCCAAGCCCCGCCACCACCCAGTGCGATGGTCGAGGGCCCGGGGGCGTGCGGGGGTCCGGTGCCGCCCGAGGAACCTGGCCCGGTCGCTGGTGGAGCGCACCCGGCCCCACTCGGCGCCCTCAGGCTCGGGCCCGCGGACCAGGAAGTGGACGACGAACCGCTCCGTCTCCTCGGCCGAGCGCGGCCTGCGCCGCAGCAGCAGCCCGGGCAGGTCGGGCAGGTCCTCCGCCTCGACGAAGAGCCGGCTGAACGCGGGATGTCGCTGGTCGTCGCCTGCCGGGGCCAGCGCGACCTCCGCGAAGCTGGTCAGCCCGAGCCGGCGGGACTCGGCGGACTCGTTGCGCACGTCGAGCATCCGGATCTCGACGTCGTCGCGGGCGGCGACCGTGATGTCGAGGTGGCTGTGGATGCCGGCGTGTCCCTGCCGGTACTCCGCCCGTGAGGCGCTGAAGACGGTCTCCGCCGGCACGGGCCCGCACGGACGGGCCGCCGCGGACCACAGCGTCCCGCTGGTCAGATCCTGCAGATAGAGCCAGGATCCGCTGTCGTCCAGCGCCTCGTCGGCGCGCCAGCGGGTCAGCGCGACACCCTCGTGGGTGCTGTGGCCGGCGCCGCTGTCGGTCAGCAGCACCGTGTAGCGGCCGTTGGAGAGGCAGTGCACGGCCACCGTCTGCCCCTGCGGCGGGCCGACGGTCCACGGCGCGGTGGGCACGGCCCCCGCCGCGTCGTTCCCGGCACCACCGTCGGAGCCTCCGTCGTCCGCGGGTTCCGGCGTGGGCAGTCGGAGGCTGCCGCCCTCCGGCACCTGCTCGGCCAGGAGCAGGCTGATGGCCGCAGTGAACGGCTCGCGCGCGAACCGCCTCACCATCCGCCGCCCGTCGAGGTGGGCCGCCAGGGCGAGCATGATCATGCCCTGGTGATGAGCCATGTGGGACCGGACGATGCCGAAGTCATGGCCCAGCGGCACCCTGGACGGGGTGAAGTCCACCGCCTCGTACATCCCGTAGCGACCGAGGGCGCCCAGTGCCTCCAACCGGTCAAGGTTCTCCACGACGGCCGACGGGTCGTAGGGCAGGCCCAGAACGCTGGCGTAGGGGGCCACCACCAGGTCATCGGCGAGCCCGCGGGTGAGCCCCGCACCCGGCACCCCGAACGCCCGGTACTGATAGCCGGAGGCCGCGTCGAAGGCGTAGAAGCCGGACTCTGAGATGCCCCACGGGACACCGCGCCTCCGGCCGTAGGCGATGTGGTGGGCCACGATCGCGGCGCAGCTGTGGCCCAGCAGGCTCGCGCGCGGCGTGGGCACCATGAGGGTGGGCATGAGGTACTCGAACATCGTCCCGCTCCAGGACGTGATCGAGTAGTCGCCCGCCAGCGTCCGAGTCATCGGGCGGCCCAGGTGGAGCCAGTGGTCCTGCGGGACGTCGCGCTTGGCGATGGCGATCAGGCTGGCGATCCGCGACTCGGAGGCCAGCAGATCGTAGTAGCTGTCGTCGAGGAGGCCGGAGTTGATGTTGAAGCCGATGTGGAACACCCCGCGTCCCCGGTCGTAGAGGAAGCCGAAGTCCATGTCGGCCACCATCGCCCGGGCGCGGGTGGCGAGGGCCTGCAACGAGTCCAAGGTCCGGTCGGCGGCCGCTGCCGCCTCATCGAGCGACACCGTCAGCGCCAGCGCCCACTCGCGTGCCGGGGGAGGCGCGTCGGAGAGCGCCGCGACGAGGTCGCGGGCACCGGCGGCGGCCTCGCGGCTCGCCCGAGGCAGGTCGGCCCAGGTCAGCTCGAGAGGCAGAGCCTCGCGGACACGGTGCCAGGCCACGGCCGCCGGGCCGCGGCCGAGCGCGTCCTCCCAGGCCGGATCCGGTCGCGACGACAGCCACGGAAGTGCCAGACCGGCCTCCCGTGCGAGCGCCTCGAGGTGACGTTGGAGGAGACCGGCGTGGAGGCGGAGGGCCGCGACGGCTCCGGGATCCAACCCGCGCCCATGCTCCACCAGGTCCGCCAGGAGCAGCGAGACGTTGGCCCGCACGTCGGCCAGGAGGGCAGGGAGGGCGTCGAGCCAGCTCGTCGGGTCGGCCTCCACCGTGGCCACCCGCCGGTCCAGGCCAGCGAGGTACTCGACGAGGGCCGGCTGGCCGGAGCCCAGAGCCGCGGCACCGTCGCTCACCAGCGCGATGGCATCGCGCAGACCCTCCCAGGCCGCGATGGGCCAGACGGGGCCGTCGGGCAGTTCGTCGCACCCCTGGGCCACGATGATGAGGCAGGCCGCGAGGTTGCCGCTGTCCACCGTCGAGACGTAGCTGGGGGGCAGTGAGCCCAGGCTCCGGGTGTCCACCCAGTTCACCGGATGGCCTCGATAGTGCTCGATGCGGTCCAGGGAGTCGAAGCCCGATTGGAGGCCGGACACGAAACTCTGTGTGCCGAGGTAGCCGCGGTCGTGCGCGGCCAGCGCGGCGATGAAGTACAGCCCGACGTTGGTGGGGGAGGTGCGGTGGGCGACGATCCCGAGGGGCACCTCCTGGTAGTTGTCCGGCGGGAGCCAGTTGTCCTCGGGCCCCACGAACTGCTCGTAGAAGAGCCAGGTCCTGCGCGTCAGGGTGCGTAGCTTCCGGTCGTCGGCGGCGGTCAGGCTGGGCTTGACCCAGCGGTCCGGGCGGCCCACCAGGTAGTGGATGAACGGGGCCGCGAGCCAGGCAACGAGGAATGGAGCCGCTGCCGGCAGCGCCGATGGGCGCAGGAGCACGACGGCGACGCCGAGAGCGAGGGTCAGCAGGGTGGCGGGGAGAGCGGCGCGGACCGCCGTGGTGAGCCGGACGTCCTTGCCCACGAGGCCGACGGCCCCGGCCGCCGTCGTCCACTCGAGGAGGTTGCGCCGCGAGACCTTCATCCGCCACAGGGTGCGCACGATCGCCTCGAGGCTGATGACCGCGTCGCCTGCCAGCCCCGCCAGCTGCAGCCCTGCCCTGCTGAACTGCCGCCTCAGTGGGGCAACGCTCGTCCTCCACAGCCTCGTCCGATCCCCACGGACCAGGGCGGACGCGGCAGTCGCCAGTGCACCCACCACGCCGGCCGCGAGGCCCACGACCGGGGCGAGCAGTGCCAGGAGCGTCCATGCCCAGGGTGACCCGGGCAGCCACAGCCATCCGGAGGCCAGCAGCGCGACGATGGACGCCGGGACGAGGCTGCGGCGCAGATTATCCGCCATCTTCCAGCGCGCGACCACCGGCAGGGTGTTGGGAGCGTGACCCCGCTCCGTCGGCACCCGCGAACCCAGCCAGGGCAGCAGCTGCCAGTCGCCCCGGACCCAGCGGCTGAGTCGCAACGCGGCCACCAGATAGTTGGGGGGGTAGTCCTCGTAGACGGTGACGTCGCTGACCAGCCCCGCCCGCCCCTGCGCACCCTCGAACAGGTCGTGGCTGAGCAGGGCGTTCTCGGGAACGAGGCCCTCGAGGCTGCGTTCGAAGGAATCCACGTCGTAGATTCCCTTGCCCATGTAGTTGCCCTCGCCGAAGAGGTCCTGGTAGACGTCTGAGACGGCCATGTTGTAGAGGTCGACGGTGGAGTCCCCGGCAAGCGCCCGCGTGAAGGCGGAGCGGCTGGCGCTCACGGGATCGGTCTCGGCGCGCGGCTGCAGGACGGTGTAGCCGGCCACCACCCGTCCCCGCTCGTCGAACGTGGCCTGGTTCAGCGGATGTGCCAGCGTGCCCGCGAGCCGCCCGGCGGCGTCAGGGGGGAGCACGGTGTCGGCGTCGAGCGTGATGACGTAGCGCACACCGTCCAGCAGGGTGCGGTCTCCGGCCACCAGCTCGAACGACGTGTCGGTGGCGCCGCGCAGCAGCCTGTCCAGCTCCTGCAGCTTCCCGCGCTTGCGTTCCCATCCCATCCAGGACCTCTGGGTCTCGTTCCACATCCGGCGCCGATGGAGGATGAGGAAGGGGGCGCCGGCGGTTGCGGCGTTCAGTTCGGCGAGCGCGCGCTGAGCGTGCGCGAGGACTTCGTCGTCGCCTGGAGCGGTGGGCTCCTTGGCGTCCGGGAAATCGGTGACCGCGGCGAAGGCCAGGCCGGGATCCGGGTTGCGTAGGTAGTGGGCGCGGATGTTGGCCAGGAGGGAGTCGACGTCCGCCGGGCGGGACACGAGGCCGGGCACCACCACCAGGGTTCGGTGCTCCGTCGGGATGCCGTCGCGGAAGTCGAGCTTCGGCAGCACCCGCGGACGCAGGGTACGCCCGAACGCCCAGTTGACGAGGTGGACCGCGGCCGTCAAGGCGGGCACGAGCGACAGGATCGCGGCGGGGACCGCGGCCCACGCGGCCCGGGTGCCCGAGTAGAAGGCGGCGGCCAGCACGAGGGCGGTGGTGATCACCAGGATCGGGACGAGGTAGGTGGCGGTGGGCCTGCCGAGGAGCGCCCGGCGGATCCGCTCACGGAGCCCGGGCCGGCCGCCGACGGTCGTCTCCAGCCGCCGCCGGCCGGCGTCGATGAGGAAGTAGCCCACGTGGCGCTCGCGGGGGGTGGTGGAATCGGCGGCCAGGGCGAGGGCAGCCTGGGCCACCTCGACCTCGGAGCGGCTGGCCGTGCGTGCCGCCTTCTCGATCGCGGTCCGGTAGCGGTTCCGGCTCTCGTAGTCCATAACGGGGTAATGGCCGGTGGGGTCGCCGTCGACGAGCATCCGATGCACCACGCTCAGCCGTTCTGCGGCGGGCTTCCAGTCCCACCTGTCGAGCTTGCGCAGGCTGACCACCGCGGTGGCCATGATGTCGTCGTCGTCGCCTAGGGGCGGATCTGCGACGGGTGGCGCGTTCCTCGCTGCGGGGAGCCCTGCGAGTCGCGATGCGGCCCCGATGATCGCCTGGAGCAGCACGACCCGCAGCATGGTGGGCAGCGCCCACACATCCCCCTGGGTCAGGACGCTGTGCTGTTGATAGAGATCCACGAAGCCGAACAGCTGCTCCGGATCGAGCTGGAGCTCGTCGGCGCCGAGGACGGCCTCGGCCAGTGCGAGGGTTCGCGGGGGGCAGGTTGCGTCACCCTCCCTGGCCAGCCAGGGCAGCTCCCGGTAGTAGGCCGCAGGCAGGTCCTGCCGCACCTGGCCGAGGGCCTGTTCGATCAGGTAGTAATTGTCGAGGAACCACTCCGACCCCGACGTGAGCGTCTTCGCCCCATCGGTGGAGAGCGCGGATCGGGCCGCGCGTAGCGTCCGAAGGAGTTCGGGGAAACGGGCCGGCAGGTTGACAGGACTGCCCCTGCGCGTGGTGGTCAGTACCTCCGCGTGGGCGCGACCAAGCGTCGTCGCGCTGCCCTGTTCAGTTATCACAGCGTCCCCCTTCGGAGGCCTCACCTTCGATGGTAACCCGTGCGGCGTGACGGCCGGGTTGACGGGGTGAGGTTCAACGCCTCAGCTCGGCCGGGGTGGCCTCCGCCATGCCCTGATTCAACCCGCCACCAGGTGCGGCCACCCGCTCGAGAAGTAGTCGACGAACGCCTCGCCCACGCAGTTGTCGCGGAGGACGTCCTTCGTCACCGGGAAGGCGGGCCCAGGGTAGTTGGGGTCCGCCAGGATCCGCTCCGCGATCCGCTGGTCGGCGACAGCCGCCCGGCCGATGGTGACGAAATCGGCGCCCGTGGCCAGCGCCGCCACGGCGGCCGGTCCGCTGCCCACTTTGCCGGCGACCCCCAAGCGGGTGGAGCCGCGGGGGAGATCGATGAAGTGGCTGAGCAAGGGTGCGGCCCCCGGCTCGGCGTCCTCGGGGAGCTTCGTGACGTCCCACAGGGACAGTTCCAGGTGGTCCAGGTTGCCCTCGGACATGAGTTGGGCGCTGAGCTCCGCCATCTCGTCGGTGTCGAGACCTAGTCGTTCGGTGGAGATCCGCAGCCCTAAGTGGAAGTCTGACGACGTGGCCGCCCGGATCGCGGCGATGGCCTCGCGGATGATGCGCGCCTTTCCCTCCAGGTCACCGCCATAACCGTCGTCGCGGACGTTGCGTGAACTCAGGAACTCGCAGAGCAGGTACCCATGGGCGCCGTGGAGCTGCACCCCGTGGAAGCCGGCGCGTTCGGCGCGGACGGCGGCGGCGGCGAAGTCGTCGACGGCTCGTCGCACCTCGTCGGTGGTCAGTGCACGCGCGCCGTGGTCGGCGTCTGCGTAGGGTCCGACGCGCTCCTCGCCTGAGACGGACGGGTTGGCCTGTGTACCGCCGTGATGGAGCTGGACAATCGCGGCGGTCCCCGCATCGCGGAGGCCATCAGCCAGCCGGGTGAGGCCGGGGAGGTGCGCGTCGTCGCTGATCCCCAACTGCCCCTGCCACGCCTTCCCGGCGAGCGCGACGTAGGCCGCGGCGGTCATCGTCATGCCGAAGCCGTGTCTCCCGCGCGCGAGCAGCCACCGGATCTCGTCGTCCGAGAGGGTGCCGTCGGGATGGGACTGCTTGTTCGTCAAGGGGGCCAGCGCGAGCCGGTTGCGCCAAGCGGGCCCGTGTGGAAAGACGAGGGGATCGGAGAGCTCTGTCACGCACACGAGGGTACTTCGTCTGGGCCGGCGCCTTCCCCTACGGGCAAAGCGAGAGATCGGTGGCGCTGGTGGCCGAGAGGTCGCAACGCAGTACAGGGCCGGAGCCGATGTCGATCAGCTACTGCTGCGGCAGTCGACGGTCATCCCGTCAGCGCCGGATGCGGCGCGCCAGGGCGCTGAAGGGGGCGCCCTCGCGTCATCGAGTGCGGACCTGCGGTGGTGTTCATGCGCTCGCGGAGGAGTGCGAGACAACTGGGAGAGGGACTAGACGATGTTCGCGGCGGGGTGGTGGATCGTCGTTGTGAATCCGGTTTTCATGCAGTGCCTCCATCCGATGCCTGGGCGCGAGCGACAAGCACGTGGGTGCGCATCGGGTACGCCAGCACACCGTCGATCACGTAAGGCTGCAACGCCTCGCGCACGTCCCGCACGAAGCGCTCCCGCGCGTCTGCCGACAGCTTCGCTACCGCAAGCCGCGTGGACGGCGAGCCACGCGTCATGCCTTCCAGAAACGATTGTAGGGAACCGAACTGCGAGACGCCCTCCTCGGTTCTGAGCTCGATGCCTGCGAAGCCAGCCTGCGCGGCCGTCGCGCGAATCTCTTCCGTATTCGAGAACGAGCAGGCGCGCTTTGCCGGTGCCGCATCGACCCCGAGCCGTTCGAGCCCCTGCACGACCACGTGATGTCCCTTGTTAGATTCCAGTGGTCCCCAGAAGCTCGCAACGAGCCTTCCCGAAGGCTTCAGCACGCGGCGTATCTCCGCAAAACCTTTCAGCCGGTCCGGAAAGAACTGCAGCCCCTGCAGACACAGCGCGAGATCGAACACGTCGCTTTCAAGCGGCATCTCCAGCGCGCTCGCACAATGCCACTCCATCGGCGTCTCACCGCCGCGTGAAAGCTGCCGCGCGAGCTCGATCACGCCGGGATCGATGTCAACGCCAACGGCCCTGCCCGTCGGCCCGATGTGTGCCGCCGCGAGCCTTGCGCCGATGCCAGTGCCGCATGCGACATCCAGCACATGCTCGCCGGCCTTCGGTGCAGCGAGCCCCACCTGGAGCTCCGTCCAGTGCCGAAACATGCCCGGCACCATGTGCTGCTCGTAGGCTTCCGCCACTGTCGTATCGATTGATTTCTCTGACGCCACTTTCGCGATCCTATTTCTTCCGCACAGCGCGGGTGGACTTAGGTGCTGAGATGGTCTGGGCGTGCTCACCACCAGTAGTTGTCCTGGGGGCGGTATGGGTCTTCGAGGGCGTTGACCTCGTCCGTGGTGAGGTTCACGTCGAGGGCAGCGACTGCGTCTGTCAGGTGGTGCGGTTTGGTGGCCCCGACGATGGGGCAGGCAACCACAGGCTTGGACAGCACCCAGGCCAGCGCGACCTGGGCCATGGGCACGCCACGGCCGCGCGCGACGCTCTCGATGGCGTCCACCACGGCCACGTCCGTGTCCCGGTCGAATGCGGAAGCGACAGTGTCGGAGGCTGACCGGGCGGTCTGTTCCCCCCAGGGACGTGCGGCGCGTCCCTTTGCCAGCGGCGAGTAGGGGGTGAGTCCCACCCCTTGGTCGAGGCACATGGGGATCATGTCCCGTTCTTCTTCGCGCTTGAGGAGGTTGTACTGGTCCTCCATCGCGGCGAACGCGGTCCCGCCATGGCGGCGGGCTGCCTCCTGGAGTTTGGCGAACTGCCAGGCCCACATCGAGGAGGCGCCGAGGTAGCGGACCTTGCCCGCTCTCACGACGTCGTGCAGTGCTTCCATCGTCTCGTCGACGGGCACCTCGTCGTCGAACCGGTGGATGTAGTAGACGTCGATGTAGTCGGTGTCGAGCCTGCGCAGGGAGGCGTCGACCTGTTCGAGGATTGCTGCGCGGGACAGGCCGCTGCCGCCGGGTCCGTCGTGCATCTTGCCCCACACCTTGGTGGCCAGCACGATGTCCTCGCGTCGGGAGTATCTCTTGATGGCTCGGCCGACGAACTGCTCGGAGGTGCCCCCTTGGTAGACGTTGGCCGTGTCCCAGAACGTGACCCCGAGCTCGACCGCCTGCCTGAAGAACGGCGCAGCGGCGTCCTCATCCAGCGTCCACTGATGCATCCCTGCCCCGGCTTGGCCGTAGCTCATGCAGCCGAGCCCTACCCTGCTCACCGGCAACCCGGTGCGACCCAAACGCGTGTAGTCCATAGCGTCCGCCTCCTCGCTGCCAAACCTAGTGGCTCGTCACTGGCCAGCCCTCGACCGTGAGCCGCCCGACGGCGACCCCCAGGTCAAGGCTGGATCAGGCGCTCCAGCGCGAGGATGACACCGGCATCCCTGGGGAGGCAAGCCCTTGTGGCGCTCGGTTGGGGCTGGGACACTGAGCCCAAGCGACCGTGGGTTGTGCGGCGCTGACACTGACCAGCGTGAGCGGCCGGGGCCTCGGTACGGCGGGCGGGGAAGTCATCGTGACGGTGAAGGACGATCTGGTTGGGCGGGCGCAGCGGTGAAGGCCGCATCCAGCCTCGGGCTGCCCGTTGGCCTCTGCGGTGGGACAGACCGGGAGTCCTCGCGCCGTGCAGACCGTACTTCCGTCATGCTGGTCCTTACCTGCATCGAGTGCTCACCGGCGTGCCCATCGCCCGCACCGCGGATCCTGTCGGATGCCGGGCGCGTCCATGGGGCTAGACGATGACGGCCCAGCGCATTGAAGATTACGGGGTCATCGGCGACCTCCATACCATGGCGCTAGTGGGCCGTAACGGGTCGATCGACTGGCTCTGCATGCCGCGGTTCGATTCGCCGGCGTGCTTCGCTCGGTTGCTGGGAGACGAGGAGGCCGGCTTCTGGCAGATCGCGCCTGCGGGTGGCGGGTCGTGCCTCCGGCGGCGTTACCGGGGTGACACCCTGGTGTTGGAGACGGAGTGGGACACCCCCGAGGGGACGGTCCGGGTGGTGGACGCGATGCCTTTGCGTGACCGGGTCACGGACGTGGTCCGCGTGGTGGAGGGAGTCCGGGGAAGGGTGTCGATGCGCATGGACCTCCGGCTGCGGTTCGACTATGGCCATATCGTCCCGTGGGTGAGCCGCCACGGTCACCTGCTCTCGGCCATCGCCGGCCCGGACGCGGTGTGGCTGGACACCCCCGTTCCAGTGCATGGGGAGCACCTGTCCACGGTCGCCGAGTTCGAGGTAGCCGCCGGCGACCGAGTGCCCTTCGTGCTGACCTACCATCCGTCCCACCAGAATCGCCCCGCCCGCCTCGACGCTCTGCGCGGGATCCAGGACACCGAGCGGTTCTGGACGGACTGGGCGGCCCAGAGCAACTACGAGGGGCGGTGGTCGGAGGCGGTCACCCGGTCCCTGGTGCTGCTCAAGGCCCTGACCTACGCCCCGACCGGTGGGATCGTGGCGGCGGCGACGACGTCGTTGCCCGAGCAGATCGGTGGGGTGCGGAATTGGGACTACCGATACTGCTGGTTGCGGGACGCGACCTTCACCCTCCAGGCCCTGTTGGGCACTGGATATGTCAAGGAGGCCGGGGCCTGGCGTGACTGGCTGCTACGGGCGGTCGCCGGGGACCCCGCGGATCTGCAGATCATGTATGGAATCGATGGCACCCGTCGGTTGACTGAGTTCCGGTTGGACTGGCTGGCCGGCTACGAGGGGTCGGCGCCGGTGAGGATCGGCAATGCCGCTGTGAAGCAGTTCCAGCTCGACGTGTGGGGGGAGGTTCTCGACGGGTTGCACGTGGCCCGAATGGCCGGACTGACGGGTGTCGAGCAAGCGTGGGAGCTGCAGCGGGCGTTGCTGGACTATCTCGAGGGCCACTGGCAGAAGCCGGACGACTCCCTGTGGGAGATGCGCGGCGGACGTCGGCACTTCGTCCACTCCAAGGTCATGGCCTGGGCAGGCCTGGACCGGGCTGTCCAGGCGGTGGAACGCTTCGGAATGGAGGGTCCAGTGGACCGGTGGCGGGTGGTGCGTCAGCAGATCCACTCGGAGGTCTGCGCCAAGGGATTCGACGGCCGGCGAGGAACCTTCACCCAGTTCTACGGCTCGGCCGGATTGGATGCAGCCCTGCTGCTCATCCCGCAGGTCGGGTTCCTGCCCTGGGACGACCCCCGGATTGTCGGCACCGTCGAGGCGGTCCAGCGTGAGTTGGACGAGGGCGGGTTCCTGCTGCGCTACCGACCCGAGCCCGACGGTGGGGTGGACGGACTGGCAGGGCGCGAAGGAGTGTTCCTGGCCTGCAGCTTCTGGCTGGCCGATGCTCTGCACGGGATCGGCCGCATCGACCAGGCCCGTACCCTGTTCGAGCGTCTGCTGGGCCTACGCAACGACCTGGGAATCCTCGCCGAGGAATACGACCCTGCCACCGGACGCCACCTCGGCAACACCCCACAGGCCTTCAGCCATGTGGGTCTGGTGAACACCGCCAGGCACCTGTCCAATAGCCATCCGGCCACCGACACCCCCAGTTCACGACAGGACCCGTGATGCTTGCCCTGACCATCCGCCGGGTCGCCCTGCGCCGGGCCGCAGAAGCATTCGAGGCCCAGCAGGACGACATCAAGGCCGTCATCGATCTGCAGGCGCCCGCGTGACCGGGATGCTGGCCGCAGCGGGATGGGGACTCTTCGCCGGGGCCGCCCTGGTCATCGGTGCCGCAGTCGCCTGGTTCATCCCTGTGCCGCCCAAGGTCGTCGGCTCGGTCATGGCCTTCGGCTCGGGAGTGCTCATCTCCGCAGTGGCCTTCGAACTGTTCGACGAAGCTGCCCGCACCGGCGGACTGGGTCCCGCCGTGTTCGGCTTCGGCGTCGGGGCTGCTGTCTACATGCTCGCCAACCTGGCCTTGGCCCGCTTCGGGGCCCGTCACCGGAAACGCTCCCAGCACCAACAACCAACCCGGGAACAGCAATCGGGCAGCGGACTGGCCATCGCCCTCGGCGCACTGCTCGACGGGATCCCGGAATCCCTGGTGCTGGGCATCAGCCTGCTCGGGGGCGGCGGAGTCAGCACCGCTGTGGTGGCAGCCGTCTTCATCTCCAACCTCCCCGAAGGGCTCTCCAGCGCCGCCGGAATGAAGAACGCGGGCCGGGGGGCCCGGTATGTCTTCGGTGTGTGGGGGGCCATCGCGATCGTCAGCGCCGCCTCCGCCGCCGTCGGCTACCTCCTACTGGGGTCTGCTCCCGTGCAAGTCATCGCCGCGATCACCGCCATCGCAGGCGGGGCGATCCTGACCATGATCGCCGACACGATGATCCCTGAAGCCTTCGAGATCACCCATGCCTGGACCGGCCTGATCACCTCCGCCGGGTTCCTGCTGGCGGCAGCCATCAGTTGGTTCGGCGGCTGAACTTCACAAAGCCGGGCAGGGCCCACTTCATCCAGGATCTCGACGCACGGGCATCACAGAAATGATCATGTGATCTCCAACGGGCGCGGCGTCCCGGGCGACCGCATGACCGTGTCGAAGCGGGGTGCCGTCCACGACCCCCGGGCGATGCGGGCAGCGGCCTCAGCCCCCGACGTTGACGACGCCCAACTCGTAGGCGCGGATCACGGCTTGGACGCGGTTGGCCAGCTCCAACTTGGCCAGGATGCGGCCGAAGTGTGCCTTGACGGTGGACTCACTGAGATACAGGCTGTGCGCGATGTCCGCGTTGGTGAGGCCCTGCCCCACAAGGATGAACACCTCGCGCTCGCGGTCGGTCAGCACAGCGAGTTCCTGCTCGGCCGCGCTTCGGTCAGCGCCGGACAGGTGCGGCACCGCGACCTCGATCAGCTTCGCGGTGATCCGCGGAGAGACCACCGCGTCGCCGGCCACGACCGTACGCACCGCCGCTACGAGTTCGGCCGGCCGGGTGTTTTTCAGCAGGAACCCGGCGGCACCGGCCTGCAGCGCGCCGAAGGCGAAGTCGTCGCGGTCATAGGTTGTCAGCACCAGCACACGGGTGCTTGGGAGTGTCGCGGTGAGGTACGTGGTGGCCTCGATGCCGCCCATGCCGGGCATGCGGACGTCCATGAGCACCACGTCGGGGGAGAGCCGCCGGGCCGTGCGCAGAGCCTCCTCGCCGTCGGAGGCTTCGCCGACGACCTCGATGTCGGGTTGCGCCTCGAGCACGAGCCTCAGTCCGTACCGGACCAGTTCCTGATCGTCGACCAGCAGAACACGGATGGTCGCCGCTGTCGCGGAGCCCTCGGTCATCGTTCCTCCATCGGCAATCGAACGTCTACCCGCCAGCCCCCACCGGCGCGGGGACCCGCGTTCACGCGACCATCGTAGAAGGCGGCCCGCTCCCGAATACCCAACAGCCCGCGCCCCGGTTCCGTGTCTGCCTGGACGGGGGCCGATGTGTCTTCGATCAGGACCGTCACCTCGTCATCGTCGTGCACCACCCGCACCAGTACGTCGCGTACCTCGCGTGCATGTCGGAGCACGTTGGTGAGCGACTCCTGCGCGACCCGGTAGACGGTGAGGCCGACGACGGCCCCCGCGTCAGGGTCTCCCTGAAGGTCCAGGCGGACCGGAAGGCCGGCGGCCCTGAACTCGTCCACCAGGGCGGGCAGGTGCTCAACGCTCAGCGAGGACGGTAGCGTCGCCTGGGGTGAGCCGTCGCCATCACGCACCGCCCCCAGCAGCCGACGGACCTCCCCGAGGGTGCGCCGTCCGGTCTCGGCGACCCGCCCGATCGCGCGGAGCGACTCCTCTGGCCGCGACGAGGCCGCGGCGTGGGCGCCGTCGGCCAGCGCAATCATCACGGACAGACTGTGGGCGATGACGTCGTGCATCTCCCGCGCGATGCGCTCGCGCTCCTGAGCCCGCGCAATGCTGGCCTGCTGGTCGCGTTCCCGCCTCATCTGCTCCGCGTGCTCCACGAGGGCAGCGATGTGGCGACGTCGATGGCCGACGTTGATGCCGATGAGGACGGTGATCAGGGCGGCTGCGACGAAGACGGTAGTTGCGCTGAGCCAGTCCGTGGGCCAATCCTGCAGGTCGACGCGTGGGGCCAGGCCCAGTAGAGGGGGGCCGAACCGCACCCGGAACGACAGGATGAGCGCGCCCAGCGCGCCGGCCGTCGCCGCGAGACCGAATGCTCCCCACGCCCGTCGACTGGTCCGCGTGGCGCCGATCTCGTACAGGGCGGGCAGGACCAGCACGGCCTCGGCGCCACTGCCCCAGCCCGCCGTCAGTGGCAGGGCGGCCAGCGTCGCCGCGAAGGCGACCGCAGGACGGCGACGCCGGGTCAGGACGGTCGCGATGCCACCCGCGCCGAGGAGCAGGACCGGCGCCAGCGGCGTCTTCAACGGCGACTCGAGAGACAGGTACGCGAGGAAGAGGGCGAGCACGGCGTAACCGGTCAGTATGGCCAGATCGCTGCAGTCAGGCCGGTAGCGCTCGGCTCGGTTATTCATGCGTCGCGCCTCTGCAGGGCAACCGCCCCCCCGGCCAGGGCCAGAGCCGCCCAGGCTGCCACCAGTAGCCAGCCGGCTGCAGTACTGATGTGGCCACCCCAGACGTCGAGGAAGGGGCCTCCCGGGGTGCCGACCCGCGCCATCGCGTCGCCGGCATTGCCGAGCAGTGCCACGCGTGCAACACGGGAAAACAGGTTGAACGGCAGCGCGGAGGCCAGGATCGGCCCCAGCAGGGTGGCCGTGAACACGACGACGGCACCGATCGTCGTGGACCGCACGAGCATTCCGATGCCCACACCGAACACCGCGCAGAGCCCGAGGTACACCGCGGACCCCAGCAGCGCGAGGAGGACGCCGGGCGCGGTCAGAGGGGCATGGAGTCCGTGCTCCGCATACAGGGGGTAGGTCGCCAGCCAGGCCCCGAAGACGGTCGTCAGGGCGGTTCCGGTCACCGCGAAGAACGCGACGATCGCCTTGGCCCACAACACCCGCACCCTCGTGGGCACGGCCATGAGCGTGGTCTGGATCGACCCGGATGAATATTCGGCGCCCACGGACGAGACCCCGGCGATGCCTGCGATGATCTGGCCGAGAATGACCATCGGGAGGGTGACGTCACCGATGGTGCGTTCGACCGACGCCACCGACGGCACCCCGGAAGACTCGAGGGTGAGGCCGAGGAAGAGGCTGCCTCCCAGCCCCACGGCCAGGATGCCGCCGAGGGCGAGGAACGTCGACGGCAGGCTCAGCAACTTGATCCACTCCGAGCGCAGAGCGTCGCGGAAGGCTGGGCGGCGGACAGCGGGATCGGCGCGTCGGGTCGTCGGCGCGGTGGTCATGATCGGGCTCCTTCTCCTGCGGCGGAGACCGCACGGTACTCGGCGGCCTCCGCCGTGAGGGTCAAGTATGCGTCCTCGAGGGAGCCTTCGGTGGAGGTGAGTTCGTGAAGGACCACCCCCGCGGACGAGGCGGCCTCGGCCACCTCTTCGGCGGTCAGCCCCGAGATCTCGACGGCACCGTCTGAAGTGGGCGTGACGGTCACGGCCTGGGCCGCGACGGCGGCGCTCAACCGCTCTACGTCGCGTGTGCGGGCCCTGACGACTGTGCGGGTTGCACCGGAGATGACCTCGCGTATCGGGGCGTCGGCCAAGATCTTGCCGCGGCCGATCACGATGAGGTGATCGGCGGTCTGCGTCATCTCTCCCATCAGATGAGAGGAGAGCAGCACCGTTCGGCCCTCGGCTGCCAAACGACGCAGGAGCGCCCGGATCCAGAGGATTCCCTCAGGGTCGAGGCCGTTGACAGGCTCGTCAAGGATGACGGTCCCAGGGTCGCCGAGCAGCGCCGCAGCGATACCCAGACGCTGGCCCATGCCCAGCGAGAAACTCCCCACGCGCTTGTCGGCCACCGATTCCAGACCGGCGAGTTCGATGACCTCCCGGACCCGGTGTTTCCCGATGCGGTGGGTGGCGGCGAGACCTAGCAGGTGCTTGTAGGCGGTGCGGCTGGGGTGCGCCGCCCGGGCGTCCAGGAGCGCGCCCACCTCGTGGAGCGGTGACTGCAGGTTCCGGTAGGCAGTTTCGTTGATCGTGGCCGTTCCCCCGGACGGTCGGTCGAGCCCCACGATCATCCTCATCGTCGTCGACTTCCCTGCACCGTTTGGGCCCAGGAAGCCGGTCACCCGGCCCGGCCGGACGGTGAAGTCGATCCGGTCGACCGCCACCTTCTGGCCGTACCGTTTGGTCAGGTTGTGCACTTCAATCATGTAGCGCCTTTCGTTCATTTCCGACGCTACGTGACGACCCCCGACGGGCTCGTTGTCCTGCAGTCCCCTCATCCTGAGGGGGGCAGTACCCAGGTCCACATCCTGGATCCGTTTCAGGCGCTCGCCCAAGAGCCGCCGCGACAGCAGCACCCCGACCCCGCCCTGTGTCACGTCGCTGTGGCGTGAGCCAATTTCCGGCTCAGGCTAACGGCCGAAGGTAAACTCCCATCCGAGACGGACCTGCCGCAGGCATGGCCGCGCGTCGGAAGGCGGCTTGTGGACAGCATCAGCAGAAGCCGGGACGGCAGCGCCCATGTGACTGACGAGCGGTTCAACACCCTCTCGCACCTCGTGGCCCTCTGCTTCTCAGTGATGGGAACGGTGCTGCTCGTCTCCCAGGCCGTCGCTCAGGCTGAACCTTGGAAGATCGTCGGTTTCAGCATCTACGGCCTGTCCCTCATGACGCTTTTCGCGGCGAGCACACTCCACCACGGGATTGATCGTGGGCCCCGGATGAATGAGGCGTTGCGGACGCTCGACTACGCATCCGTCTTCGTCCTCATAGCTGGCACGGTCACCCCCTTGGTGTTGGTGCTCGCGCGCAACGCGTTCGGGTGGGCGGTGTTCGGCGCGGTGTGGGGCGTCGCGATCATGGGCGTCGTCCTTCGTTCCGTCTGGCGCCGGCTTCCGAAGTACATCACCAACACCCTCTACATCACGCTGGGCTGGATGACCGTCGCGCTGCTGGGAGCTGACGTCTCGCTCCCGCCGCTGGCACTCTTCCTCCTAGCGGCGGGCGGGCTTGTGTACAGCGCGGGCTTCGTGATCTACGTGATCGAACGGCCCAATCCCTGGCCCGGCCGGTTCGGCTTCCATGAGATCTGGCACGTGCTCGTAGGCTTAGCGGCGCTCCTGCATTTCCTCTTGATGTACGTCTTCGTCCTCCCTGCCTGATCCGAAGGAGTGACGGCGTCGAGCGGCCACGCACCTGCGAGCGACGATGGCACCGTGCGCGTCGACCACCGGCCCTGGTAGCCGGACGAGTTGCGACACCAGGATGTCGCTCAACTCATCGTGTCTGGCGCCCGGACCAAGAGCGCAGAAGCGCTCAGCCCTAGCCGATGCTCCCGCGGCTCTCGCGCGGCGGTTGCGCCGCTGGGCTCCCCGGCCGGCAGTCCACCGTGAGCCCACCGTCGGCGCGGACGGCCTGCCGCAGTACCTCGTCGGCCCCCACCGTGCAAGCCGGCCAGACGACGCTGTCGATCAGCGTGCCCTCAACGACGGCCCCGTCGCCCACCACGCTGCGGCCGCCGTTGGCCAACAGGTTCGCCCGGAGGTAGTCGGCCGGCGTGCCGCAGTCGACGACGTCGCCGCGCACGCGCACGAACTCGAGTTCGCCGCGCTCGAACGCTGGCCCCCACACAAGCGGGTACAGGGCCGCGAAGCGATCCGGCAGGGCCGCCACGTAACGGTGGGGCAGCAGGCTGACTCCGACGAAGCGCCACGGCCCGAAGTCCGCCGGGCCGTCGCCGGCCTCCGCCACCAGGAGCCTCGGGTACTCGCCCGACCAGTCGGCAACGAGCTCGGACAGGTCGTCGGTCAGCCAGCTGTCGGAGTTGTGCAGCAGCACGTCTGCGTCCCCGATCCAGCCGGCTAGGTGGCCCAGCGCGCCGGCGCTGCCGAGCAACTCCGCCTCGTGCGACACGGTGACCCCCGTGCCGTGCAGGTGGGAGTCGATCTGGCCGGCGAGGTGGTAGGCGTTGACGGCCGTCCGGGAGACATGGGGGCGCACCCGGTCGAGCGCCCAGTCGAGCAGGGGCCGGTTCCCCACCGGGCACAGCGGCTTGGGCCGCAGGTCGGTGAGCGGCCGGAGCCGGCGCCCCTCGCCGGCGGCCAGCACCACACCCAGCAGTTCACGCTTCGTCACGCCGGCCATTCTGCCCGCCGCCGAGACGAGCCGCCAGGATGGGGAAGGGTAAGGTCCACACGAGCCGGGCAGTCGCGGTTTGCGGGGGACGAAGGGAGGAGCATGGCGGAGGTGCTGGCGGTTGTCGTGCCGCTGTACGTGCTGATCCTGCTGGGGCTGCTGGCCAGCAGGGCCAAGGCGTTCGGGAAGGCCGACGTCGGCCTGAACTCCTTCGTGTACTGGTTCGCGCTGCCGGCGTTCCTGTTCGACGCGATCGTGAAGGCCCCGTCGGGCGCAGGGCTTCCCGTTTCCCTGTTCCTGGTGGCGTTCGTCGTCACCCTCGGCTTCTCGGCCCTGGTCTACCTCGCCTCGCGTTTGGCCGGGCTCCGGCCGATCGCGGGCAGGCTGTCGCTGGCGGCGGGCTACGGCAACGTGGGCTACTTCGCCTTCCCACTCATTCTGAGCGTCCTCGGGCCGCGGGCCGCGCTGCCGATGGCGTTGACCTCCATGGTCCACAACCTGATCTTCATGGTGGGTTACCCGGCGTTGGCGACGGCGGGGAAACCCCAGCCGGGGCGGCTGCGGCGGGCGCTGCTGAAGGCGGGCCCGCTCAACCCCGCGGTCATCTCCGTGGTGGCCGCGCTCATCGTGCGCGGCCTCGGGCTGGAACTGCCCGAGATGGTGGCCGTCCCGGTCACGCTGCTGGCGCAGGCCGTGATCCCGGTCGCACTCTTCGCCATCGGCCTGTCGCTCGGCCCGGCCGTCAAGCAGGTGTGGACCCGTGGTTCGTCCCTGGTGGCGATCGTGTCGGTTGCCATGGCGAAGCTCCTGGTCCTGCCGCTCCTGACGTGGGCGGCGGCCAAGCTGTTCGTTCCAGACCCCACGGGCCTGCTCACCGCGGTCTTGGTGCTGCTCGCCGCCATGCCCACCGGCGCGACCACGTTCACCCTGTCGCAGGAGTTCGACGGCGACGGGCACCTGGTCGCCGCCGTCGTGGCGGTCTCGACGCTCTTGGCGCTCGTGACCGTCTCGGCCTTCAGCGTCCTGGTGGTGTAGAGCCGGAGACCCCCGGCTCCGGTGTCCTAACGCAGCTGTGACCCCGAGGGTTCCACCGAGGGTCCGACTCTGAAAGGATCAAGCATGGTGATTGATCCCACCGCATTCGACGCCGCCGTCACCCGCCAGTCGTTCACCGGCGTCGTGACGGTCGACGTCGGCGACCAACGGGTCTTCGAGCGCTGCGAGGGTTTCCTCAACCGGGCTCTCGACGTGCCGATGACACCCCGAGCGCGGATCGCCATCGCCAGCGGGAGCAAGAGCTTCACTGCTCTGGCGGTGATGCGGCTCGTCGAAGACGGCGCCGTGCAGCTGGGGCAGCCGGTGCGCGGCCTCCTCGGGGACGACCTCCCGCTCATCGACGACGCGGTCACGGTGGAGCACCTGCTGACGCACACGTCGGGCATCGGCGACTACCTGGACGAGGACACCGACTGGGAGGTTGCAGACTTCGTGCTGACGGTCCCCGTGCACCGGCTGATCACCGCGGAGGCGTTCCTCCCCATGCTCGACGGGCATCCACAGAAGTTCGCACCGGGCGAGCGATTCGCCTACTGCAACGGTGGGTACATGGTGCTGGCCGTGCTGCTGGAGCGGGTGACGGGGGAGACCTACCACGACGTCGTGAGGCGGCTCGTGTTCGAGCCGGGGGGCATGGCAGCCACCGACTTCCTTCCGCTCAACGAGCTGCCGTCGGACGCCGCGGCCGGCTATGTGGCCAACGAGGGCCACCTCATGAACACGCTTCACCTGCCGATCCTCGGCAACGGCGACGGCGGTGCGTTCACCACGGCCGACGACCTGCATAGGTTCTGGCGCGCGCTGATCGACGGCAGGATCGTGCGGCGGGACACCGTCGACGAGATGCTGCGTCCCCGCCACGACGTGCCGGAGGAAGAGATGCGCTACGGCATGGGCTTCTGGCTGCACCGGTCTCACCCGGTGCCCATCCTCGAGGGCTATGACGCCGGCGCCTCCTTCCGGTCGACGCACATCATCGCGAGCCAGACAACCGTCAGCATTCTGGGCAACAGCTCCGAAGGTGGGTGGCCGGTGATCAGGGTCATGAACGCCGCGATCGAAGCAGCAGGCCTGACCTCGTGAGCCGCCCGGCACGCCCCTTCACTGGCGTGCCGGGCGGTTCTCGTTGGGAGCACGGCACTAAGGTCGACCGTGTGAGTAGCTCAGATGGATTCTTTGGTCAGTACGGTGGACGGTTCGTGCCACCCCAGCTCGAAACCCCCCTCGCCGAGGTGGCCGAGGCGTACCAGGAGGCCGTCAAGGACCCGGCCTTCCTCGCCGAGTACGAGGCCCTATTGACGGACTACGTCGGCCGGCCGTCCCCGTTGTTCAAGGCGCAGCGCCTCAGCGAGGAACTGGGTGGGGCCACCATCTACCTCAAGCGCGAGGACCTCAACCACACCGGCGCCCACAAGATCAACCATTGCCTCGGCGAGGCGCTCCTCGCCAAGCGGATGGGCAAGAAGAAGCTCCTCGCCGAAACGGGCGCAGGCCAGCATGGGGTTGCCCTGGCGACCGCCGCGGCGCTGGTCGGGCTTGAGTGTGAGATCCACATGGGGTCCATCGACATCGCCAAGCAGCACCCCAACGTCGTGCGGATGGAGCTGCTCGGCGCCAAGGTGGTTCCCGTCACCAGCGGCGGGGCGTGCCTGAAGGACGCCGTCGACTCGGCCTTCGGGGTCTTCGCCGCGGACTACCACGACACCTTCTTCGCCATCGGATCCGTCGTGGGCCCCCACCCGTACCCGACCATGGTGCGCGACTTCCAGTCGATCGTCGGGCGCGAGGCCCGGGAGCAGATCCTGGCGAAGGAGGCCCGCCTGCCCGACGCCGTGATCGCGTGCGTGGGCGGCGGGTCCAATGCCATCGGGATCTTCAGCGGCTTCCTCGACGACACGGACGTGCGCATCTACGGCGTCGAGCCCGCGGGCCGCGATCTGGGTACGGTGGGAGAGCACGCCGCCACCATGACCCTGGGGTCAGACGGCATGCTGCACGGCATGAAGACCGTGATCCTGCAGGATGAGGCCGGCGAACCGACGGCGGTGCACTCGATCGCCTCCGGCCTCGACTACCCGGGCGTCGGACCGGAGCACGCCCACCTCCGGCAGACCGGCCGAGTCGACTACGTGCATGCCTCCGACGACGAGACGTTGGAGGCCTTCAAGCTCCTGTGCCGCACGGAGGGCATCATCCCCGCGCTGGAGTCGAGCCACGCGCTCGCGCACGCCATCCGCATCGCCCCGTCGATGGGTGCCGACCAGATCATCCTGGTCAACCTGTCCGGGCGTGGCGACAAGGACATCGACTACGTCGCCGAGAGACTGGCGGAGCGCGCGAACGACGCTGGACTGGAGTCCACACTAGAAGCCTGAGCGGAGCGCGGGGGAACCGGGGGCCGGCGACGATGCGGGTCTGGCTCCCGGTGGTCCCAGCTTCGGCGTCCGAGTGCACGCCACGGCGGTTATTAGGCTGACCCTGCGCCCCCCGCGAACCGCCCGCTCGTCCTCGCCGTCGACTCCTCCACGACCGCGACCAAGGCCCTGGTGGTCGACGACTCGGGCCACGTCGTCAGCCAGGGCGTGCTCGGGCAGCTTGCGCAGTCCCGTGACGATGGCGTCCGCGGTGAGTTCGAAGCCCAGCTCGCGGGCTGCGTTCTATGCCAAATGGCTGCCGATGCTTGTCGTCGGTGCGGGCACCGTTTCCGGCTCCTTCCGTGAGCACGGGCCGTTGGCCGAACACCTGCGCCCCCGCGCCCTGGACCCATCCTGGTGTATTCCTTGGGGGTCGTTTCGCGTCGTGATCCTTCGCGAAAGCGCGATGCACTTCGCGTTTGACCCGTACCATCGCAGTACTGCTGTTCCCCATGGGGCCGATGACGATCACACCACCAGGAGGATCGATGACAGTTGGCGAGCACCGGAGCGCGTCGCGCCGAAGTGGCAATCCATTGAGCGGTTGGGTGATGCTCCTGATCGGACTCCTGGCAGGGATCGCGCTGGCCGCAGCCGCCGGCGTCGTCCTCCTGGGGATCGGTTGGGCCACCCCACTGGAGGCACAGTCCGTGATCAGCGCAAGCCCCACCCCGTCGGCGTCTCCCACCGCGGATGCCTCCACTGGGTCGGGCGACGTCTCTGAGGCGTGCGTGCGGGCGGCCGAGTACAACGTCGAGGTCGACAAGGCCGTCGAGGATCTCGCCAAGGGCGCCGAATCACAGGACGCACGCGCCCTGCAGGAGGCCCTCGACCGCCTCCAGGATGCTCGCGAGGTGGCCGACGGGGCGTCAGAGGAATGCCTTGAGCAGGCCGGGAAGTCGCCGCAGGCCAGCGAGTCCGGCTCTCCGTCGCCTACCCCCAGCGAGACCCCATGACCCACGCACCTGCGCCGCTCGAGGGGGAGCCCCGGCGCGGCTTCATGGCCACTGTCTGGTACGGCTACGCCCGGGCGATCGTCGCCCTGCGCTGGGTGATCGTCATCGGCTGGGTGGCGGCGGCTGTCGCGGCGACACTGCTCCTTCCCCCGATGCAGGGCACCGCCAACGACATCGAGGCGCTCGGCGCCGACGACGACAGCTTCGCGGCCGAGCAGCGGTCCATGGAACTGTTCGAGTTCCCCCTCCTGAGCCGGGCGGCGATCGTGCAGCGCAACCCGGAGGGCCTGCCCCCAGTGGTCCAGGCCGAGGCCGTCATGCGCGGCATCGCCATCAACCAAGGCAAGTACGACACCCCGCTGCTGGGCGCGATCCCGGTCCCCAATGCCGAGGGAGCCTTCCCCGGTGCCGCCGAGAAGAACACGACCGTCCTCACCTACGTGTTCGCCGACCCCACGCTGAACTTCTTCGAGCAGACCCGAATCGTTGAGGACTTCGCGGCGGAGCAGCTGACGGACCCATCCGACGGGTACGTGGGCGTCACCGGTTCCATCCCGGCGCGCGCGGCCCAGGGCCTCGTCCTGAACTCCTACGTCCACATCGTCGAGGCGGTGACCGTCCTCGCGGTGTTGACGATCGTGGCGCTGACGTTCGGCTCGCTGGCAGCGCCCGCCCTGACGCTCGTCTCGGTGGGGGCTGCGGTGTTCGTCACACTCGGCGTCTCGGGCTGGGCCGCGACCATCATGGATGTGTCGATCCCGGCAGACCTGCGGCCGCTGATCGTCGCGCTGCTCCTCGGCATCGTCACCGACTACTGCATCTTCTACCTCTCCGGCCTACGCAGCAGACTGCGGGAGGGCCACGGCCGCCTTGAGGCGGCCCGCCTGGCCACCGCTTCCGTCACGCCCATCGTCGCTGTGGCCGGCATCACTGTCGCGGCGGGAACAGCCTCGCTCCTCGTCGCCCAGTCCCCCCTCTTCCGGGGGTTCGGGCCCGCGCTCGCGCTCACCGTCCTGACCGGGCTCGTGGTGGCCGTCACCCTCGTGCCCGCCCTGCTGGCCATCCTCGGTCGAGGCGCGTTCTGGCCCCGAACCCTGGCAGCCACACCCACGAAGATGCGTGAGAGGCCTTCCCTCCTCACCAGGGCCGTGGCGAACCGTGGCTCCGCCCTGGTCCTGGTGCTGGTGTGTGTGGCCGGTCTGGGCGTCGCCGCCTACCAGGCGCGCAACCTCGACCTCGGCCTCGGATTCGTCCAATCCCTGCCGGAGACCACCAGCGCGCAGCAGGCAGCAGACGCGGCGGGCAAGGGATTCGCTCCGGGCATCGTGTCCCCGACCGAGATCGTGGTCGAGTCACCGGGGGTGGGGGAGAAGCCCGATGAGGTGGCCCAGTTCGGTGAGGCCCTCAAGACCCAACCAGGAGTGGCCGGCGTGATCGGCCCCGGCGACCTCCCGGCCGCGGACGACGTCGGCGCCTTCACCGCGAAGTCGGGTGACGCCGTGCGCTTCCTGGTCATCCTCGACAGCACGCCACTGGAGGCGACGGCGATCGACACGCTGGGGCGCGTGGAAGCCGCCCTTCCACAGCTCGCCGCTGGTGCGGGGCTGGGCGAGGTCACCACGCACGTCGGCGGCGACACCGCGTTGGCTTCAGGAGTCATCGCGGACACCACCAACGACCTCTTCCGGATCGCCATCGTCGCGATCGCCGTCAACCTGCTCCTGCTGGTCATCTTCCTGCGTGCCCTGATCGCCCCGCTGTACCTCCTCGCCTCCAGCGTCCTGGCGCTCGGGGCGACGCTGGGTCTGTCGGTGCTGTTCTTCCAGGACTTCCTCGGGCACGACGACCTCACGTTCTACGTCCCCTTCGCCGCGTCGGTGCTCCTGCTGTCGCTGGGGTCTGACTACAACATTTTCGCGGTCGGCCACATCTGGCAGGAGGCACGCAACCGGTCGATGAGGGACGCCCTCCTCGTCGCCACCCCGGAGTCGACCCGCGCGATCACCTCCGCGGGCCTGGCGCTGGCCGCCAGCTTCGGGCTCCTGGCGCTCGTCCCGCTGGGCCCGTTCCACGAGCTGGGCTTCCTGCTGGGGGTGGGAATCCTGATCGACGTGTTCATCGTCCGGGCGCTGCTCGTCCCGTCGCTGATCACGCTGGTGGGGACCTTCAGCAGTTGGCCGTCGGACATCCTGCGCGAGAGGCGCCCGCGCGTCAGGAAAGCACGTGCAGTTTCCTGACGGGCCGCCACAGTCGCACGGCAGCCACGCCTACTCGCCCGGCGCTGGTGCGGATGAGCCGTTCGGGGCAGGGAGCCACCTGGTTCCCGCACCGCGGCGACGGCTCCGATCACGCGTGCTCGACTGGGTCATCGGCGCCCTCGCCATGCTCGGCATCGTGCTGCTCGCACTCGTGTTGTTCTGGTTGTCGGTGACGCAACCGGTCGACCCCACCGGCGCCCCGCCGAGCGACGACACGTCGACGGCGGCCGGACCAGTACCCGAGGCCACCCCGCCCGCGGACCTCGAGGAGAACGAGGTGTGGCTCGGTGACATCTCCCTGAACGCCGGTTCGGTCTTCGCCGCGGGCACACCGCTCCAGGACGTCGTCGGCACCGGCACCGACGTCATCTCCGGGCCGGACGGGCTCGTCGCGCGGCACCTCGACCTGACGGCAACGGTCCCGTTCCATGTCGTGGCCGCGCAGATCAACCCGAACACCACGCTGAGCGCAGCCGGTGGGGGTGAGGCGCGCGTCGACACCATGATGGAAGCCCTAGGGCGAAGCCTCCCCGTCGGGGCCACCGGCACCGTGGAGGTCGTTGGCGGCAAGCTCGTGATGGTGCCGACCTCCATCGACGTCGGCGCACCACGCTTCGTCTCCGACCTGTTGGGAGACGTGGTGCGGGAGTTGATCACGTTCGAGTACGCCATCGAGGGCCTGCCCGACGGGGTGGTCCTGCGGAGCGTGCAGGTGGTCGACGGCGGCTTCCGCGCCAACCTCACCGGGGACAACGTCCGGCTCGTCCAGTGAGCCGGCCGCCGTGTTCCGTGAGCAATTGGATGGGGTCACGGGTTGAATAACGACGTTTGTCGGCGTGTCGTCACCGTGACCCCATCCAATTGCTCACGACTACCCCGGACTCGGCCCCCTGAAGGTGACACGAGCGTCGTCCGCCGCGACCGTCAGGGCGGCCGTGTATCCGGTCAGTGGGGGATCGAGCTGGAGCACGCTGCCGGCGCCTTCGGGGAGGCCCGCCTTGAACCGCGCCTCAGCCACCACCCAGTCCCACGTCCTCCCGGCAGCCGATGCGCGCTGCACGTCGACGCCGACAGCCGCCTGGTAGCTGGCGGCGACCGCGACGAGGAGCCCAGAGTGGCTGACCGAGACGTAGGGGCCCAGGCCGTCGGACGGTCTCGGCCGGCCGTGGGGACCGCCGCACGTCTCGCACGTCCTGTCGAGCTCGACGGCGGCTCCCTGCGGTAGGCCGCGCGCGGTCCGCAGCGCTTCCTGAAGCAGCAACGCGCCCAGCAGGCGGCGCCCGCGATCCGCCGACGCGTCGAGCTCCTCCAACCGTGCCCGCTCCGCCGCCGGCAACTCTGCCGCGCGTTCCACGTCGGCGGAGCGCAGATCTGCCCACCACACGTCGACCGCCACCGTGATCAATTTAGTTACCCTTAGGTTGTATAAATCTATTTTGTGAGGTTACCCTAACCCGGTGCAAGAAGCGTGGACGCTGACCAAGGGTCGGGCCCTGAGTCCGCTCCCTCTGTCCCAGCGCGTCGCCGGCGCGGCGCCGGCGCTCATCGCCGGGGACGGGGAAGTCGTCGACCACGCCACGCTGCGTCGGCGGGTGGACGAACTTTCGGCCCGCCTCCGCACGGGCGACCGACGTCTCGCTCACGTCCAGTTGCGCCCCACCGTCGACGACATCGTCGGCTACCTGGCCCTGCTCGAGGCCGACCATGTCGTGCTGCTCCTGCCCGAGGGCCACGGCGCAGAGGCCGTGCGCCGGGCCTGGCCGGCCGACCTGCAGCTGGTCGACGGTGACATCGACTTCCTCCACGAGGATCCGGAGCCGCGACACCTCCTCCACCCGGATCTCGCGCTGCTGCTGAGCACGTCCGGCAGCACCGGTTCCCCCAAGCTCGTGCGGCTGTCGCATGCCAACCTCACCTCCAACGCCCACGCCATCGCGGCGGCGCTCGGCCTCACGGCGCACGATCGCGGTGCGACGAGCCTCCCGCTGCACTACTGCTTCGGGTTGTCCGTCCTGCACAGCCACCTCGCTGTCGGGGCGTCGGTCGCCCTGACGTGCGGCTCCGTGCTCGACGACGACTTCTGGACCGCCGTCGACGCGGGCGTCTCGACGCTGGCCGTCGTCCCCCACATGGTGGAACTCATGGAGACGACGGGGGTCCTCGATCGCCCGCACCCGTCGCTCCGGCTCATCACGCAGGCCGGCGGCCGCATGGGGGAGGACCGGGTGCGACGCACCGCCCAGCTGGGCGCGCGCCACGGATGGGGGGTCGCCGTCATGTACGGCCAGAGCGAGGCCACCGCGCGCATCGCCATCCAGTCGCCGGACGCCACGTTGTCGTCGCCGGGCACCGTGGGCACCCCTGTCCCCGGCACCGAGGTGCGGCTGGACCGTGCGGTGCGTGAATCCGACGGCACCAGCGGCGAGATCGTCGTGACCGGCCCCGGCGTGATGCTCGGCTACGCGCAACACCCCGACGACCTCGCCCTCGGCCGCATGGTCACCGAGCTGCGGACGGGCGACCTCGGCGTGCTCGACGGCGGCCTGCTGCGCATCGTCGGGCGGCGCTCCGGGTTCGTGAAGGTGCTGGGGCTGCGCATCGACCTGGCCCGCGTCGAGACCACCCTCGAGCACGAGGGCCTGGTGGTGTGCGTCACCGGGGACGACACCGGCCTGCGTGTCGCCGTCGAACCCGTGCCCGGGGAGGTCGCGGGCGACACGGCCAGCCGGGTCCGTCGCCTCGCCGGCCACGCCGCCGGCGTCGGGGTGGGCCACATCCGGGTGGGCGTCCTCCCGCTGGCCCGCCTGACCAACGGCAAGGTGGACCGCGCCGGCTGCGACGCCCTCGTCCGGGCTACAGACCCGGAGGAGTGCGCAGATTCGCGGCAGCGGATCGACGCCCCCGGTGTCGCCGTCCGTGTCGCCGGGGTGCTGCGCGATGTGCTGAGCCTGCCCGACGTCGACCTGGACCGGTCCTTCGTCGCCCTGGGGGGCGACTCCCTCACCCACGTGCAGGCCTCTGCCCGGCTCAGTTCGCTGCTCGGCGACCTGCCCGCGGACTGGCACCACCGCCCCGCGCGCAGCCTCGTCGACTCCGCCGCCCCGGACGACGTCCGGCCCGCGCCGGACCGTCGCTGGCAGCGCGTCGAGATGTCGGTGGTCCTCAGGGCCGTGGCGGCCATCATCATCTGCGGCTCGCACGCCGAGCTGTTCCGTGTCCTCGGTGGCGCCCACACCCTCATGGCCGTCGCCGGTTACAGCACGGCCATGTTCGGCCTCTCGGCAGCCGGGGCCGTCGCCCGCTGGCGCGCCGGCGCCAGGCTGGTCATCGGCGTGGCAGTGCCCACCGTCGTCACCGCCCTCATCGGCATGGCCTACGGCCGCTACGGCTGGGGCAACGTCTTCCTGGTGAACTGGGCCACCGGCAACATCTCCACCGGCGGCCGCAACGAGTTGTGGTTCGTCGACGTCCTGGTGTTGGCGGTTCTGGTGGTGACCGCACTGCTGTCGTGGCCGGCCATCGCCCGGCGCTGGACCGACGACCCGTGGCGGGTGGCGATGGGGCTGCTCCTCGTCGGGCTGGTGGCGCGCTTCATCATCCTCAGCTTCGAGCACGACGGCCCGATGCGTGGCGTGCTGCCCACCGTCTTCTGGCTGTTCGCCGCCGGGATGGCGCTGGCCGTCGCCCGCACCCGCCGTCGCACGGAACTGACGCTGGCGATGGCGCTGCTGGGCACCCTCGGCTACTTCCCGGACGACACCGCGCGCAACCTGGTGATCGCGGGCGGCATCATCGCCCTGGCGCTGGTGCGCAGCGTCCCGCTGCCGCGGCTGGTCGTCCCCGTCGTCACGGTGCTGGCCGCCGCCAGCCTGCACATCTACCTCATCCAGTTCCACGTCCTGACGTTGGTGTCGCGGACCCTCACGGACCACGGGTTGGTGCGCACCGTCGCCGCCCTCGTCGTGGGCGTGCTGCTCTGGCGCGTCACCGCCACGCCCATCGCCCGCCTCCAAGACCTCCTCGTCCCCCTCCGCAGTACTTCCCCCACCCCCGAGAGGACCACCCCGTGACCCCCCATCTCAGCCGACGCCTCCTCCTCACCGCGTTCGCCCTCACGCCGATCGCAGTTGCAGCGTGCAGCCGCGACGACGGCGGTGAGGAGTTCGTCGCGGACCCCGAGGCGCTCCTCATCTACTCCTCGCAGCACGAGAACGTGACGGCCGCGTGGGCCGAGGCCTTCACGGCGGCCACCGGGGTGAAGACGCAGGTGCGTCGAGGCTCCGATTCGTCCATGGGCCACCAGATCGTGCAGGAGGGGGACCGCAGCCCCGCCGACGTGTTCCTCACGGAGAACTCCCCGGCCATGACGGTGGTGCAGCGCGCCGGTCTCCTCGCGCCCGTCGTCGCCACCACGCTGGAGCAGGTGCCGAGCGCCATGGCGCCGTCCAGCACCGACTGGATCGCGATCGCCGCCCGCTCGACGGTGCTGTGCTGGAACACCTCCGAGATCAGCGAGGCGGAACTGCCGAAATCGATGATGGACCTGGCGGATCCCGCCTGGGACGGCCGCTGGGGCTGCGCCCCCGGCGGGGCCGACTTCCAGGCCATCGTCGCGGGCATGCTCGCCGACCGCGGCGAGGAGGAGACCGCCGCCTGGCTCGTCGCCCTGCAGAGGGGTGCCAACGCCTACCAGAACAACATCGCCACGATGAAGGCCGTCAACGCGGGCGAGGTGCCGGTGGGCGTCATGTACCACTACTACTGGTACCGCGACCAGGCCGGCAACAAGGAGGGCTCGGGCAACACCCAGCTGCACTACTTCGGCAACCAGGACCCGGGCGCCTTCGTCTCCCTGTCGGCCGGCGGCGTGCTCGCCAGCAGCGACAAGGCCGAGCAGGCCCAACAGTTCCTGGCCTACATCACCTCGCCCGAGGGACAGAAAGTGCTCGTCGACTCCAAGTCGATGGAGTACGCGGTGGGCGTGGGCGTCGCCTCGGACCCCGCGCTCCCGCCGCTGGAGAGCCTGGACAATCCGCCGGTGGACCCGTTCACGCTGAACTCGGATGAGGTCACCAAGCTGATGACTGATGCCGGCATCCTCTAGCCGCCCCTGGCTCCAGGTGGCCGCCGCCCTCGTCGCGGCGATCGTCCTGCTCCCCATCGTCGTCACGGTGGCCAGCGGGTTCGGGGTGGGCTGGTCAGAGGCGGCCGCCTACCTCTTCCGGCCGCGGATCGGGATGCTGCTGACCAACACGGCCGCTCTCATGGCCATCACCCTGCCGCTCGCAGTCGCGATCGGCACCGGGGCGGCCTGGCTGGTGGAGCGCACCGACCTCCCCGGCGCCGGCGTCTGGCGCGCCCTGATGCTGGCGCCCCTCGCCGTGCCCGCCTTCGTGGCCAGCTACGCCTGGACCTCCTGGCAGCCGGCCCTCGTCGGCCTGGGCGGTGCCGCGCTGGTCACCACGCTGGCCTACTTCCCGTTCGTCTTCCTGCCGGTGGCCGCGCTGCTGCGGGCGCTCGACGAGGGAGAGGAGGAGGCTGCGCGCTCCCTCGGGCTGGGCCCCTTCGCGGCCTTCCGCCGGGCAGTCCTCCCTCGCCTCCGCCCCGCCCTGAGCGGCGGGGCCCTGCTGGTGGCCCTCCACCTCCTCGCCGAATACGGCGTGCTGGCCATGATGCGCTACCAGACCTTCACCACGGCGATCCTGCAGCAGTACGCCGTCGGCTTCAGCGACGCCCAGGGCTCGCTCCTGGCCTCCGTCCTCCTCCTGCTCTGCCTCGGCCTCCTGACGCTCGAGGTCGTCGGCCGCGGCTCGCGGCGCGTCGCCAGGATCGGGGCGGGCAGCATGCGGCCGCCGTCACGCGTGCCGCTGGGCAGGTGGACGTGGCCGGCGCTCGCCGGGCTCACGCTCCTGACCGCGCTGTCCACGGCGGTACCGGTGGTGCTGGTGCTGCGGTGGCTCCTCACCGGAACCAGCCAGTCCGGGGCCGTGGCCGACGACCTCCTCCGCGTCACCGCGTCGACTCTGGGGCTGGCCGTCCTGGGTGGCCTCACGGCCGTGGTGGTGGCGTTGCCCGGAGCGCTGCTCCTCAGCAGGGGCGGCGGCTGGGTCGCCACACTCCTCGAGCGCGCCACCTTCGTCGGCAGCGCGCTGCCCGGCGTGGTCGTGGCGCTGGCGCTCGTCGGTCTCGCCGTGACCTGGGCGCCAGGGCTCTACCAGACCGTGGCCCTGGTGGTGGTGGCGTACGCGGTGCTCTTCCTGCCCCGCGCGATGGTCTCCCTCCGCTCGGGGCTGGCGGCGGCCCCACCGGAACTGGCGGAGGCCGCGCGCTCGCTGGGGCAGGGCGGGGCGGGCGTGTTCCGGCGGGTGGTGCTGCCCCTGGCGGCGCCGTCGGTGTTGGCCGGTTTCGTGCTGGTGGCACTGGCGATCTCCACCGAACTCACCGCGACGCTGCTGCTCGCCCCCACCGGCGCCGACACGCTGGCGCTGTCGTTCTGGGCGGCCAGCGACGAACTCGACTACGCGGCCGCCGCGCCGTACGCGGCGATGATGATCGTGCTGTCGGTGCCGCTGACGGTGGTGCTCCGGCGCCAGATCACCCACGACAGAAGGGCCACGAAATGAGCGAGGTGCTCGTGCGCGAACTGCGCGCCGGATACGGGGCCAGCGAGATCCTCCACGGGGTCAGCCTGCGCGTCAAGGAAGGCGCGACCACCGCGATCCTCGGCGACTCCGGCTCCGGCAAGACGACGCTGCTGCGCGCCATCGCCGGCTTCCTCCGGCCGACGGCGGGGGAGATCAGCGTCGGGGGCCGCGTCGTCGCCGGCCCGCGCACCTGGGTGGCGCCCGAGCGACGCGGCGTCGGCTACGTCCGTCAGGAGGGGGCGCTGTTCCCGCACCTCAGCGTGGCGGGGAACGTCGCCTTCGGCCTGCCCCGTGCCGGCCTCCGGGGCCGCGAGCGGGCCAACCGGGAGAGGGTCGCCGAACTCCTGGAGCTCGTGGAACTGCCGCCGGAAATCGCCGGCCGTTACCCCGCGCAGCTCTCGGGTGGACAGCAGCAACGCGTCGCGTTGGCCAGGGCGCTGGCGCCGCAGCCCAGCGTCGTGCTGCTCGACGAGCCGTTCTCCTCCCTCGACACCACCCTGCGGCACGCGACGCGGGAAGCGACCGCGCGCGCCCTCCGTGCCGCCGGCGCCACGGTCATCCTCGTCACCCATGACCAGGGGGAGGCGCTGTCCTTCGCAGACGAGGTGGCGGTGCTCCGCGGGGGCCATGTGCTCCAGGTGGCCGCCCCCCGCATCGTCTACGGCGAGCCGATCGACCCCCAGGTGGCGTCGTTCATGGGCGACGCCGTCATGGTGCGCGGTGAGGGCGTCGGCCCGGAGGTGCGTTCAGGCCTGGGAATGCTCTCGGTGGTCGGGTTCGTGCCGCGCGGACCCGTCGACGTGCTGCTGCGGCCGGAACAGATCCGGCTCACGCCCCCCGAGCAGGGAGCGGTCAGCGGCGTCGTCACCACCGTGCGCTTCTTCGGCCACGACGCGGTGGTCGACCTCGATGTCGCCGGCGACGTGCAGGGCTGGGCCGGCGGGCCGCTGTCTGTGCGGGCGCGCGTGCACGGGAACGAGACTCCGGTGCTCGGTGCCCGGGTGGGCCTGCGGGTCGTCGGTCCGGTGCGGGTGTTCAAGCACTGAGGCGTGCACGCCGTCACCAGCGGTCGTGGACGTGGCTCCTGATGTACTCGTCGTAGATCCGTTCGCACGCGTCGAGCTGTTCCCGGGTAAGGGGCAGCAGGGAGCCGGCGGCCGCGTTGGCCTTCGCCTGGTCCGGCCGGCTGGCGCCGGGGATCACGACGGAAACACCGGGCTGGTCGATGATCCAGCGCAGCGCGAACTGGGCCGGGGTGACGCCCTGCGGCACGATCGACGCGAACTCGCGGGCGGCCGCGACCCCGACGTCGTAGGGCACGCCGCTGAACGTCTCGCCTTGGTCGAACGATTCGCCGTGCCGGTTGTACGTCCGATGGTCCTGCGGCGCGAAGGTGGTGGATTCGGTGAACCTGCCGGTCAGCAGGCCGCTGGCGAGCGGGACCCTGGCGATGATGCCGACGCCGGCCTCCATCGCCGCGGGCAGGACCTTCTCCAGTGGCTTGCGGCGGAAGACGTTGAGGATGATCTGGATGCTCGCCACGCCGGGGCGGGCGAGGGCCGTCATCGCCTCGTCGACCGTTTCGACGGACACGCCGTAGTTGCGGATCCGTCCTTCCTCGACCATCTCGTCGAGCACGTCGAAGACCGTGTCGTCGGAGTAGACGGGCGTCGGCGGGCAGTGCAGCTGCACCAGGTCGATGGTGTCCAGCCCGAGGAGAGCGCGGGAGCGGTCGTTCCAGGCGCGCAGGTTCTCGCGGGTGAACGTCTCCGGCACGTGCGGGCTGGCGCGGCGGCCGAGCTTGGTCGCGACCATGATCGAATCGTCGGCGCGCTCCTTCAGGAACCGGCCGACGAGTTCCTCGCTGTGGCCGTCGCCGTAGACGTCGGCGGTGTCGAAGAAGGTGACGCCCTCGTCGGCCGCCGTGTGGAGGACGGCCATGGCCGCGTCGTCGCCGACGTCGCCCCAATCGCCACCGAACTGCCAGCACCCCTGGCCGACGACCCCGATGTCGCGGCCAGTCTTACCCAATGTTGACTTCTGCATGCCTCCACCTTGGCACAGCCGTCGACGGGGCGCTGAGGGGGGCCGCCGTTGCATGACCCCGGAGACCTCCTCAGCCGGCCCAGACGTCCTCGACGTAGCGGCCGCTGATCATCAGGTCGTGCAGCCACGCCTCGGCGTCCTCCTCGGATCCGTCGGTGTGGTCCCGGAACAGCTGCCGGAAGCCGGCGCGTACGTCGGGGGCCATGTACCGGCCGTCGCCGCAGACGCGCACGTGCGCGCCCTGCTCGAGCAGGCGCCACACCTCGTCGCCCTCGCGCGCGATCCGGTGCTGGACGTACCGCACGCCGTCGTGGGCCGCGCGCGAGAAGACGGGACGCAGGCTGATCACACCGGCCGCGTCGGCCGCCTCCAACTCCTCGCGGTGGAGGAAATCGACGTCCGGGTGCCGGCAACCGAAGTAACACAGCACGGTCCCGCGTGGGGCGTGCCTGCGATCCGCGATGGCGGCTCGGAACGGGGCCAGCCCCGTGCCGGCGCTGATCAGGATGACGGGGATCGACGGGTCGTCGGGCAGGCGGAAGGCCTCCTGGCAGGAGACCGTCCTGGCGTGGAGCACGTCGCCGGCCTCCACGCCCCAGAGGAAGGCGGAGGCCACCCCGGTGTAGGTGCCGAGGCCCGCGCGATGCGGTTCGTCCAGGAAGGAGACCAGCAGTTCAGCCTCGTGCGGCCGGTCCAGGGGAGAGCTGGAGAGCGAGTAGCTGCGGAGCCGGATGGGGCGCACGAGGTCCAGGTACGCGTCGAGCGTGAGGGCGCAGGAGGGGAACTCCTCGAGGAGGTCCAGGACGGTCCGCTCCCGCTCGGTGACCTGCTCGCGGAACTCCTCGCGGCCCAGGGCCGCGAGAGCAGCGAGCTGGTGCCGCTCCCCGTCGTCTGACGCGTGATCGGCAAGCTTCGCGACGCTGATGGCGCTGGGCGGGAAGCGCAGCTCGACAAATTCGGTGAGGAGTTGGTGCACCGTCAGCGGGACGCCGACGGGAAGCCCCCGTCGCCCCTTCTCCAGCGTGACGGTGTGCGTCAGCTCCAGGCCGAGGCGGGCGGCTACGCGCCTGACCAGGGCCTCCGGGTTGCGGGGGAGGAGGGCGAGGTGGTCGCCCGTGCGGTAGGGCATGTCCGGCGGCAGCTGGACCCGCAGGAACCGTTTGGGTTCTCCGAGGGGGTGGCTGGTGTCCACCAGGTCGCGTGCCTCGAGCACCGGCATGGGCGCCACGTGGTAGCGCTGGGCAAGGACCTGGAACACCTCATCAGACCGCGGGGCGTCCCGCAGCCGGGCGCTTTCCTCTTCCGGGCCGGTCACCAGGCGTAGGCCTCCGGGGCCGGTCCGCCGGGGCCGGGGAAGATCTCGTCGAGGCGTGCCAGTGCGGACTCGTCCAGGCTGATGTCCAGGGCGTGGAGTGCGCCGTCGAGCTGCTCCATGGTGCGGGGGCCGATGATCGGGCCCGTGACGCCGTCCTGGTGCAGCAGCCACGCGAGCGCCACATCGGCGGGCTGCTCGCCCAGTTCGCGGCAGAACGACTCCCACGCATCCAGTTGTTCGCGCATCTCCGCGACGCGCCGCAGCATCTGCTCGTCGGCGCGGCGGCCGGATTCGATCTTCTGCAGGACACCGCCCAGCAGGCCGCCCCCGAGCGGCGACCACGGGATGACGCCCAGCCCGTAGTGCCGGGCGGCGGGCAACACTTCGAGTTCGACGGTGCGCGCGGCCAGGTTGTAGAGGGACTGCTCGCTCACCAGGCCCAGGCTGTGGCGCGCCTTCGCGGCCTCGACCGCAGCCGCGATGTGCCAGCCGGCGAAGTTCGAGGACCCGACGTAGACGATGTCGCCCGCTGCCACCAGACGGTCCATGGACTGCCAGATCTCCTCCCAGGACGTGGCGCGGTCCACGTGGTGCATCTGGTAGAGGTCGATGTGGTCCGTCTGCAGGCGCTGGAGCGACGCGATCGCTGAACGCCGGACGTTCACCGCCGAGAGCTTGGAGAAGTTGGGCCGGTCTTCGTCCAGGGTGGAGCCGTAGCACTTGGTGGCGAGGATCACCTCGTCGCGGCGGCCGGACTTCTTGAACCAGCGCCCGACGATCTCCTCGGTGCGTCCGCGGTGACCCTTGCCGCCGTAGCCGTTGGCGGTGTCGAAGAAGTTGATGCCTGCGTCGAGGGCGCGGTCCATGATGGCGTGCGCGTCCTCCTCCGACGTGTGTGGCCCGAAGTTCATGGTGCCGAGGACGAGACGGGAGACCTGGAGACCGGAGCGGCCGAGGTGCGTGGTGTGCATGGGTGATTCCCTTCAGCGATCGTGCCTGACTGCGACTCTAGCTCTGTCATCCCTTGACCCCGATCTGGGCCGCGAGCTAGGCGCTCAGTCGCCTCTCCAACCCGGCCTTCACGGCCGGCCACTCGTCGCGGAGGATCGAATAGACGACGGTGTCGCGGAAGGTGCCGTCGGCGCGCACCTTGTGTCGCCTCAGCACTCCCTCCTTCGTCGCGCCCAGCTTCTCGATGGCCGCCTGGCTGCGGAGGTTGAGGGCGTCGGTCTGGAGCCGCACCCGGCCGAACCCCAGGTTCTCGAACGCCTCCCTGAGGAGCAGGTACTTCGTCTCCGCGTTCACCAGGGAGCCCCACCAGCGGCGTCCGTAGACCGTCCAGCCGAGGTGCACCGCCTCGTTCTCCGGCTCAGCCTCTCCCAGGGACGAGGCGCCGACGAGCGTTCCCGCCGGGCCGAGGTCACCGTCGCCGGTGAGCCGCACCACCCACGTCACGCGGGACGCATGTGCGGCGGGTGTCGCGGCCCAGGCGGAATAGACGCGCCGGAGGGCCTCGGCGTAGCTCCTGGGCGGCGGGTACATGACGAAACCATGCTCGTGCAGGCGCGGATCAAGCACGAGTTCGGCCAACTCGTCTGCGTCTGAGGCGCGGAACGGCTCCAGGCGGACGAGCCGGCCGCTCAGCGTCTTGGGCTCAGGCGGTGTCGCGACCATGGAAAAACGCTACACCGGACGCCATCAGGATTGGAGTCCCAATGATTCATGGGCCTGCTGGAGCACGGTGAGCTGGGCGGTGAGGTTGACCAGCGCATTGCGCACCTCGTCGGTGTCCTCCGCTGCGGCAGGGAGGGCTGGGAGGTCGCTGGTGCCGTGGGCGTCCAGGACAGGGGTCCACCCGCCGAGACGGGCCTCGAGACCCGCCCTCACCCGCGGCCAGTCCTCCGTGATGATCGAGTAGAAGACGGAATCCCTGGAGCTGCCGTCGGCGCGGATCTTGTGCCGACGCAGGACGCCCTCGCGCACGGCCCCCAGCTTCTCGATCGCGGCCTGGCTGCGGACGTTGCGCACGTCGGTCTGGATCTGGACGCGGCTGTAGCCGAGGACCTCGAACGCCTGGCGCAGCAAGAGGTACTTGCCCTCGGGGTTCACCGGAGCACCCCACCAGCGACGGCCGTAGATGGTGAAGCCGAGGAAGGTCGCCTGGTTGCCGGTGTCGAACGGCCCCAGCGAGGTGGTGCCCACGAGGGTTCCGGGGGTGCCCAGCCCGCCGTCGCCGGTCAGCCGGACGGCGTAGCTGAGGCGGTCTGCGCTGCCGGCGCGGGTGCGGTTGGCCCACCAGGCCCAGACGCGTTCGACCGCTTCAGCGTGGGTCGACGGGGTGGGATACATGACGTATCCGTTGGTGTAGAGGGCCGGGTCGAGCAGGAGGCTGGCCAGCTCGTCGGCGTCGGATTCTGTGAACGGCTCAAGCCGGACGAACCGCCCGGTCAATGGCTCTGTAGAGGGCGGCAGCGCGACCATGGGAGAAAAGTAGGGCCGTGCCTCGGAAGCGATGCAAATCGACGCGTGTTGTGGGCTTTCATCCCACTCGCGCCACCGCCACGGGGCTTGTCCGCAGCGCTTCCGGGACCACGGCGATCCCGTCGTGGACCACTGTTTCGGAACCGCCCAACCAGTGCACGATCCGGGCCGAAGACAGCTCGGGCGGAAGGGTCAGCCGGCCCTCGCCCGGCGTGAGGAGATGGCAGTAAACGGCACCGTCGGCATGGGTGTAGCGCACCTGAGCGTCGCCACACCGCAGCCACGGCCGCGTCGTGAAGATCGCCTCGCCGTTGACGGCCAGCCACGCGCCCAGCTCCTCCAGCGCGCGCAGTTGCAGTTCGGGGATGGTGCCGTCGGCACGGGGCCCCACGTTGATCAGGAGGTTGCCGTTCTTCGACACGACATCGACCAGATAGGCGACGAGTTCTGCGCCAGACATGGAGGCGCGTTCGTCCTCAACGCGGTTGTAGCCGAAGGACTGCCCCAGGCCACGGCACGCTTCCCACACCTGGGGCAGAGTCTCGTTGACATGTGTGTACTCCCGGGTCACGAAACCGTGGGTGGGGATGCCCCAGCGATCGTTGACCACGCCAGAGGGCACGGCGCTCAGGTAGTCCTGGAAGAGCTGCGCCAAGCCGTAGGGCTCGTGGCCCTTGCCGCCGTCTGGCCAATCGATGTCGTTCCACAGCACGTCTGGGCTGAACCGCTCGATCAACTCCCGGAGCTGCCGCGCGGAGTACTGCGCGAACTCGGCGTCGTTGCGCCTCAGGGCGAACAGGTCGCGGTCTGACTGGATGGGCGGAAGATCGCTCACGTGCCAGTCCAGAGCCCCGGAGAAGTAGACGCCGAAACGCACGCCGGCCGCCCGGGCCGCGTCGTGCAACTCGGCGATGAGGTCACGATGGGGCCCCCGTCGGGCGGTGGAGAATGGCGTGGTCTCGGTTTCCCACAGGCACAGGCCCTCATGGTGCTTGGTGGTGGGAATGATGTAGCGCGCGCCCGAGCGGAGGACCTGGCTCACCATGTGGCCGGCGTCGAAGCGCTCTGGGTGCCACAGGTCGACCAGATCCTCGTACGACGTGCCCTGACCGTAGGTCTCCACGTGGTGGCGCTGGGTGGGACTGCCGGGAATGCGCCAGGTGTTGCCGTACCACTCTGCGTACTCGTGGAGAGCGTACGCCTCCTCGGGCTGTACGTTGCGTTCGCCGTGGAGCTGCGCCCACGCCGGCACCGAGTAGATGCCCCAGTGGATGAAGATGCCGAGCTTCGCGTCGCGGTACCACTCCGGCACGCTGAGATCCGGGTAGTCCGGGGCGACGGCGAACTGGGGCCCGATGCGCGTGTCGAAGTTCAGCATGGGAAGGCTCCTCGTGAGAGTTGGGGTTCGAACATGGTCTGCGGCCCGTTGGTGTCGAAGGGCCACGTGCCCGGCAGCAAGCGGTGATGCCCCAGCCGTTCAAGGTTCTGATCGACGCCGCCCGGCGTCAAGGCCAGGGTCCAGCCCTCCGCGAGATCGTGAAGTTCGGGCTCCAGGTAGCCGATCTTCACCACAACGATGTCGGCCTCGCGCGGATCGAGCCCGAGGCGCGTGAAGTCGGCCAGGTGATGGAACGGCTTGCGGCGCTCCGAGATGATCGCGTGCACCGCCCCCCGCTGTACGACGACCTGGGTGCCGCCCACCGGATCGCCTTCGACGACGGCCCGGACGATGCCGTCGAGCTGCGCCGGGGTTGCCGCCTCGTCGACGTTGCCCCCCACGCCTAGTTGCACGCGGGCACCCACGCCCGCCGCCGCCGCCGCCGCAACTGCTGCGGCGTCATTGATCGAGGCGTGGATGACTGTGAGGGTATCGTCCGTCAACCGAGGATCCGCGATGAGCTGCGTGAGGGACCACGAACTGTCTCCGGCCCCGCCTGCTGTCGGGTTGTCGCCCGAATCCGACACCACATGCGGATGTTTTGCGTCCGGGCAGAGCGCGATGTCGATCGCCTCGGCGAACGTTCCGGTGGGCCCGACGAATTCGAACTCGTCGCGCACTGCCCAGAACGCCTCTGCCAATTGGCGAGCGCCGTCGCGGACGGCAGGCTCGGCGTCGCCGGTCACGACGACCACCCCATGGCAGCGGGGTTCGTCGGCCCAGGCGTAGCCCACCCAGATTGCAGCGTCGAGCACGCCGTCGCGTGCCTCCACCTGCGGCACCAACCGGTAGAGCGACCTGGCTGGCTCCACCCTGGTGCTGGTCTTCTCACCCGGCAACAGTATGGGCACCCGAACCCAGGCCTTCAGGGGGCGGCGCGACTCCGGGTCGCTCCCGCCGTCGGCGCGGAGCCGCGCGAGCAGGTTGCGGGCGGCGCGTTCGCGGGTGTTCTCCTCATCCTCGTGAGGTGCCATCCGGTAGCACGTCACCAGATCCACCTGCGCCAGGAACTCGGGAGACACGTTGCCGTGGAGATCCATGCTGGCCGACACCAGTGTGTCCCGGCCGAGCGCCGCCCGCACCGCGCGGGCCAGGTCGCCCTCGGCGTCGAGCATCCCGACGACGCTCATGGCACCGTGGATGTCGAGCAGGAAGCCGTCGAAGGGTCCCTCTGCGTGGATGCGCTCGACGAGTTCGTCGCGCATCGCCAGGTACGCCTCCTGGGCCACCGGTCCGCCGGGCAAGGAGCGGCCGTGCAGCAGCGGAACCCAGTGGGCCGCTTGCCGCAAGGGCTCACCCTCCCGGAGGAACGGGTGGTACGCGAGCAACTCCTCGCCGCGTCGCTGCACGAAATCAGTCAGGGTCGCAACGTGGCGGCTGAACGTGCTCGACTCGATGGCGATGCCGCCGACGCCCACCCTGGGTTGTGAGATCCCCGTGAGGGCGACAGGTGGGAGCGGCTCAGACCGGATCTCCGATGCTTCTCTCATGCCATGTCTCCTGCCGAGTCAACCGTATCCAGCGCGAGGGTTGCGGCGCCGATCGCGGGGTTGGTCAATGCCGCCAACCGCACAATGAGTTGGCGCCCGCTGATCGGCGGGTTCTCCGCCACCGTCGCTTCGAAGGAGGGCCGCCAGAATTCCCATGCCTTGGCCACCCCGCCGCCGATGACGACGTGATCGACGTCGAAGAGTGTGCCCGTGGTGAGGACGGCGTTGGCCAAGGCCTGACCCGCGTCATGAAAGACGGCGAGCGCGACCTCGTCACCGGAAGCGGCCCGTCGGGCGGTCTCCTGCCCGGTGAGGGGTGAACCGCCGGTGCGCTCGGCGTAGCGCAGGCCGATGGACCGCCCCGAGGCAACGGTCTCGAGATGGCCGATCCCGCCGCACGTACAGCGGTGGTCCGAGTGGCGAGGCGTGTGCCCGATTTCACCTGCACCGCCATGAGGGCCCTCGAACAGGTGACCGGCCAGCATGACCGCTCCTCCGACGCCTGTGCCCAGCATCACGCCCAGTGCGTTCTCAGCCCCGCGCAGCGCGCCCCAGCGGACCTCGCCGACGAGGAATGCGTTGACATCGTTCGCGACGGTGACGGGGCGTCGGATGAGCGCTTCGAGCTCGGCACCGATGCGCCGACCCACCCAGTCGGTGAAGAGCTGCGAGGCGGCCAGGACGGTGCCCGTGGCCGAATCGATGATGCCCGCGGCGCCAAGGCCGAGCGCAGCGATGGGGCTGCCGACCTCACGCTCCAGGGATTCGATCGTGGCGGCAACGGCCCGCAGCACAGCGCCTCCACCCCCTGTGGGAGCGGCCTCCGTATGGGAGGCGAGGACGTCGCCCGACCTCGACACCAGCACGGCGGCGATCTTGGTGCCCCCGATGTCCACCCCGGCGAGCAGGGCGGGCCGAGGGGGGTCGTCGATCGCTACCGGCGTCTTTGCAGGCTGCACAGCTTGTCCTCCTTGAAAGGTGCTGGCAGCAGGTTATATCGGAGCCGAAATAAATGCCAGTCAGAGATTGACGCGCCGCGCGATCATGAGTGAGGCAGCGCCGATCGCCTCCGCCGAGGCGTCCCATTCGCGCACCTGCAGAGCGGGAGGAATGGCCATGGTGGGGCTCGTTTCACCCAGTCCAGCCTGGAAACTGGTCTGAAGGGCGGGCCAGAGCGGCAGCGACTGGCCGGTGAGGAGCACCGTGCTGAGCCCGGTCATGGTGCAGGCGCCGCCGACGGCGCGCCCGAGCCAGTAGCCCGCTCGGTCCATGATCGCTCCTGCCCGCGGAGCCGCGGCGGCGAGTTCGGCGAGGTCCTGGGCGGAGGCGGCCTCCCGGCCGGTGCTCCGGCTGATCGACTTCATGAGGTCTCCCAGGCCCACCAGCACCTGCAGGCAGCCGGTGTTCCCGCACGGACAGGGGGGCCCGAGTGGGTCCACCGAGACGTGGCCGATCTCTGTGGACGCACCCTTTTGGCCGCTGAGGATGTGGTGGTCTCGGACCACGGCCATGCCGACGCCGTAGCCCAGCGAGACGAGCATGAAGTCTGCAGGGTTCTCGGCCCCTGTCCGGAAGAGTTCGCGGTAGGCCAGGGCGCCGATGTCGTTGACGAGGAACGTGTCCATGCCACTGTCGGCCTGCAGCATGCTGGCCAGGCCCAGGTCTCGCCAACCGTGCACCACGGAGATGGCCACGCGGGTGGCGTCGGCGCTGATGACGCCGGAGATGGCCACGGACAAGCCCCACCAGTCGGCGGCAGCATCCTGTTCGACGAGACGCCTCACGTGTCGGCCCAGTGCCCTGCTCAGCTCTCGCGGCGAGTTGGTCGACACCTCGACGGTGGTCACCTCGAGTGCGGCGCCGTCGAGACCCACGGTTGCCACGGTCGCCTGGCCGGGGTTGATCCCCACTCCTACGACGCGGCCGGCGTCTGGCACCACCTCGAGCGGCACTCGGGGGCGACCCGACCCGAGGATCTGCGCCGCCCCCTCGCGCAGGATGCCCATGTCGATCAGCCGTCGCACCTGCGTGCTCACTGTTGCGGGGCCGAGACCCAGCCGGGCCACGAGATCACTGCGGCTCTGGTTGGGCTCGCTCGCCAAGCTGGCTAGCAGTTGGCCCCGTGAAGCTTGACCACCCCGTCCGAACGGCTCCATTGACCTTCTCCCCTCAGGTGCCTGCGGCCATTGTGTCGCGTACCGGCAGGAATTCGGCAACCCCACTTGACAACCACTTAATTCGGAGGCAAATTAAACCTACCTTGTATCTAGGAGGAAGCAATGAAGCTTAACCTTGTCGGCATCGGTGCCGTCACTCTCGCGGCTGCCCTCGGGTTGGCTGCATGCGGCTCGAACGCCAGCCCCACCGGAAACGAAGAAGAGTCGTCCCAGGAAGGGCAAGCCGTCACGCTCGACTGGGGCTTCTGGAACCAGGGCGATGACGGCAACAAGATGTGGCAGGGCCTCGCCGAGGACGTCACCGCTGAGCATTCCAACATCACCGTGAAGCTCACCAGCCCGCCGTTCGCCGACTACTTCACCAAGCTCCAGTCTCAGCTCGCCAGCAATTCCGCTCCCTGCATTGTCAGCATGCAGAGCCTGCGGCTGCCCGCCTTCGCCGAGGCCCTGGAGCCCATTGATGAATTGATGGCAGCCGAAGGATTCGACCCCGAAGAATGGAACCCCGCCGCGCTCAAGGCCCTGCAGCTCGACGGCAAGCAGTACGCCATGCCCTACGGCATCTCCACCATGGCGCTGTACTACAACAAGGATCTCTTCGCCGCCGCGGGCGTCGACGAGCCGGAGCCCGGCTGGACGGTCGAGGACTTCGAGGCCGCCGCCAAGACCATTACGGAGAAGACCGGCAAGCCGGCCTTCGGACAGAGCTTCTCGGATCTCCACATGTTCTCGCAGCTGCTCGCTTACAACGGTGCCCGCCCCGTCTCCGATGGCGGCACGTTGGAACTCACCACCGACGCCATGCGCGAAGCGTTCACCTGGTACACCGGTCTCGCCACAGAACAGGGCGTTGCGCTCGTTCCGGCCAGTTCCTCCGATGTTCCCTGGGGCGAGCAGCAGTTCGTCGCCGGCAACGCTGCGATGGCCGTCGACGGCACCTGGAACCTGGCCTCCGACGCCAAGGAAGCCACGTTCCCGGTCGGCGTGACCACCCTCCCCATCGGGGATGGCGGCGTGTCCTCGTTCTCCGCCAACTCCGGGTTCGGCATCGCCAAGTCCTGCGAGAACAAGAAGGAAGCGGCCCAGGCCATCGCGATCATCACCGGTGCTGACGGCCAGGAGAAGACCGCCACCTCCGGCACCATGCCTGGCCGTCTTGCGCCGGCCGACCTCTTCTACGAGGGCCTGGCCGCCGCTGTCGACGGTGACAACCCCGGATACTCGGAGCAGGCCCGCCTGGTCGTCGAGGAAAGCAGCAAGGGCGCCGTGCCGTTCGTGCCCACCTCGAACTGGGACGCGGTCACCAAGTCCATCGCCCGCGAGTTCATCCTGGCCTACACCGGCAGCGCCACCCCGGAGGCAACCCTCGACAACGTTCAGGCGTCGGCGGGCAACTGACGTGACCGTCTCATCCCCCGTCCGTGACCGTTCGGTCAGGGAAGAGGAGGCCCCGGTTGGCAACAGCCGGGGCCCCCGCTCCAGGCCCCACGAGAAACGTGCCGCCCTCGGGTTCCTGACCCCCAGCGCCATCGGCCTGACGCTCTTCGTGCTGGTCCCGACGATCCTCGCGATCGCCACGAGCTTCTTCCACTGGCCGACTTTCGGCGATGTCACGTTCGCGGGATGGGACAACTACAGGAATCTCTTCGCCCGCGGCAACGCTTTCCCGGCCGCCCTCATCAACACCATCGTCTTCACCATCGTGGTCGTTCCCCTGAACCTGGTGCTGACGCTGGCGATGGCGTTCTGGATCTCCACGAGCCGGATCAGCCACGTCTACCGAGTGCTGTTCTTCCTTCCCGTCGTGACGCCCAGCGTGGCCACGTCGATCATCTGGAAGATGCTCTACCAGCCCGGGGGCATCATCGATTACCTCGCCCAATCCGTTGGCATCCAGATGCCGAATCTTCTGGCCACCAACAGCACCGCGCTGATGGCCGTGGTGTTGGTCGTGATCTGGAATGGCCTCGGCTACAACACCCTCATCTTTTCCGCGGCCATCGACCAACTGCCGGATTCGGTGCTCGACGCAGCGAAGATCGACGGTGCCGGCTTCTGGTCCACGCTGTTCCGGGTGAAGCTGCCCCTCATGACGCCGGCCATCTTCTTCGCCACCACGATCACGATCATCCAGGCGTTCCAGATCTTCAACCAGCCCTACGTCATGACGGCCGGTGGGCCGGGCAACGCAACAGTCACCGTCGTGATGGACGTCTACCAGAAGGCGTTCCAGGGTGGGCAGCTCGGTGCCGCAGCTGCGCCAGCCATGATCCTGTTCGCACTCATCCTCGTGGTCACCGCGCTGCAGTGGCTCGGCCAGAAGAAGTGGGTCAGCTATGACCAGTGAAACCATCCCCACCGTTCGCCGGCGCCGACGCATCGCAGGACCGGTGCTCAACGAGGCGCTTCTGTTCGTCGCCGCCGTCGTGTTCATCTTCCCGGTGATCTACACCATCACCTCTTCCCTGAAGCCGGCAGGCGAGATCTTCAGCCAGCCGCCGTCGCTGTTCGGCTCGGAGATCCGCTGGGCGAACTACACCGAGGTGTTCGACTACGCGCCGTTCGGCAAGTACATCCTCAACGGTGTCATCCAGTCGCTGGGCGGCACCCTCGTCGTGCTGGCCGCCAGCGCGCTGGCGGCCTACTCCTTCGGCATCCTCCGCTGGCGAGGCCGCGACGTGACCCTGCTGGGTTACCTGGCCACGCTGATGATCCCGCAGGAAGTCCTCGTCATCCCCATGTTCCTGCTCATGCAGCGACTCGGCTGGATCAACTCCTGGCAGGCCCTCATCCTGCCCTGGGCCTTCGGCGCGTTCGGAACCTTCTTGCTGCGCCAGTTCTTCATGAGCCTGCCGTACGAACTGGTGGAGGCCTCCAGGGTGGACGGCTGCAGCCACTGGCAGACGTTCCTGCGGATCATCCTGCCGCTGGCGCGCCCGTCCATGGCCGTGCTCGGCGTGTGGACGTTCATCACCTACTGGAACAGCTTCCTGTGGCCGTTGATCGTGGTCAACGACATCGAGGGATTGGGCAACGTGAGCCTCGGGCTCCAGACCTTCTTCGGTGAACGCGGCGCAGCCTGGAACCTGATCCTGGCCGCATCCGTCATCGCGATCGCGCCCACCATGATCGTGGTGATCATCCTGCAGAAGCACCTGGTCAAGGGCATCGCGACGGTGGGGCTGGCCGGCCGATGAACCGCACCTCGCGCCCCCATGTGCTCGTCATCCTGGCCGACGACCTCGGCTGGGGCGACCTCGGCTGCTTCGGGGCGACGAGGGTGCGCACGCCGAACATCGATGCGCTAGCGGCGCGCGGCACGTCCTATTGGGACGCTCACGCCGCATCGTCGGTGTGCACCCCGTCCCGATACGGCCTGCTGACGGGGCGCCACCCCTGGCGCAGCCCCCTGAAGGCGGGCGTGCTGGGCGGAGCAGATCCGTGCATCATCGCCGACGACGTCCCGACGATCGCATCGGTGTTGCAGGCTGAGGGCTACCGCACGGGAGCCTTCGGGAAGTGGCACCTCGGTCTCGACTGGCAGCGCACGGACGGTTCACGCCCAGCAGCCTTCGATCCTGGCTTCGCTCCGGATATGCAGGGCGACGGCCGCGACATCGACTACACCGTCGCGTTCGACAACGGGCCACTCGAGCACGGATTCGAGCGCTATTTCGGCATTGCCGGGTCGCTCGACATGCCGCCCTACTGTTTCCTGGACCAGAACCGTACCGTCGGCATCCCCACGCTGGAGAAGCAGCCGCTGATCACCTCGCAACGCCCCGGGCTCATGGTGCCGGGGTGGGAGGACGACCAAGTTGACGTGGCCGTCACCCGCGCCGCGCAGGAGTGGCTGAAGGAGCCCGACGAGCGTCCATTCTTTGCCTATGTCGCCGCGGCGTCCCCACACCGTCCCTGTGTGCCGCCTGGGTTCGTGCGCGGAACCTCCGATGCCGGCGCCAGGGGCGACAGCATCCATCTCTTCGACTGGATGGTCGGCGAGCTGCTGGGGGTGCTCCCCGACGACGTTCTGGCCCAGACCCTGGTGATCGTGACCAGCGACAACGGCGCGCCGATGATCTTCCCGGAAGACGGCGACGTGGTCATCCATCGCCCCAACGGCGCCTGGCGAGGGCAGAAGGCCGACGCGTACGAGGCCGGCCACCGGGTACCGCTCGTGATCACCGGGCCCGGGTTCGACGTCGGCGCGGAATCTCGCGCGTTGGTGAGCCTGCTGGACCTGTTGCCGACGATCAGCCGCTGCGCGGGCGTCGCCGCGACTCCTCCAGCAGACGGTGTCGCCTTGGGGGACCGAACCGAACAGGACTTGGTGGGTGCCCAGGCATACGATGGTCGGCTCCTTCTGCGCTCTGCGTCAGCCAAGGTGATCTATGGCAGCGGCTCCGGCGGGTTCAGTGAGCCGGTGGGGCAACCGTGTGGGCCGGGCAGTGAGCTCGTCCAGGTCTTCGATCTTGCGGCAGACCCAGCCGAGGCGCGTGACATCCGCCGCAACGACGAGTCTGTCGCACCCACAATGTATGAGGAGTTTGTGGCCGCTACTGGCTACGCACCTGTCCCCGACCCGTGACGCACATATTCGTCCGCCACGCGTAAGGTGTTTCGGTTCCTCTTGACCTAGACTTCGGCGCAACGAACATACATGCCAAGGATGTCGGAGGTCGGGGTGACAGGGTCACAGGTGCTGAAGACCGAGGAAAGGTCGGTTTCGCTGAACGCGGGCCGCCCGGCCTGGCTGTTGGGACCCGCCCTTGTTGCGGGAGTGGCCTACCTCGACCCCGGCAATGTCGCGGTCAACATGTCGGCCGGCGCCCACTTCGGGTACCTGCTGGTGTGGGTGTTGGTGGTGGCCAACGTCGCGGCGTGGCTGGTGCAGTACATGTCAGCCAAACTCGGGCTCGCCACGGGCCGCAGCATGGCCGAACTCCTCGGCGAGCGGATCGGCACCCGCACCGGCAGGGTCCTCTACGGCATTCAGGCCCAGTTCGTGGCCGTGGCCACTGACATCGCCGAGATCATCGGTGGGGCCGTTGCGCTCTGGATCCTCTTCGACATCCCACTGGTGGCCGGGGCCGTCATCACCGGGGCGGTCTCGACGGTGCTGCTCCTCGTCCAGTCGGAACGCGGGGCCAAGGCCTTCGAGTTCAGCATCATCGCTCTGATGGCCATCATCGTGATCGGCTTCTGTTACGGCTTGGTGATCTCGCCGCCCGAGGCTGCGCAGGTCGCGGGAGGGCTGTTACCGAGGTTCGACGGTACCCAGTCGGTCCTGCTGGCCGCCAGCATCATGGGCGCCACCGTCATGCCGCACGCGATCTACGCGCACTCGTCGCTGGCGCGCGACCGGTTCGCCCACACCGAGATCCCCGCGCGCCGGCTGATCCGCGCCACCCGTGTCGACGTCACCATCGCGCTGAGCATCGCCGGTTCGGTCAATCTGGTGATGCTCCTGGTGGCCGCGACCGTGCTGCCGGGCGTCCCCGGCACCGACAGCTTGGAAGGCGCGCACCTCGCTATCCAGAACGCGCTGGGGGCCACTGCCGGTTCCATGTTCGCCATCGCGCTCTTGGCCTCGGGCTTGGCCTCCACGGCGGTGGGCTCCTACGCCGGAAGTGACATCCTCGGCGGCCTCTTCCGCACCAGGCTCAGCCTCCTCACCCGTCGGCTGCTGACGATGATCCCGGCGGTTCTGGTGCTGGCGGCCGGTGTCGATCCCACGGCGGCGCTGGTGCTGAGCCAGGTGGTGCTGTCCTTCGGGATCCCCTTCGCCGTGGTGCCGCTGGTGTGGCTCACCTCGCGCAGGAAACTCATGGGCGCCTACCGCAATACGACGGCCCTGACCGCTGCGGGCTGGCTGGTGGCGGGGGCGATCGTCGCGCTCAACGTGGCCCTGTTGGCGATGCAGCTCGGGCTGGTCGGTTGACCTAGGGCGTGACCCAGACGGAATCCGTCGCGGCCCGGCCGAGAGTCAGCGTCTCGTCGGCGCTGTCGACGATGATCTCGATGCCGCCCGAATAGGGGAGGCCGGGCCTGGCCTCCAGCACGGTGCCCACCCCGATGCCGTGCTCGGCGAAGAACTGCAGCAGGGCGGGGTCGTCGTCGGAGATCCGCTCCACCCGGGCGGGGTGGCCGGTGCCGAGGTCGGTGAGGGCGACGGCGTCCAGTTGCAGGATGCTGCCGTCGGCGTTGGGAATGGGGTCGCCGTGCGGGTCACGGTCGGGGTGTCCCAGGTGCTCCGCGATGCGTTCCACCATGAAATCCGAGACGGCGTGCTCGAGGTGGTCTGCCTCCTCGTGCACCTGATCCCAGCGGTAGGCGAGTACTTCCACGAGGAACGTCTCAATGAGACGGTGTCGCCTGACCATGGCCACCGCATGCGTGCGGCCCTCGTCCGTGAGGGTCATCGACCCGTAGGGAGTGTGCTCGACCAGGCCGAGTTCGCCTAGCCGACGCACCGCATCGGAGGCCGTGGACATCCGCACGCCGACGCGGGCCGCTACGGCAGAGGTGGTGACGGGGTCATCAGACCATTCGCCCAGGCTCCAGATGGCCTTGAGGTAGTTCTGATTGCTCGTCGAGAGCGCCGACACGGACATGCTGAGATGTTAACAAACTCGTATCTTCGCCCTGACGAACTTCAGTTTGGCATACCAGGAGCGTCTAAGTAAGGAGGCTCATTTTTCTCAGCGGGCCCGCGTGGCGTCACAAGAAGTTTCATGTCCGGGTGCCAGCCTGGCAGGTGCTGATGACTAGGTACGTGGCCTGGCCGGCGGGCCTCTCAGGGGCCGCGGGGGCCGTTGCAGAGCGTTGAAATGTGGTGGGCCGGCGGTAAATCCTGTCAGGCGCGCCGAGGTCGGTATGTACTTGACATATGCCCGTGAGGGCTACTATTGCGCCATGCCTTCCCCCGACGTGAACTCCCCCTCTGGGCTGGTGGCACGGATTGAGACAATGTTGCCCAATCTGCGCCCCGCCGAACGACGTGTCGCCGAGGCGGTGCTGACGGATCCGGCCGCCGTGGCGCGGGAGTCGATCTCCGCACTCGCCGAGCGCTGCGGCGTGTCTGCACCCACAGTCGTCCGCTTCTCCAAGCGCGTGGGCCTGGCTGGTTACCCCCAGCTCCGCGTCGGTCTGGCGATGGCTGCCGGCGCCGAGGCCGGCCGCACCGGACGGCCCATGACCGCGGGCATCGTGGGTGAGGACGACTCCTTGTGCGACATCGCCGCCAAGGTGGCCCACGCGCACGCCAACTCGATCGAAGAGACCCTCTCCGCGCTCGACCTCAACGCGCTCAAGTCTGCAGTCCGCACCCTTTCCAGCGCTGAGAAGATCGACGTCGTGGGTATCGCGGGAAGCGGGCTGATCGCGGCTGACCTGGTCCACAAGCTGCAGCGATTCGGCTACAACGCCTGGGTGCAGGCAGACAGGCACGCGGCAGTGACCGCCCTGGCGCTGCGTGGCCGCGGCGACGTGGTGGTGGGTATCTCGCACACCGGCCACACCGCCGACGTGGTGGAGCCTCTCCGGATGGCTGCTTCCCGTGGCGTGAAGGTGGTTGCGATCACCAGCGACGACCAGTCTCCGTTGGGTCTGCTCGCCGACACCGTGCTCACGTACCGCTCCAAGGAGCCGGCCTTCCGCCTGGGTGCGATGGCCAGCCGGATCGCTCAGCTGAGTGTCATCGACTTCCTGCTGGGTGGCATCGCGATGCGTCAGGCTCAGCCCGTGCGCTCCGCGCTGGACAGCACCTTCAAGGCCGTCGGCGCCCTCTGAGCCCCGATCAGGCCGCTCGCGGTGCGCCGCTCCTGGCGCGTTCGTAGGACACGAGGGCTGCCGCGGACAACTCCGCCGGTGACGGGCGAGGCGACTTCACGCCGATGCCCGGCCCGCTGACCGTCCACGTCCCGCCGCGGGTGCATTCGCTCTTGGCGACGACGACGGCGCCCCTGGGCGTGACGAACGACAGCCTCGGCCGGTCGTCGTCGACGGTGATCTGGCCATCGAGCTCGGGACGCATCGCGATGAGATGCGACTTGACGGAGAAGATCAGCAGCAGGTCTGAGATACCGGTGTCGGTCACCAATTCGTTCATGTGAACTACTCTGCCGCTCGCCTCCGACATTTCTTTCGCGCGCACGGGGGACCGATCGCGAGGGTCGGCTGCGCGGCGGGCCCGCCTTGGCGGATATGGGAAGCTTGGCGCGTGAACCCCCTCGTGCTGACGTTCCCGGACTTCGATCCCGTGGCCCTCAACCTCTTCGGCCTCAAGATCCACTGGTACGCGATCATGTACCTGCTCGCGTTCGGCATGGCGTACGGTCTGATGCGGCGTCGTCTGGCGCACGAGCCCTACCGCTCCATCACGAAGCCCCAGCCGTGGTCGTCGGCCGACATCGAGGACATTCTCCTCGCGTCGATCATCGGCGTCATCGTGGGCGGCCGCCTGGGCTACTCCCTCTTCTACACCAACGGCTACCACCTGCAGAACCCGTTGGAGATCATCAGGGTGTGGGACGGCGGCATGAGCTTCCACGGCGGCGCGATCGGCGTCGTCCTCGGTCTGGCCTGGTACGCGTGGCGCAAGAAGCGGCCCTTCCTCCAGGTGGGCGACTTCCTCGCGCCGTCCGTGCCCATCGGCCTCGCGGCTGGGCGTTTCGGCAACTTCATCAACGGTGAACTCTGGGGCAGGCCGGCCCCCGAATCGCTGCCGTGGGCCATGATCTTCCCCACGGGCGGAGACGTGCCCAGGCACCCGTCGCAGCTCTACCAGATGCTCCTCGAAGGCATCCTCCTCTTCGTCCTGCTGTGGTTCTACGCCCGCAAGCCGCGCTTCCGCGGCCAGGTCACGGCCGCCTTCCTCGCCGGCTACGGCGTCTTCCGGTTCATCGCCGAATTCTGGCGCGAGCCGGATGCGCAACTGGGCATCCTCGGGCTGGGTCTCAGCATGGGTCAGTGGCTCTCCCTGCCGATGATCCTCATCGGGGCGGGGTTGTGGTGGTGGGCGCGCCAGCGCCGCGTCGACGACCGCGAAGAGCCTGTGGACAACTCGGGGGACAACTCCCGCGGTGAAGCCGAGGCCGATCCGGCGTCCGACGGCTCGACACCAGACGACGACACGCTCAGTGACAGGCGCGAAGACCCCCACGTCAACCCCCGGGACAACTGACGCGGGGGTTATCCACAGCTTCGTTGCCACGTACAGTGGAGACTCACGGGAGTTCGTACTCAAACGGGCAGGACAAGCATGGATGAGCATCTGAACGAGTCGGCACGGGCTGGGGATAACTCCGTGGACAACCCCCGGCTGACCCGGCCGCTGGTCCTCTACGACGAGGACTGTGGCTTCTGTACCACATCAGCCCTCGCCACGCAGACGCCGTGGTTCCGCGCACAGGTGACTGTGACCGCTTTTCAGCGTGTGGACCTCGCTGTCCACAACCTCACTGTGGACAAGTGTGCGGAGAGTCTTCACGTCGTGGATATCGACGGCAGCGCGCACGTGGGCAGTGACGCTGTCGCCGTCGTGTTCCGCGAGTCGAGGTTCCCCTGGCCGCTGGTGGGGGGCGTCCTGCGCCTGCCCGGGATCCGCTGGGTGGCGCAGAAGGTGTACGCGATCGTGGCTCGCAACCGCTACCGGTTGCCCGGCGGGACGGCCGCGTGCCGGCTTGATTAGCGCTCGAGGAGCGGGTCCACCCAGGCAGCCGGGCCGCTGACCACGGGGCCGAGCGCGGCCAGACCTGCGCCCATCGCGGCGCGGCGGGGCGTGTGATCGACCAGTTCCAGCTCGATACCCGAGTGCGGCGCCCACAGCACGCGCGTGGTGAGCTCGCGCTGGAGCGGCTCGCGGAGCCACTCGCCGACACTCGCGAGGTGCCCGCCCAACCGCACGGTGCTGAGATCGAGCAGGTTCAGAGCCGCGCCGATGGCGATGCCCAACGCCGACGCCAGCGTGTCGATGGCCGCCTGAGCAACGGCGTCGCCCTCCGCGAGCGCGGCAACCACGCCGTCGATGTCCGGCTGCCCGGCAAGGCTGGACACGGCATGGGCGCCGGCCACCGTCTCGAGGCACCCGCGGGCGCCGCAACCACAGAGCTCGCCGTCGGGATCGACGCAGATGTGGCCGAGCTCGCTGGCCCAGCCGTGCCGACCGCTCATCAACTGACCATCCAGCGAGATGGACGCGCCGATGCCCACCTCGCCGGTGACGTAGAGGAACGACGACCCCGGGTTCTCCCGCAGCACGGTGAGCGCGGAACAGTCGACGTCGTTGCGCACGGTGAGCCCCAGCCGGGCACCGGCCACCTCCACGTCCCAGTGGAGGCCGGGCTCGACCCCTTCCCACGCGAGGTTGGGTGCGCGCAGAACGCGTTGGCCCTCCCTGTCGACCAGACCTGGGATGGCGAGGAGCGCGCCGGAGACCCGGGCTCCTTCGGGCACGTCCTTGAGTGTTTCCCTGGCGATGTCGGAGAGCCGGGCCATGCCCTCCTCGACGCTGAACGACTCGACATCGATGTCGATGTAGCGCTCCGCCTGCACCTCTCCGGTCAGGTCGACGAGGGTGGCGACCATGCGCTCGACGTTGACCTCGAGACCGAGGGCGAAGACTGTGCCGGGGCGGATCTTGAGCGGGACGGCCGGGCGGCCCCGCGACCCACCGACGGCCTCGCCCTCCACGACAAGCTCGCCGATGATGAGGTCGTCGACCAGCCTGGACACCGTGGAGCGTGTCATCCCCAACCGGCCGGCGATGTCTGCGCGGGAGACGGAACCGCTGTTCGCCAGCACTTCGCCCAGCACGAGCGCGAGGTTGCCCGTGCGCACGGATGCCTGCGTCATGCCCGCGGAAACTGGTGTCTCAGTGTTGAACATCGCCCCTCCTGCCAGGCCGGAAGTGATCAGACCTCAGACCATTCTCCCCGACAACGATGGGAAACGCCGCACGGGGTGTTGAGCTATGAGCGATCGTCGGGCGACGCATCGTCAGCATCCTCCCGTGAACCCGCGACGGGGGGTCGGCGCCGCAGGATCCGGGCGAGCTCCACGATGATGAAGAAGATGACCAGAGCCGCCGCCGCGCCCAACAGGAGGAGGGGCCACAGCGGCGTCGCCTCCGCGGTCTCGAGGAGCTGGATGTCCAGCGGAATCAGCATGCGCCCATCATCCCACGCTCGCTCGGCCCTCGGACGGGGCGCCCGAAGGGATCAGACGATGAGTTCGGCAGCCGCGTCGGCGTAGGCGCAGGCCAACTGCATCAGGTCCGCCCGGTGCCGGTCGATGCGGCAGCGGCCGGGCTCGCTGCTGATCCCCTCACGCGCCCACTGCTTGCGGGCCAGGGGCAGCAGGTGGACGGGGAGTTCCCCGTCGCGGTTGGTGACCCGCCACCAACTCACCTCGCCGCCGCGGGTGGCCATGATGGTGCCGACCCTGCGCGCGGAGGTGCCGACGAGTTCCGCGATGTCGCCGTACGACACGACCGACCCCCTCGGAACCTGTTCGACGGCTCGCAGAACCAGTTCGACGGTGACCTCCGCCTGCTGCGCCATCTCAGGCCCCCTTCGGGTCAGAGTGATTGAGCAACCCTAATACGCGTCGGGGTTCAGGGCTCGGTGGTCAGCAGATCGGGCAGGACGTCGTCGAGCCGGCCCCGGACGACCTGGTGTGCGAGGTCGTCCATGGGGGTCTCGGAGGCGTTGACGATCACGCCGTACGCCCCGTGGGAGATGGCAGTGGGGAACAGCCCAGCCACGGGGTAGACGCCGAGCGACGTGCCCACGGCGACGATCGCGTCGCAGTCTTCGACCGCCTGCAGCGAGGCCTCCATGACGTCGGGCTCCAGGACCTCCTCGAAGAGGATGACGGTGGCGCGGGTGATGCCGCCGCACTCCGGGCAGCGGGGATCCGGGTCGCCGGCGTTGACGTGGGCGACCATCTCCTCCATCGGGCCGGTCTTCCCGCACATCTCGCAGCGCCACGTGCGCATGCTGCCGTGGACCTCGTGCACCAGTTCGGGGCTGGAGCCGGCCAGCTGGTGGAGGCCGTCGGTGTTTTGCGTGATGATCGCCCGCAGCCGGCCCTGCTTCTCCAGGCCGACGACGGCGTGGTGCGCGTTCGTGGGACGGGCGTTCCAGGCCTCGGGCATGGCGCGGCGGCGCCAGGCCGCCTTCCGGACGTCCTCGTCGCTGAGGTACCAGGAGAGGGTGGAGACCAGTTCGGCGTAGGGGTCGCGCGTCCAGAGACCCTCGGGGCCGCGGAAGTCCGGGATGCCGGCGGCGGTGGACAGCCCGGCGCCGGAGAGGATGACGATGCGGTTGGCTTCAGAGAGACGTGACACGGCCATGCGCCCAGTCTGCCCCAGGTCACATGCCCCTGCCCGCTCGCCCCGAGGCGGTAGGCGACCCCCCGCCGGGCAATTAGGTAAGGCGGTGCTAACTTAATGCGCATGACTCTCGTGGAACTGTTCGCCGCTCGGCGATGCACCACAGCGCGGGCGTTCGCCGCCAAGTCAACGTGCACCCTGGACTCCATACCGCTGGGCGAGGTGCGCACCGTCGTCGGTTTCGATGACGACGACGTGGTGGTGCGCCGCCTGTTCGACCTGGGTTTCACACCGGGTGAGAGCGTCGTGCGGCTGCGCCAGGCGCCGCTGGGCGGCCCCCTGATGTTCCGGGTGGGCGGGGTGGAGATCGTGTTGCGCAGGGCGCAGGCGAGCCGCATCCTGGTCGCGACGTGAGCCACACCCACCATCACGGCGGCCCTTCGGCCGCGCCGCAGACTTCGGCGACCGGAGAGGTGCTCCCGCGGGTGGCGCTCGTCGGGAGCCCGAACGCCGGCAAGACCACGCTCTTCAACGGGCTCACGGGCCTGCGGGCCAAGACGGGCAACTACCCCGGCGTCACCGTCGCGAGGTACGAGGGCCTGGTCGAGACCACCACCGGGCCGGTGGTGGTCGAGGACCTCCCCGGCACCTACTCGCTCGATCCCATCAGCCCTGACGAAGAGATCGTCGCCGCCGTCCTCGAGGAGGCGGGCACGCTGGCCGGGCTGCTCGTCGTCGTCGACGCGACGAACCTGAGGCGGGGGCTCGGCTTCGTCGCCCAGGTGCAACAGGCCGGTCTGCCCACCGCGATCGTGCTGACGTTCGTCGACGAGTTGCTGCACCGCGGCGGCAAGGTCGACCCCGAGGCGTTGTCCCGGGCGCTCGGGCTCAAGGTGCTGCCCGTGGTGGCGGGTGAACGACGGGGGGTCGAGGCCCTCCGCCAGATCCTCGCCGCGCCCGCCCAGTGGCCCGCGCCGATGCTGGTGCCTCCCACGGAACCCGAGGCCGTCGTCGGCTGGACGCAGTCCGTCCTCACCGCGGCGCACTTCGCCGCGCCGGATCCGGATTCGCGCACCGCCAGGTTCGACCGCGTGCTGCTGCACCCCCTCTGGGGCAGCCTCATCTTCTTCCTCACCATGTTCGTGTTCTTCCAGACCATCTTCGTGGTGGCCGCCCCCCTGCAGGGCTGGATCGAGGCGGCGTTCGCGTGGCTCGGCGACTGGGCGCGCGGCGCCATCCCGGTGGGCTGGTTGGCCTCCTTCACCGCCGACGCGCTGCTGGCCGGTGTGGGCGGCGTGCTGGTGTTCCTGCCGCAGATCGCTCTGCTCTTCATCCTCATCTCGTTGCTCGAGGGTTCCGGCTACCTGTCGCGCGCCGCCTACCTGATGGACCGCGTGATGTCGACGGCGGGCCTGGAGGGCCGCGCGTTCGTCGCGCTCCTCTCGTCGCTGGCCTGCGCCATCCCGGGCATCATGGCCACGCGCACGCTGCCCTCGGCCAAGGACCGGCTGGCCACCATGATGGCCGCTCCGCTGATGACCTGCTCCGCCCGGCTGCCCGTGTATGTGCTGCTGATCGGGATGCTCGTGCCGCCCGAGCTGGGCTGGGGCCCGGTGCGGGCACAGGGCGCCATCATGTTCGGCCTCTACGTGCTGGGGGCCGCGTCGGCCATGACGTCGGCGTGGTTCTGGAAGCGGGTCGTGGGGCGCTCGGGCGTGGGGCTGCCGTTCTACATGGAGATGCCGTCCTACCGGCTGCCGAAGCTCAGGACGGTGCTGATCTCGGTGTGGGATGCCTGCAAGGCGTTCCTGCGGAAGGTCACCTCGATCATCCTGGTCACGACGGTGGTCCTCTGGGCGCTGTTGAGCCTGCCGATGCGCTCGGCTGACGACCTGGTGGCGGCAGGGGTGGACCCCGCCGACGAGGTGGCCGTGACCGCCTACACGCTGGACCATTCGGTGGCGGCCGGCCTCGGCCGCGCGGTGCAACCGGTGTTCGAGCCGCTGGGCTTCGACTGGCGCGTCAACGTGGGCGTGATCTCGTCGCTGGCCGCGCGCGAGGTCTTCGTCGCGACGCTCGGCCAGGTGGCGTCCGCCTCGGATCCCGAGAACCCGGCCAGAGCGTTGGCGGAAATGCGGCACCAGGACGGGCCGCGCGAGGGCGAGGAGGTCTTCACGCCTCCCACCATCGCCGCGCTGCTGGTGTTCTTCGTCTACGCGCTGCAGTGCATGTCCACGCTGGCCGTGATGCGTCGCGAGACCGGCACCTGGCGGTGGCCGCTCATCGCCTTCGGCTACCTGGGCCTCACCGCCTGGCTCATGGCCTTCCTGGCCCATCAGATCGTGGGAGTGCTCACATGACACGCGCCATCCACCCCCAGTCGATCCCGGGCGAACCGCGCGCCGTGCGCTGGGTCACCGACGTCGACCTCCCCGTCGGCCAGGTTCTGCACGCGCCCGGCACGCTCGGCCCGCTGCTCGAGTACGGCGTGTTGACCAAGGCAATGGTGGAACGACGCGGTGTCTGGACGTGGTTGGCCGAGGACCGCACCTGGACCGAGCACGGCCCGCGGATCCGCGACGCGGTGGCGGCCGCCGTCGACCTCGACGGCTGGCAGGTCACCGAGGGCTCCGGGGAACTGCTGGGAATGCTGGCGCGCGAGGTGCTGGAGGGTGAGCTGGCCGGCTACGTGTCGAGCCACGGCGGCCACATCACAGTCGCCGATGCGACGGCCACGACGCTGAAGCTCAACTTCGGCGGCGCCTGCGAGGACTGCCCCGCGGCCGCGTCGACGCTGCATGACCGGGTGGAGGCATCGGTTCGGGAGCGTTACCCGCTCCTCACGGAGGTGAAGCGCGCCGGCGGGCACCATCCCGGCGCCGGGTGGCTCGGCCTCCCGGCGCCCGGTCGGGGCCGATAGCCCCTGAAACTCCCGCGTGCCTGACAGGATGACCCGTATGAAGGTCTACGAGCACGTCACCGACTTCGCGCATCCGCGCGACCTCGTCCGCCGGATGCTGTACGGCCCCGGTGGGCTGGTGCGCTTCATCCCCGGGGGCGGCCTGACCGTCCTCGAGGGCAACCCGGACGACTACCGCGTGGGCAACCAGTTCACCGTGAGCGTCCACCTGCCCTACCGGCCCTATCCGAAGCCGAAGGCCACCTACCGCTACATGGCGCTGAGCGACGACGTGCAGGTCGTCGACATGGTGGACAGCGGCATCTTCAACAGTTGGCGCCACGAGTCGTTCCTCAGCGACCTGCCCGACGGCGGCACCAGGATGTTCGACCGCATCACGTTCGACGCCCCCAGGCTGAAGTTCGACACCGACGTGGAACACAACCGCGACTTCCGGTTCAGGGCGCGCCAGATGAAGGGCGACCTCATGCTCCACCGGCTCCTCGACGGGCGGAGTCGCCGGATCCTCGTCTCGGGTGCCTCGGGCCTCATCGGCACGCAACTGGTCGCGCTGCTCGCCAACGCCGGGCAGCACGTCGGACGGCTGGTCCGCTCGCCGGACCGGGGCTACGCGCCCGGCACCGCCATCCAGTGGGACCCCGCCGGGCGACACCTGCCCCCCGCCGTCCTCGAAGGCGTCGACGCGGTGATCAACCTCGCCGGGCACTCCATCGGTGGCCGGTTCACCGCGAAGAACAAGCAGAAGATCCTGCAGTCACGCCTCGACGCCACGCACACGCTGGCCGACGCCGTCGCCCAGCACCCGTCGACCGCGCTGATCCAGGCGTCGGGCATCGGCATCTACGGCGCGCGACGCCCGGGCGAACTCCTGACCGAGGAGTCGGCGCCCGGCGACGGGTTCCTCGCCGACGTCGTGCGTCAGTGGGAGGGGGCCGCCGGCGCCGCGTCGGACGCTGGGGCCCGCACCGCCTTCATGCGCACCGGGATCGCGTTGAGCCAGGGCGGCGGGGCCCTCCTGCCGCAGCTCCCGCTGTTCTTCCTGGGGCTGGGTGGCCCGGTGTCGCCGAAGGAGGGCATGAACAGCTGGATCGGGATCGACGACGTGGCCCGCGCGTACACGTATGCCGTGGTGGCGCCGTCGGTGCAGGGACCGGTCAACATGGTGGGGCCCGCTCCGGTCACCAACGGGGAGTTCGCCGAGACGCTGGCCCGGGTGATCGGGAAACGGTCCTGGCTGCCGGTGCCCTCGGTGGGGCCCAAGGTCCTCCTGGGGTCCGAGGGCTACGACCAGCTGATCGACACCGACCAGCGGGTCTCCTCGGCCAAGCTCCAGACCGCGGGGTTCAGGTTCTCTGAGCCCACCGTCGAGGAGGCGCTGAAGCACACGCTCTGGCGGTGACAGGCGGCGCTATCCGGCGAGCTGGAGGCCCCGGAAGAGGCTGACGGCCACGAAGGCGACCGCCAGCACGGCGAGCAGCGGCCACTGCCATTTCCGCGCCGACCTGGGCAGGTACAGGACGACGGCCGTGGCCACCACGCCGCCCACCAGGCCGCCCAGGTGCCCCTGCCATGACACGTTGGCCCACAGGAACGACACCGCCACGTTGATGCCGATCCAGGTGAGGATGCCGCGCACGTCGCCCTTGTGCTTGATGGCGAGCAGCAGCACGGCGCCGAGGAGACCGTAGATCGCGCCCGACGCGCCCAGCGTGGAGCCCAGCGGGTTGGAGAACAGCATCACGCTGGCAGAACCGCCGAGCAAAGAGATGAGGTAGATGGCCAGGAACTTCCAGCGCCCCACGATCTGCTCGACGTTGGGGCCCAGCAGGTACAACACCAGCATGTTGAAGCCGAAGTGCCACAACTCCACATGCGCGAAACCCGAGGTGAGCAGTTGCCACCATTCGCCGTAGTACGCGGCGATGGCGGGGGTGAGCGCCACGTAGCCCATCGGCTCGCCGTCGTAGCCGCCGGTCAGCAGCAGCAGGATCCAGATGGCGGCGTTGATGCCGACCAGGACCATCGAGGTCGTCTTGGGGTTGGAGGTGCGCTCGCCGCCGTACGGGAGCGCGTGTTGCCGTGTCTGCTGCATCCCCTGCTGCACGCATTCGGGGCACTGGAACCCCACCGAGCCCGGCACCATGCACTGGGGGCAGATGGGGCGGCCGCAGCGCTGGCACGAGATGCGGGTGGGTTCGTTCGGGTGCCGATAGCAGACGGGCGCGGCCATTTCCATGGGACGAGCGTACCCGCGCGCCTACTGGTGCTGTTTCCGGCGGCTCTCAGCCCAGGCCTCGCGGGATTCCGGGTCGTCCATGATGAGATAGACGAGGCCGCAGTCGTGCGGTCCGGTCACGTTGATCTGGCAGAGGGTGCACGGATCCCCGGGGCGCAGCGGGCACTTGGCGTCCGGGCGCCGCTTCCGCCTGGTTTCCGCGTTCGTCGACACGTTTTCGAGTGTACGTCCGCCGTGTACGTTGGCCCGCATGGGTCACTCGCACGGCGAACACGCACCAGTAGAAGTGGGTCAGCGCGCCCGGGCTCTCCTCGTCGGCTTCCTCGCCATCGTGGGCATCCTCGCCGTGGCGGGCATGATCTGGCTGTGGCCCAGCGGCGCCGAACTCCGCGGCGCCCTCACCATCGTCGACGAGGTGCCCGGCGTCACGTATGAGGACGCCACCATCACGGAGGTCGTCGAGGGGTGCGAATCGGCCGACGTCGGCCCCGTCGAGGGGCCCGCCTGCCTGACCGCCAGCGTCGTCGTGGACAGCGGGGCCGACGAGGGGGCGGAGGTCGCCGTCGAGCTGTCCGGCCCCCAGGTGCATGCAGGCTTGAGGGCGGGCGACTCCATAGAGGTCGCCCGCATCCCCACCGAAGACGGCTTCCACTATGCGTTCAGCGGCGTGAACCGGCTGCCGGTGATCGGGATCATGCTGGCGCTGTTCGTGGCTGCGGTGGTCGCCGTCGCCAGGTGGCGGGGGCTGATGGCGCTGGTGGCGCTGGGCATCGCCGCCTACGTACTGCTGGGGTTCATGCTTCCGGCCGTCATCGTCGGCAAATCCGGCATGGCCGTGGCGCTGGCCGGGTCGACGGTGATCATGTTCATCGTGCTCTACGTGGCGCACGGGGTCTCGGTGCGCACCTCGGCCGCGCTGGCCGGGACGCTGCTGGGGCTCGCGGTAACCACGGGGCTGGGCGCGGTGGCTGTCGTGACAGCCCGGCTGTCCGGCTTCTCTGACGAGAACGAGTACGACCTCGCCCAACTCGCGCCCGCCATCAACTTCCAGGACCTGCTGATGGTGGGCATCATCGTGGGGGGGCTCGGCGTGCTCAACGACGTGACGATCACCCAGGCCTCGGCCGTCTGGGAGCTGCGCGGCGCAGCGCCGCAGTGGTCGCGGACCCGCGTGTTCGCGGCGGGGATGCGAATCGGCCGCGACCACATCGCCTCCACCATCTACACCATCGTCTTCGCCTACGCCGGCGCAGCCCTGACCGTGCTGCTCCTCCTGTACTTCACCTCCCGGGCGCCGCTGGACCTGCTCGGCGTCGAGATGTTCGCCGGGGAGGCCGTCCGCACCCTCGGCTCGGCCATCGGCCTGGTGTTGAGCGTGCCCCTGACCACCGGTATCGCCGCCCTCACCGTCGGCCCCGCGAAGGGGGAGGTTTCGGCCGCAGAGGCATCGCCCCTAGCAGAAATCTGAGCAATCCTCAGGAAGGATTTGGGAAACTCTCAGGAAACTCGTACAGTTTTCAGGGATCACCCCGTGGGTGGTCTCCTCATCCTGAGAAACCCTGAGAATTTGCTGAAGGATATCTGCGTGCGAAAGTCTTTTGTCGGAGCCCTGGTAGTGGCGCTCCTGGCTGGCGTGTTCAGCGTCGCCACCGCTCCGAGGGCCGAGGCCGCAGCCACCCTTCCGGATTTCCCCATGCTGCTGCCCGTGGGTTGGGGCCTCACAGTCCAGGGTGGCGGCACCCACACGTTCGCCTCCGGAGTGCGTAGTTCCGTGGATCTCGGCGCCGCCGGCAACGCGTCGGTCGACGTGGTCGCCGCCGCCGATGGCGTGATCACCACGGTCAAGGCCAACTGCGAGGTCATCATCACCCACGAGGACGGCTGGCAGACGAAGTACTTCCACCTTCGCGCCATCCCGGCCGGCCTCGCCGCCGGCCAGCAGGTGGCGGCCGGTACCAAACTGGGGATGACCGGCATGCCGGGCTCCGAGACCTGTGGCCGTGGCACCTTCCGCCACGTGCACTTCACGCTGATGAAGGCCGGCACGGAGATGCCCATCGAGGGCCTGCAGCTGGGTGGCTACGCCGTCCACGGCAGCGGCGGCGCCTACTGCGGCTACTGGACGCGCAACTCCGACGGCGCCGTCGTCGCCGACGCACGTCGCTCCTGCTACGCCGTGCCCGCACTGAGCAACACGCTGCTGCCCGCCTCCGCGCTGCACCGCGCGTCGCAGGTCGCCGCCTCGCGTGACGTCCAGCGGCCGGCGATCGCCGCGGCCGACACCATCGACGCCGTCGCGCTCTACGTGACCGACGGTCAGCACACCGTCGGCGGCCGCGCCTGGCGCACCACCTGCGAGCCGTACTCGCAGACGGAGCGGTGCCGCACCGAGATCTGGGCCTCCATGGTCGAGAACGTGGCGGGCTATGAGCTGCACACCGAGGGCTGGGTGTTCAACAACCTCACCTACAAGCCCGCCAAGCGCGAACTCTGGGTAGGCAACGACCTGGGCACGACCGCCAGTTGGAGCGACGCGCAGGGTCGCCAGTGGCGCACCGAGTGCGACACCGCCGCGACGGGTCGCGGCGCCTGCCGCACCTACGTGAAGTCGTCCGCCGGCGGCGCCGAGGTCTTCAACAACCTGGTGCGCTTCAGCGACTGACCCCCGGCCGCTCGCGGCACGCTTCCCGAATCCCTGCCCCGCCCGCACCGGCGGGCAGGGATTCTCCTATCGTGGGGACGTGGCTCTCCGGCGTTCTTCAGCACTGCTCCTCGCCATCGCCCTGGTGTGGAGCGTCTTCACGCCGTCCGTGGCGACGGCCGACGAAGGCCTCCACAACTGGCGGGTCCCCCTCGCCCAGCAGGCGACCGACACGGAGCTCAAGGGATTCGTCGGCGCCGAGAGCCTCCTCCCCGGCCAGCCCATGGAACTGCGGGTGCACAGCCCCTCCCAGGGCGTGGCCGTTGACGTGTACCGCATCGGCGACTACGGCGGCCGCGGCGGGCTCAGGGTGGCGCAACTGCCCGCCCAACCCGGCGTCGCGCAGCAGCCCTGCACGCTCGAAGAGGGCAACATGGTGGACTGCTCCGGGTGGGAGGTCACGCACACCCTCGACACCACCGGCTGGCTGCCGGGCATGTACTACGTGAACCTGCGCCACGCGTCGGGCAGGTCCAAGACGGTGCCGGTCATCCTGCGCTCGCGCTCGCACCGCGGCACGGTGACGGTGATGTCGGCGACGGCCACCCACCAGGCGTACAACCCGATGGGCAACTTCAGCCTCTACCAGGGCTACCAGGATGGGCGCTCCGCCTTCGAGTACCGCGCGCACCGCGTCTCGTTCATGCGCCCCCAGGCGTTCGAGGGGAACCGCACCCTCAAGGTGCAGGAGTACGAGGTGGGGTTGATCCAGCAACTCGAGTCGCTGGGCGTGCCTCTCTCCTACACCACGAACTTCGCGCTGCATCAAGGGGCGGCGCAGTACGCCGGCTCGCCGGCCATGGTGTTCCTCGGCCACGACGAGTACTGGAGCTGGGAGATGCGACGCGCGGCCGAGACGTTGCGCGACTCCGGCACCAACCTGCTCTTCCTCGGTGCCAACACTGCCTACTGGCGCATCCGGTGGAACGCCGATGGCGCCATCGTGACCAGCTACAAGGACGCCAGCCTAGACCCGGTGCAGGGCCCGACCACCACGGACCTCTGGCGACGGAGCCCGGGGGCGGATCCCGAGGCCGTGCTGCTGGGTTCGCAGTACACGTGCGCGTCTCGTTCCCGGGAAACGGCGCCCCTGGTGGTCACGGATCCGACGTTCTGGGGGTTCGCGGGCCTCGGCGTGACCGCCGGCGCCCAGTACCCGGGGCTCGTCGGTCATGAGATCGACCGGTTGGCGAAGCAGTCGCCTGACTCCACTGTCGTGGTGGCGCACAGCCCGTTGCGGTGCACCAACGACGCCAACGCCTTCTCGGACATCACGTACTACTCGGCACCGTCCGGGGCGGGGGTGGTGAACCTGGGGTCGTTCGCGTTCGCGTGGGCGGTGTCGCCTTGGATGGAATCCGCGCCGGCCAGGTCGCAGGCGTTCGCGCGCGGGCTCGTGCGCAACCTGGTGACGGAAGCGGCGAAGGGTCCGCTGGGGCTGCGCCATCCGAGCGTCGAGCCCCCTCCGGATTTCGTGAAGAACCCAGAGCTTCTCTACGTGACGCCGGGCGAGCACCTGGTCAACGGGCGGCGCTGGCGCACCTCGTGCGAGCCGTACTCGGTGACCGAGCGCTGCCGCACGGAGATCTGGGGCACGGTGGTCAGCCAGGCTGGCGGCCGGTTCGTGCAGAGCACCGGCTGGCTGTTCAACAACCTCACCTACAAGCCCACGCCGCGTTCGGTCTGGGCCGGCAACCCGCTGGCCACAACTGGCGAATGGACGAGCAACGGCCGGCGGTGGCGCACCGAATGCGACACGGCCGCCACGGGCTGGGGCGGCTGCCGCAGCTACCTGGTGGCCTCGGTGATCGCCTACTCGGTGGGCGCCGACGGGACGGGCAGCTACGCCTGGCGCAATCAGTGGACGTTCAACTCGATGGTGTCGTTCACGCCCGCGTGACGTGGCCAACACCTCCCGGGTGCCCGGCCCTGTGCCTAAGCTTGCGCCATGAGCAATGACGCGATGGTCCTGGTCGGAAACTCCAAGGGCGGCACACTCACCACCCTGCGGATCAGCGACGAGCAGCTGATCCGGGTGAGCGACGTCGCCGTCGGCGCGGGGTGCAGTACGTTCGCCGTCGACCATGCCCGTGGCCTGCTGTATGTCGCCACATCGGAGCCGGCGCCCGCGATCCTGACGCTGCGCATCGATCGGGAGAACGGCCGGCATCAGGAGGTGGCGCGCCGCCCGGTGGAGGATCCGTTGGCCTACCTGGACGTGTCGCCGAAGGGCCACATGCTGCTGGCCGCCTCCTACCACGGCGGCTGGGGCGCGTCGTACCGCGTTGTCGACGGCGTGGTGGGCGATCCGTCGGCACGCCTGGAGAGCCGGAACATGCACGCAGCACTGTTCGACCCGAGCGGCCACAACGCCTACTTCGTGTCGCTGGGCGACGACCGCATCGCCCAGTTCGCCACCACCGTCGACGGCGGACTCTCCGAACTGTCTGAACCGTTCATCCACGCCACGCCCGGGACGGGGCCGCGGCACCTCATCTTCTCGCCGGACAGCAACCACGCGTACCTCCTGACCGAGTTCACCGGTGAGGCCATCCACTTCGAACGCGGCGAATCCGGCCGGCTGACCTGTCGCGAGGAGGTCCCGGCCTTCGACGTGACGCGGGGGCTGCACACGTCGTCGTTCGGGGTGGACCCCATGGCGGGTCACCTGGTGTGGGGCGCGGACCTGGCGCTGGCCGCCGGGGGCCGGTGGCTGCTGTGCACTGAGCGCACGGAGTCGACGGTGGGCGCAGTCGCCGTCGAAGCGGACGGCTCGCTACGCGGCCCGGCCGTGATCACCGATACGGAGACGCAGCCGCGCGGGCTGACGGTGTCGCCTGAGGGTGAGCATGTCGTCGTGGTGGGGGAGCGCAGCGGGCACGCCTCGCTGTACCGGATCTACGACGACGGCCACCTGGTGCTGCAGAGCCAGCTCGAGACGGGCGCAGGCCCCAACTGGGTCCGCTTCCTGTGACGGTTGTCCACAGGGTTACCCACACCCGGGGATAAATCACACGGCTGTGTTTCCGTCATGTCAGGCTGTTGGAGCGCCGTCCTCCGCGCGAGGTTCAGGGGTCTCGCCGTTGGCGACCTCGTCGATCCAGTCGTTCGCCTCGTCCGACAGGTATAGCCCGGCTGGACCGCTCTGGCCGACCCACCATGCATCGGTGCTGACGATGCCGCCTGCCCCAGTGATTTCTTCGACAAGGTCGGTCGGGACCTGGTCACCGTTGTTTTCCATCAAATACTCACGGGACTGCTGACGAAGCTTCGGCCACCACGCTTCGATACTCATGGGCGACATCATCCATCACTGCGATGTGATGCGCCAGACGCGGCAGATGCGCGCATTGCAGGGTGCCGGATTGTGGCTACACTTGTAGCCATGACCGTGGAAGGATCGATGGCGCTACGGGACGTCAAAAACCACCTGTCCGAAGTGGTAGACCAGGTGGAACGTGAGCACGACCGGGTGGTGATCACCAAGCATGGCCGCCCCGCGGCCGTCGTGGTCAGCATCGACGACCTCGCCTCGCTCGAAGAGACCCTGGACATCGCCGGCCGTCCCCAGCTGATGCGTCAAGTCCGATCCAGCCTGACCGAACTCTCCGCAGGCGACGCGGAAGTCATGACCAAGGACGAGATCCTTCGCACCCTCACCGCATGAGCGACGACGCTCCCCTGTCCATCGCCTGGACCCCTACTGCCAAGCGCGCCCTGATCCATCTCCCGGAGAAGGTAGCCGCAGCAGCGATGGAGTTCATCTACGCGCCCGTGGCCGCGAACCCGCGTCGCGTCGGCAAGGCCCTGCGTCGTGAAATGGAAGGCCTCCACAGCGCACGACGCGGGGACTTCCGCATCATCTACCGCATCTCCGACGTCGTCACCATCGTGGCCATCGACCACCGGTCCGACGTCTACAGGAGCCAATGACCACCCCAGCGCGGCATGAGCGTGCATCCCGATGTGGGACCCGTGCTGGTATGATCGGTGACATGACTGTGCAGATCGCGATCCGCCTGCCCGACGACATGGTGGCCTTCCTCGACAAGTCCGTGGCCGCCGGCAACGCTCCCAGCCGAGCAGCACTCGTGGCACGTGCCGTCGAGCGCGAGATGCGCCGTCAGGTTGCCGAGCACGACGCCGCCATCCTGCGCGAGCGGGGCACCACTGACGAGCTCGACGAGCTGGTCAACTGGTCCGTCGCACACACGACCGTCGAGGACTGACCCGTGCGCGAGATCTGCCTGGTGCGGCTCGACAAGACACGACCAGCAGTCGTTCTGACTCGCGCGGCCGCGCGTGCTGCCATGACGAAAGTCACGATCGCGCCGATCACCTCCACCATCAAGGGCCTGTCCAGCGAGGTTCCGGTCGGCCCTGCCAACGGCCTCGACCACGACGGCGTGATCTCCCTCGACAACGTCGTCACCGTTCCGAGCAGGCTGCTCGGCCGGACCGTCGGGTTTCTGACCTACGCACAAGAGGCCGAGCTCGCCCGGGCGGTCGTCCTGGCCTACGACCTGGACATCCCGCTGCTCGATTGACGACCGCGAAGGTTCACGCCGGGTGCGGCAGTTCCGGGGCCAAACGTCCCGATCTACCAATTGCCGAGCGCAGCCCGCAGATTGCAGCGCGCTCGACAATGCGTCGCGCCGAAGGAGGGCCCGCTCATTCGCCCGGGCGACGGCGCGCGCTCTTCAGCTCCGCCCTGTGCTTCTTGGACCGCAACCGGCGTTCCACCGATCCCCTGGTCGGGCGGGTGGCCCGCCGCTTCGGTGGGGGCGGGGCGAGCGCCTCGCGAAGCATCGCAGCCAGCCGCTGGCGGGCGGCGGCGCGGTTGCGGAGTTGCGAGCGCTCCTCCGAGGCTTCGACGGCGAGCACCCCGTCGGCCATTCTGTGCCGCAGCCGGTGCAGCACCCGCCGACGCTGCGCCTCCGTGAGCGTGGTCGAGGCACGGACGTCGAAAGAGAGCTGCACCTTGCTGTCGGTGGTGTTGACCCCCTGACCGCCGGGGCCGGACGAGCGGGCGAACCGCTCCCGCAGTTCGCCGGCCGGGATGACCAGGCCGTCGGGAATCCCCGGGCCCGGGTCGACGGTCAGCTCGCTCATGCCCTGGAGTCTACGAGGATCAGTACCCCAGACGGATCCCCGCGCCTGCCGTGCCGCAATAGGCTGCCAGGCATGGTGCGGAGATCCTGGGGATGGGTGCTGGCGGTGGCCGGGCGGGCGCCCTGATCCTCGCCGGTCGCCTGGTGCGCCGCCGGCGCCAAGCGGCTGCTGCGGGAGTCCTGAGCGGGTGGCTCCTGCTGGGTGCCCACTACGTGCTGGGGCAGGTCCTCGGCGTCTGCACCGGCCCTCGTCCTCGGCGGCGCAGGTTTCGTTGCCGCGCTGCGCCGAGGGTGCAGGACTGTGCGGGTTCTAGACTCAGCCGCATGACGCGCCCCTCGTTCGACGAACTCGGCCTCGCCACCGCACGCCTCTGGGCCTCCCGGAGCGCCGACGCGAAGGTCCAGGTGGGCGCCTGCCTGCTGGACAGGTGGCACCGCGTGGTCGGCGTCGGTTACAACGGCCGGGCCGCCGGCGAACCGAACCAACGCGAATCCATGGCCCAAGGCCAGAGCGGGTTCATCCACGCGGAGGTCAATGCCCTCCTGGCTGCGAACTGGAACGGCGAGGGCCACACCCTGTTCGTCACCCACGAGCCGTGCGCCACGTGCGCCCGGTTGATCATCAACTCGCGCCGCGTGACACGGGTCGTCTACGAGACCGGCTACACGGAAGTGGTGCGCTCCGAAGTGGGCCTCCCGTCCGGGGCCCAGATCCTGCGCGACGGCGGGCTCAGCGTCGAACTAGCTGGCTGAGTCCGCGGCCAGTGGCCGGCGTCCGTGCGAGCATTGTCGGATGCAACTGCCTGACTCGACGCCCAAAGCCAAGGCGTCCGCCCTCCTCGGCACCACCCTCGTCGTCGCCCTGCTGGCGGCCATCGGCCTGACCGAGTTGTTCGGAGAGATCCTCGAGTCGGTCGGCGACAGGGACGGTGTCGCGGCCTGGGACCGCCCTGCACTCGACTGGGCCCTCGCCGCACGCACCCCGGGGTTCACCTCGTTCGTCGCCTGGTACTCGAACACCGGCGGCCCCCTCTGGCAGCCGATCATCACAGGGGTCGTCGTCGCATTCCTGTGCTGGCGTTGGCGCGACATCACCCCCCTCATCCTCACCGTCATCGCGGTGGGTGGCTCGCTGCTCATCACCGTCCTGGGCAAGAACTACATCGGCCGGGCCCGGCCCCCCATCGCGGAGGCGGTGCCGCCCTACGAGTCGTCGATGAGCTTCCCCAGCGGACACAGCCTCAATGCGCTGGTCATCGCAGGCATCCTCGCCTACCTGCTGATCCGCCATGTCTGGAACCGGAAACGGGGGCTCACCTGGCTCATCGCCGGTCTGGCGGCGCTCTACGCCATCTCGATGGGCCTCTCCCGGGTCTTCTTGGGGCACCACTGGTTGACCGATGTGTTCGGCGCCTGGGCCATCGGTCTGGCGTGGCTCGCCGTCGTCATCGGTTGCCACCGCATCTGGCACGCCGTGCGGTCCCGGACGGAGCCCGGGCCGGTGGAGGAGGAACGCGCTCCCGCCTGAAACCCCCAGTCAATGGTGGAACAATGGAAGTGTCAATGGAGCCGGGCGGCGTCGCCCGCCCGCCCGGCGCGGCCACGCGTAGAAGGGAAGGGCGCCCCATGTTTGAGAACCACTTCGAAAAGATGCAGAGCGCACCCGGCTTCATCGCCGCGCTCGACCAGAGCGGTGGCAGCACGCCTGGCGCACTGAAGCGTTACGGCATCGAATCCTGGGCCGATGAGACCGAGATGTTCGACCGCGTCCACGAGATGCGGACCCGGATCATGACCAGCGCCAGCTTCGACGGCGACCGGATCCTCGGCGCCATCCTCTTCGAGGACACCATGCGCCGACAGGTGGAGGGACAACCCACCGCCCAGTACCTGTGGAAGGTCAAGGGAGTGGTGCCCATCCTGAAGGTGGACAAGGGCCTACGGGAGGAGGAGTCCGGCGCCCGCCTGATGAAGGACATGCCGCAACTCGACGACGTGCTCGCGGAGGCGCGGGACAACAAGGTGTTCGGCACCAAGATGCGCTCGGTCGTCATGACCCCCGGTGCCGGCTTGAAGGCCGCCGTCGATCAGCAGTTCGACATCGGTCGGCACATCTTCGCCGCCGGCCTGGTGCCCATCCTCGAGCCCGAGGTCGACATCAAGAGCCCGCTCAAGGCGGACGCCGAACAGCAGCTCCACGACTTCCTGATGGAGGGCCTCGACTCCCTCCCAGACGACGAATGGGTCATGCTCAAACTGACGCTGCCGGAGGTGGACGACCTGTACCGCGACGTCGTCGGCCACCCGCGGGTGCTCAGGGTGTTCGCACTCTCCGGCGGCTACACGCGCGCCGAATCCAACGAGCGCCTCGGACGTCAGCACGGGGTCGTGGCCAGCTTCTCCCGCGCCCTCACCGAGGGGCTCATGGGGAGCCAGACCCAGGAGGAGTTCGACGCGCTGCTCGACGAGTCGATCGGCAGCATCTACGCCGCGTCGAACACCTGAGCGGAGTTGCGCAGATGTGGGCGGCGGGCCTCGGCGGCGCCCTCCACATTCCGGCCACCCGGCTCAATCGGCGAACAGCGCGGCGATCTCCTCGTGCGCGGCGATGTAGCCGTCGAGAAGTTTGCGCCCCAGCTCCGGCGAGTTGACCAGCGGGTGCGAGGCGAAGCCCTCCCAGGCCTTGTCCGCATCACGGGTGAGGGCGGCCTCGGCGATGGCCTGCTCGGCGCCGCGGAGCCGGGCCATCAGGCCCAGTTCGAGGAGGCTCACGGGCCCGACGGGCAGTGGGTGCACCCCGTCGCCATCGACGACACAGGCGACCTCCACCACCACGTCGTCGGGCAGCTCCGGCACCACGCGCCGGCCGTCCGACAGGTTCGCGACGTCGAGGATCATCCGCTCGGGCTGCCCCGTGGCCAGCGCCCGCATCATCCGCAGCGCGACCTCCTGGTAGCCACCGCCCATGTCCTCCTCGCGGCGCTCCTCGTCGCGGGCCTCGGCCATGTAGGTGGCCTCACGCTCGTGCAGCACCTCGTGCCACAGGCGCAGCGGGTCGGCGGCCCCGGCGACATTCTCGTAGAACTGGCCCTGCTGCGCCGCCAGGTACTGGCCGCGGGTCTGCTCGTTCTGCCCGATCCGTCCGACGGCGGAGTCTGTGTGCCAGTAGTAGTAGAGGTATTCATTGGGCAGGGCGCCGAGCGCGCGCACGAAGTCCTTGCCGATCAGCCGGGCCTCTTCGATGGTGTCGAGCCGGGCGTCGTCGGCGAGGATCTCCGGCAACCTGTCCACGCCGTCGACGCTGACCGACCGGAGGAAACCCATGTGGTTGAGCCCCAGGTAGTCGTAGTCCACGCGGTCCTGGTCGTGCTCGAGCGAGACGCCCAGCAGCCGCGACACCCGCCGCACCAGCCCGATGGGGGTGTCGCAGATGCCGACGACGCGCTCGCCGAGCACCCGGCGCATGGACTGCGTCACGATGCCGGCCGGGTTGGTGAAGTTGATGGTCCAGGCCTCGGGCGCCACCTCGGCGATGGCCGTGGCGACCTCGTGCATCACCGGGATGGTCCGCAGCGCGTAGGCCAGCCCGCCTGGGCCGATCGTCTCCTGGCCGAGCAGCCCGAGATCGAGCGCCACCCGCTCGTCCTTCACCCGGCCCGCGGGCCCGCCCACCCGGATCGCGGAGAAGATGAAGTCGGCGCCCGCCAGGGCGGTGCGCAGGTCCGTGCCGGTCCGCAGCGTCGGCGGATTCTCGAGCTGCGCCGCCCGCGCGCGGATGACCCGCTCGATGCCATCGAGCCGTTCCTGGGAGGTGTCGTAGAGCACGACCTCCTCGATGAAGGGCCGGCCGTCCGACATGGCCACCGGATCTGTGGCCACCGCTTCGTAGACGAGGGGTACGCGGAAGCCGCCGCCGCCGAGGATCACGAGTTTCATGGGTAGCGAACCTCCAGATTCGTTTCAGGGGGAAGGTGCAGCGACTCCGGCCCCGCTGGGCTGTCGGTGATGAGTCCGGTGAAGGCTGTGACGGGGGCGATCTCGAGGAATCCGGCGCCCGGGAACTTGGCGTGGTCCGCCAACAGCCAGGAACGGGTGGACACCTCGATCATGGCCCGCTTGACGGGCACCTCGCTGGGCGTCGAATCGAGGACCGCACCGTCGGGCCGGATGCCGGCGGCCCCCAGGAACGCCACGTCGACGCGGACCTGACGCAGGCACGACTCCGTCAACACCCCCACCAGCGACTGATAATTGGGCCTGAGGACGCCGCCCATCACCACGAGGTCGACGTGCGGGGCGTCGCTCAGTTTCGCCACCACCGCCAAGGAGGCCGTGACCACCGTGATGGACCGTGACCGCAGGTAGGGGCACATGGCGAACACGGTGGTGCCGATGTCGAGCGCCACGACGTCGCCGTCGTTGATCAACTCGGCGGCCGCCTTGGCAATGCGGCGCTTCTCGTGGGTCTCCTGCCCGGCCACCACGTCGAAGGCGGCGTGGTCGGCCTCGGGACGGATGCTGTGCGGCCGGCAGGCGCCACCGCGCACCCGCTCGACGAGGCCCGCGTCGGACAGCTGTTGGAGGTCGCGCCGGACGGTAGCCTCGGACACACCCAGCGTGCTGGCGAGTTCGGGCACCGACGCGGAGCCCTTCGCGTGCACGAACTCCGCCACCCTGCGGAGGCGCACATCTGTCAGCATGACACCGACCCTAGCCCCGATGACCAAGCATTATCGCTAAACATCGATCATCACCGAACAGAACGTGGCAGACTCAGAGCCACAGACAGTCAAGGAGGACCTCATGTCGCCCAGTCCATTCAGTCGGCTGCTCAAAGCGGCCGTTGCGGCCGCTGCGTCGCTCAGCATGCTCGCAGCCTGCGCCCCTGGATCTGACGCCCCGGACGAGACCGCCGCCCCGGCCGACGGCGGCTCGAGCGCCGCGGCTGAGCCCAGCGTCGACCCGGCCAGCCTGGGCGACATCACGCTCACCGTGTGGGACCAGGAGGTCCGCGGCAGCCAGAACGACGCGCTCGTCGCCCTCAACGAAGCGTTCATGGAGAAGTACCCCAACATCACCATCGACCGCCAGAGCCAGTCCTTCGACGACCTCAAGGCGCAGGTCTCCCTGGCGCTCAGCGGCAACGACGTGCCCGATGTCGTCCAGGTCAACAACGCCCGCGGCGACATGGGCCAGTTCGTCACGGCCGGTCAGCTCACCGACCTGTCGCCGTACGCGGCGCAGTACGGCTGGGAGGACCGCTTCCCGGCCTCGGTGCTCTCGAAGGTGCGCTACTCCGCCGACGGCACGACGTTCGGCGAGGGCAACCTGTACGGACTCCCGCAGACCGGTGAGATCGTCGGCATCTTCTACTCGAAGAAGAAGCTCGAGGGACTGGGCGCGGAACTGCCCACCACCTGGGACGAGTACTTCGCCATCCTGGACCAGGCGAAGGAGGCCGGCGAGCAGCCGATGATCCTCGGCAACATCGAGGGCTGGCCCGCCATCCACGTCTTCGGCCCGCTGATGGCCAACTACATTGAGCCCGAAGAGGCCGTGAAGCTGGGCATGGGCAACGCCGGCGCCAGCTGGGTCTCCGACGGCAACAAGGCCGCCATGGAACAGTTCGCCAAGTGGGGCGCGGAGGGCTACTTCGGCACCTCGCCCAACGGCACCGACTACGACGCCGCGTGGAACGACTTCACCAAGGGCACCGGCGTCTTCCTGCCCGGCGGCTCCTGGCTCGGCACCGACATGGAGGGCGTCATGGGCGAGGACCTCGGCTTCATGGCCCCGCCGCCCGCAGTCAACGGCGAACTCGCCACCACTGGTGGCACCGGCATCCCGTTCTCCATCCCGGCCAACGCCGAGAACAAGGACGCGGCCGTGGCCTACATCGACTACATCACCAGCGACGAGGCCATGAAGCTCATCGCCGAGAACGGCGGCTTCCCGGTGCTCGGCGCCGCCGACCTGGCGCCTGAGTCCGGCGTCCAGAAGGAGATCTTCGAGGCGTTCGACAAGGTCTCCCAGGAGGGCACGCTACTGCCGTACCTCGACTACGCCACGCCCACGTTCTCCGACACCGCGGGCCAGGGCCTCCAGGAGGTCCTCGGCGGGCAGCGCTCGGCCGACGAGGTGCTGCAGGCGTTCGAGGACGACTACAAGGGCTTCACGGGCGAGTGACCCATGGCAGGTCGAGGTAGGCGGGGGAAGGGCAACCCGTCCGCGGTGATCCGCGGGCGGGCGACGCCCTATCTGTACCTCCTGCCCGCCTTCCTCGTCTACGCCGCCTTCCTTCTCTATCCGCTGCTGAGGGCCGGCCAGTTCTCGCTGTACGACTGGCCGGGCTTCGGCCCGTCCACCTTCGTGGGCCTGGGCAACTACGCAGACCTGCTCGGCGACCGTCGCTTCCTCGCCGCCATCAGCCACGCGCTGGTCCTGATCTTCTTCTACTCGATCCTGCCCCTGGTGGTGGGCCTCGTGCTCGCCGCAGTGCTGCGGCGCGGCCAGGTTCGCGGCCTCGGGTTCTTCCGCGTCGTGATTTTCATGCCTCAGGTGATCGCGCTGGTCGTGGTCGCCGTCGCCTGGTACCAGATTTATTCGCCGCGCGGCCTGCTCAACGCGGTGCTCGAACTCGTCGGGCTGAGCGACTTCGCGCGCGGCTGGCTGGGCGACCCGGACTTCGCGCTCCCCGCCGTCGGCATGATCGGCTTCTGGTTGTCCACCGGCCTGGTCATGCTGCTGCTCCTGGCCGGCATGAGCCGGATCCCCAACGACCTCTATGAGGCGGCCCGCCTCGACGGCGCCGGCCCGGTGCGCGAGTTCTTCGCCATCACGCTGCCCAGCGTCCGCGCCGAGATCACCACCGCGCTCGTGCTGACGATCATCGCCGCGCTGAAGACGTTCGACCTGGTCTACGTCACCACCTCCGGTGGGCCCGGCACGGCGACGACGGTGCCCAGCTATGAGGTCTACAACCGCGCGTTCAACCTCAAGCAGGTGGGCTCCGCGTCGGCCGTCGCGATCGTGCTGACGCTGCTGGTGTTCATCATCAACGTGTTCGTGTCGCGCATCGGTGAAGAGAAGGAGGTGCGACGGTGAAGGTCTCGGCCGGCGAGAAGCTGATGAACTACCTCATCCTGAGCCTCTTCGCGCTCTTCGCGCTGTTCCCCATCATCACCATCCTCCTCACCTCGCTGCGCCCGCAGATCGGCGTCGTGGGAGGAGCGTTCCACTGGGAGAACTTCGTCACGGCGTGGGAGCTGGGCCGCTTCGGCACGGCGCTGACCAACTCGCTGCTGGTGGCGCTCCTCGTGGTGAGTGTGGCGCTGGTCCTGTCGATCCTGGCCGGCTACGCGTTCGGCACGATGCAGTTCCGCGGGTCCACGGTGCTGTTCTACCTGTTCCTCCTGGGCCTGATGGTGCCGGCCGAGGCCATCGTCATCCCGCTGTTCTTCGACCTGCGCAACCTGGGCCTCACGGACACGATCTGGGCGATCGCCGCGCCGCAGATCGCGCAGTCGGTGGCCTTCGGCACGTTCTGGATGCGCGCCCAGTTCCGCGCCCTGCCCCGCAACCTCATCGAGGCGGCCGCCATCGACGGCACCTCCGGCATGGCCGCGCTGTGGCGCATCATCGTGCCGCCGTCGCTGCCGTCCATCGCGACGGTGGCCGTGCTGATGTTCATGTGGACCTGGAACGAGTTCCTCATCCCGCTGATCATGAGCCCCGGCGGGCAGTGGCGCACCGCGCCGCTCGGCCTGGCCATCTTCAAGGGCCAGTACACCTCGGATCACGCGCTGCTCGCCGCGGCGGGCGTGATCATCGCGGCACCCATCATCCTGGTGTTCCTGCTACTCCAGCGCTACTTCATCAGCGGCATGCTGGAAGGAGCGTCGAAGGAATGAACCAGCATCAGCACCAGGAACCCGTCTGTTACGACTGCTGGGACTGGGATCCGCTCGCTGATCTGCGCAGCGACGACGACCCGCCGCTGGACGTGGTGACCACCGGCCCGCTCTTCTTCGACCTGATCTTCACCGGCCTGCCCCGGCTCCCGGAGCCCGGCGAGGAACTGTTCAGCACCGGCATGGGCTCCTGCCCGGGCGGCATCGCGAACCTGTCGACGGCGACGGCCCGGCTGGGCCTGCGCACCGGCCTGGTCACCGGCTTCGGCGACGACGCCTACGCCGACTGGATGTGGGACACGCTGGCCAACCAGGAACACATCGACCTGTCCTGCTCGCGGCGCTTCCAGAACTTCCACTCGGCCATCACCGTGTCCATGGCCTTCAGGGGCGACCGCGGCATGGTCACCCACGAGCACGTCCTCCCTGAACCCCTCGACGACCTCCTGCTCACCGCCCCCGCAGCCCGCGCCGCTGCCGTCGACCTGAAGCGGCCCGGCCTCTGGTGGGACAAGCTCCGCCACGACAACACGCTGATGTTCGCCGACGTCGGCTTCGACGAGACGGGGCGCTGGGACAAGGCGCACCTCGCCCCCCTCAGCCAGTGCCACGCCTTCACCCCCAACGCCGTGGAGGCGATGGGCTACACGCGCACGGACCGGCCGAGCCACGCCGTCCGGGCGCTCGCCAACCTCGTGCCGCTGGCGGTGGTGACCGACGGCGTGCGGGGCTCGTACGCCATCGACAACACGACGGGGGAGGAGGCCTACTGCCCCAGCGTCGCCGTCGACGCCATCGACCCGACGGGGGCCGGCGACGTGTTCGCCGCCGCCATCATCCTGGGCACCATCTCCGGCTGGAGCCTGGAGCAGCGACTGCAGTTCGCCTCGCTCAGCTCATCGCTGGCGGTGCGGCAGTTCGGCGGCTCGCTGGCCGCCCCCGGCTGGGGCGACCTGGCCGACTGGTGGCGCAACCTCGAGAAGCTCCGCGAGGAGGGCGACCTCCGCGCGGCCCACATCGGCCGGGAGTACGCGTTCCTCGCAGACCTCATCCCCACGCACCCGGTGCACGGCGTGCGCCGGGCTGAGGGCACGTTCGCGCTGGCCTCAGATGCGGACTCGCCCCTCGCGCGCCCCGTTCCGGACGCCGAGCCCCGGGGCTGACAGCCCTTTTCAATCAACTTCACGCAGACTCTCGCAAATGCACACAGGTCATGCCTAGTATGACCATCATCCTCATCCAACTAGGGCAACGCCGTCGTTGCCATTGGAGGTTTCCTGATGAGACGCAAGTTGCTAGCCCTGGTCGGCGCATTGGCCGTCGGTTTCGGTCTACAAGTCCCAGCGTGGGCGCAGGACGTTGAGCTCGCCGTGGGCGAGCCGTCCGTGACCACCGAGGTCAATCCCAACAAGATCGATGTGCTCGGCATCTGGGCCCATCCCGATGATGACGCCGGTTTCACCACCCCCTGTGGCGTCTGGACTGACCGCTACGACGTCAAGTGCGGCGTCGTCATGCTCACGCGTGGCGAGGGCGGCTCGAACTCGGTCGGCGACGAGGCCGGCCCGGATCTCGGCCTGCGCCGCGAGAACGAGGACCGCACCTCCTTCTACCGCTCGGGCGTGTACGACATCTACAACATCGACGCAGTGGACTTCTGGTACAACACCAGCGCCGCCCTCACCGAGGACGTCTGGGGCTCCGAGCGTATCCAGCGCCAGGTGGTGCACGTCATCCGCCAGACCCAGCCGGAGATCCTGATGGGATGGGCCCCCAGCCCCGCAGGGCACGGCCACCACCAGTACTCGGGCCGGGTGAACTGGGAGGCGGTGCAAATGGCCGCGGATCCCAACGCCTTCCCCGAGCAGCTCACCGGCCCCGACGCGGTGGAGCCGTGGCAGGTGAAGGTGGTCACCTCCGGCGCAGCCACCAACGGCACGGGCGGACAGCTCGCCGCTGAATGCAACGCGGGCTTCGTGCCGGCCGACAACAACCAATTCACCGTCGTGGGGACGTGGACCGGGTTCGAGTCGCCGTACACGTGGCTCGAGGGCAACGTGCAGGGCATGGAGCCGGGCACCCCGATGACGTGGGCGCAGGTTGGCCGCGAGGGCAACCGGGCGCACCCCACCCAGGCGCGCACCAAGCACACCGGTGTGTTCGAGCCGTTCTGTCAGCGCTACGGCATCGCGCAGTCGCTGGTGCCGTTCCAGCCCAACGGCACCGCCGCGAACGCGCGCGACGACGCCATTCTCTTCGGCACCCTCGTCGCTGATCCCGGCGGCATGCCGTTGGGTTCGACCTACACGATCGACGTCGGCGACTACTTCCAGGCCCCCGGCGTGCCGTTCGACGTGACCGTTACGGCGAGGTCGGGTGAAGGCACGATCGCCGCCGGCGACGTCACCCTCGGGCTGCCCGAAGGCTGGACCGTCACCGGCGACCCCGAGCTCGGCCCCATCACCAGTAACGCCGAAGCCAGCGTGACCCTCACCGTCACCCCGTCCGCGGATGCCGCGCTCGCCCGCTACAAGATCGAGGCCCTCTTCGACAACGGCTCCGTGACCGCCTACAACGATTCCCGCGTCCAGCTGGTCGCCGGGGTCGAGGGGCAGTTCGAGCGCTGGGGCAACTTCGCCTCCTACGAGGCGTGGGCCGACGAGTTCACGCGCGTGTCGGGTCGCTCCGCGGCTGAGCGCCAGATCGGTGCCGGCGAGTCGGTGACGATCCCCGTGATCGTCAGCAACCGCACCACCGTGCCCCAGAGCGGCAACGTCTCGGTCACCGTTCCGGCCGGCTTCACCGTCGACGAGGTGACCAAGCCGTACACGGCGCTGGCCGCCGGCGCCCAGACGACGGTCGACTTCGTCGTCACCCATACTGACCCGGCAGATCCGGGCGGGCGGATCGCGGAGGTGCCGATCGTGACGACGGCCACCGCGCTCGGCTCGACGAGCACCGAGACGCTGCGGCTGTACGTGGTGCCCACCACGGTGATCCCCGAGGCTGAGGTGGCGCCCGTGGTTGACGGTGTCGCCGATGACTTCTACGGCCCCGCCCTCGACATCGGCCGCCGCTGGGAGGGGGCGGCGTGTGATCCCGACGGCACCGACTGCGGCGCGGGCAGCACCGTGAGGCTCGCCTGGCACGGCGACGCCCTCTACGCCCAGGCGTTCGTGGTGGACAACATCGCCAGCGCCGCCGCCACGCCTGAGCGTTGCTTCGGCCACTGGCTGGTGGATTCGGTGGAGGTGCTCCTCGATCCCCTCGGCGGGTCGCGCGACACGTCGACGACGTTCAAGACCGGCATCATGCCGTTCACGGACGACGCCTCGGGTGCCGCGGGTCAGGGCCCCAACGGGCCGTGCTGGAGCCGCGACGCCGACAACCACCAGGGCTTCTCGTCCGGTCCGCTGGCCGCCACCGTTGAGGGCGGGCCCAACTCGCCCGGCCAGGAAGTGGCTGTCGACTTCGACCTCAACGAGGACGGCACCTACGTCGACGGCGGTTTCACCGTCGAGGTGAAGATCCCGCTGGAGAACCTGCCTGCGGCAGTGGTGACCAGCACCGCCCCCACGGGTTCCCAGGCGACCAACGTGGTGGACCCGGATTACCTGGGTCTCAACGTGACGCCGTACGACTCCGACGTGGCTACCTTCATCGGCAAGACGCGCACCGCGTGGTCGCCGTTCGGGAGCCAGCAGTCCGAGCCGTACCGCTGGGGCCACGCCTACCTCGACGGCTACACGGCGCCTGAGGGTCGTTCGACCACTCCGGACACGCCGCAGATCCCCGATCAGGCGTTGCTCGGCGTCGAGTCGCCTCAGACCATCTACCAGTCCGCCGCCCGGGGCGTGACCATCGCGGGTCTGGACGCGAGCCGTGCGCTCACCGTCCAGGACGTGTCGTTCGACGACGACGGGGCCACCATTTCCGTCGCCAGCGCCAAGGCCGGCACGCTGCGTGCCTTCGCCTGGAACGGCAACCCCGCCGCCATCCCGGTCTGGGTGTCCAGCTGTGAGGGCGACGAGTGGGGCTTCTCCACCTGTGACCTCGCCTCCGACACCGCGGCCGCGCCGTGGGGCGATGACATGGGTGGGCGTCTGCTCGGCTCCGTCGAGAAGGCCATCAGCACAGGTGCCTCCACCGTCCGGTTGGCGTTGGACGCAGCAGACCTGGAGACGCTGATGGGCGAGGACGGCACCATCCTGATCTCGTTCCAGGAGAGCGCCACCAGCGCGGTCAACGCCTGGGCCTACCCCGTGGTGCTGCGCGAGGTGGAGCCGACGAAGCCGCCGGTCACGCCGCCCGCGTCGCCCGGTAAGCCGGACTTCGTGCGCACGCCTCCTTACACGCTGCCGGGTTACCACGACCTCAACGGCCGCAAGTGGCAGACCACGTGTGAGGCGTACTCGCAGACCGAGCGTTGCTGGACCTACATCTGGGCCACGACCATCAAGGTGGACGACGGGAAGTTCGTGCGCACCACGGGCTGGGCGTTCAACAACCTCACCTACCTGCCGTACATGACCCGCGCCGACTGGGCGAAGAACCCGCTGGGGTTCACGGGGGCATGGACCGCGACCGACGGCCGCATGTGGCGCACCGAGTGCGACACGCCTGCCACCGGCCGGGGCGGCTGCCGCTCCTACGCGAAGGTGACGGTGTACCAGGCGCATGCGAAGCCCACCGGTGGGTACACGTTCACCCAGAGCAACGAGTGGGTGTTCAACAACATCGTGCTGTTCAAGGAACGCGTCTGATCCCTGAGCGGTTGATGTGAAGCGGGGCGGGTGGCGGTTGCCGCCCGCCCCTCCTCATTCGGACAGGGCGCGCCGGGCGGGTGTCTGCATCGCGTCCTGGACCCGGATGGCGAGTGCCGGCTCGAGGTCACGGCCTTCAGCCCGCAGCGCCCGGTTGAGCCGGACGACCGCGTGCTCCGCGTCGGCCTGACTCCCAGTCCTGAGGAGGGCCTCGATCTCGCGCACGGCGAGCGCGTCGTCTGAGGGTGAGCCGAGCCGACCCCGGGCGATGGCCCACATGGCGGTCTCGAGGTCTCCCTGGTCCAGCGAGCGGTCCGCCAGGACGCAGGCGGCGTCGACGATCATCGCGATCATGTCGGCGCGCAGTTGCTGGGCCCATTGCCACTGGAACCCGAAGGTGCCGAGCGGCTCGCCGCGGACCATGGCGAGGGCGTCCCGGAGGGCGTGGCTACCCGCCATGTTCACGCCGCCGCTGAGCAGGGCGACGAACTGCTCCCAATCCGAGGTGACGCGTTCGTCGAGCGCGATCCTTCCGGTGTAGGCGTCCGGTAGGTAGGGCTGGCCGGCTGGGTCCGCCCCCAACCAGGTGCGCAGCCAGCTCATGTTCGAGCGGCGGGTGGCATCCGCCACCTGGAGGTCGCGCAGCATCCGGCTGGGCGTGGCGCCGGGGTTCTGGAGCAGCCAGGCACAGTATTCCAGGCACTGCCCCAGCGCTCGGGTGGGGGCGATGCCGGTGGTCCCGCCCAGTTCCACCGGCCCGAGGAGGGAGAGCACGGGATGGGGCGGTGAGCTGAGCCTGGTGGTCATGGGTCGCTCCTCGGGGCGGTCCAGCCGGGGGAGGGGGAGAACGTTGGGTGGGAGATCGTCGTCGCCCTTCCACCAGGGCGCAGGCTCCGTGTCGAGCCGGCCGGTGGTGGCGAACAGTTCGACGAGCGCTCGGCGGGCCGGGGCGGTGACGAGTTGAGGGGTGAACGTGCGACCCCGGAACAGACCCTGCTCCTCGCTGACGAGCACCTGGGCGAAGCGCAGGGGGGATGGGCCCACTGTCGGCGCCACCACTGAGACGCCCACCTCGCCCAGCGCGAGGGCATCGCCCACCGCGTCGAGGTGAGCAGGTTCCAGACGTTCGAGGAAGACGACGACGGTGGGCGCGAAGGCATCGCGCAGGTCGTCGTCTGCGCGCATGGCGGCCAGCGTGCCCTGGCGCATCGCGAGTCGGCGCTCGGAACAGAGGCGTGCCAGCCTGTGAAGGCCCGCCGCCGTATCGTTCTCGCTGCTGACGCGTGGGTCGTCGATGGCCCGCACCCAGTCGTCGCCGCCCACCACGACCAGCGACACGCTGCTCGCCGACGGGTTGCAGGACAATTCCGTCACGATGGCACCGAGCGCCGACACGGCCTCGTCGCCGTCGAACAGGACGGCTCGCTCGGCCTCGAGGTCCGCGTTGACGGCTTCCTCGCCGTCCCACCCGAGCACCACGGCGGTGGGTCCGGAAGCTGGGGCCCCGGCCACCCCCGTCTCGGATCTGTGCGCCAACGCCGTCCAGAACTGCGAGACCTGCCGGGGCACGGGGATCAGGCGCCGGCCCAGCGCCCGGGCGAGCACCTGTGCCCGACGCCGCGTCGCCACGCCGAGCAGCACGGAACTGGCCAGCGCCGCGCCCACGGGTTCGAGCATCCCGGAGAAGTCCTCCGCTGATCCGGTGTCCTGATCGTCGGCGTCCGCAGCTTCGTCTGTCTCTGTGGCCTCCTGGCCAGCCGCGGCAGCGGGATCCTGAGGGTGCTCCGGTGGCGCCGCGTCGATGGGGTACCCCCGGCCGACGGCCTCAGCAACCGCCTCCTCGGGTGACCCCGGTTGGGACGTGGTGGGCGACTCGGCCTGCTCGACGGTGGGGGGAGTCGTCGGCTCGGCGACTGCCTCGGGGGCCGGTTCTGCGACGGGAGCGACGGCGCCTGCAGTGCCCTCAGGTAGGCGGAGTTCCCACCCCACCTCGATCAGGTCCGGGTCTGCCACCATGTCGGCGTTGGCGCGGTGCAGCTCAGGCCAGCGGCTGGGATCTCCCAGTTCGGCGCCGGCGATGTGCCAGAGGGTGTCGCCTTCCTGAACCACCACGGTGTGCGGAGGTTCTGCGGCGTCTTCGGGCAGGGTGAGGATGTCGCCCGGGTGGAGATGCGAGACGTCCGAGACGCCCTCGTTCAGCGCCACGATCTCCCGCCAGCGCTCTCCCGAACCCAACTCGCGCTCTGCGATGGCCCAGAGCTCGTCACCGGGCTGCACCGTATAGCTACGCCCGGCTGGGGCGGTTGACGAGGCGGCGGGCGCCGTCGCGTCCATCCCCGCGGCGGCAGGAGCGCGTGGTGGCTCTGCGACAAGTGGGGCGGTGCCGCCATCTGCCATGGCGAGGGTGGGGGAGGCCACCGCCGCCATCACGAGGGCGCCGACGGCCGGACGTAGCCAGCCGGTGCCCGGCAGCGTCACGCGGATCCGCTGCCTGCTGAGGACCGCAATCAGCTCCAGCAGCACCGTGAGCGCCACGACCGCCCACGCGGCCCAGGCCACGACGCTGAAGAGCCCCAGGATGAGCCGGGAATCTGCCCCCAGGGTGAGGGCCGCGACCCAGTCGACCCCCAGCAGGTGGGTGGCGTCGGTGAACCGGTACAGGAACCACGGCACGCCGACGAGCAGCGCGCCCAAGGCGAGGATCGCCGAGCCCGCCGAGGCCAACCGGATGCCGAGAGTCCTCACGTCAGCCCGGCAGGTTGTCGGTCACGTAGGCGGTGATGACCGTGATGATGATGACGGCGATGCCGGCCGCTCCCGCGAGCAGGATGGCGTTCTCGGTGCTCTGGCTGAGGCCACGCTCGTCGCGCCGCGGGGCCGGAACGAGGGTGCGGACGATGAGTTCTACGGTCTGGTGGATTGCTGACATGGTTCCTCCTCAAAGGACACTCTGGTTGATGGGGAGCTCGGTACACCTGTTTTCCACAGGTCGGCAGGAAAGTCGAAAAAGTTGTCCACAGGGGGAGAAAGGCTTGACATCAACCCCCGATCAGGGTGAGGAGCGCCGGGGCGACCAGGGCGACGCCGAGCAGGAGCGCGGGGATGGTCATCCAGAGGGTCATCGCCTCGCTGGCCTCCTGCGCCTTCGCCTTCTGCTGGCTGAGGTGCGCGTCGCGCAGTTCGCGCACGCGGGCGCGGAGGGCGTCGGCGACACCGGCGCCCTGCTCTTCGAGTTGCATGACGTCGCTGAAGTCTGCCAGTTCCGGAATGCCCCACTCCGCCGCGATGCGCCGGAGCTCCGGCCACGGTTGCACCTGCTCCATCCGCGCCCGCTCGAGCCCGGCGGAGATCCGCCTGAACAGCGCGGCGTCGGAGATGGCGGCCGCGTTCGCCGCAGCCTGCGCGGCCGAGGCGTTGGCGAGGCGTTCCAGCACGGCCAGGTCGAAGAACGTGTGGATCCCGTCGACCGCTGAGCGCTTCTGTTCCTCGGAGCCGGAGCGCAGCCGGAGATCCGCGATGAAGTAGCCGGCGGTCGCTCCGGCCAGCGCCACCAGGAAGGGAGTGAGGCCGACCGGGCGTCCCATCGCGAACTGCAGCCCGCCCCAGAGGGCGGGGAGGAAGAATCCAGTGACCGTCCAGACGAGCTTCTCCACGAAGAAGTCGCCGACGGTGCGGTCCTGCATGAGCAGCAGCCGCTGTTGCCGGGCGGTGAGCGGCAGCCTGAGCCGACGGTGGAGGCGCTCACCCCAGTTGTCGACTCCCACGGAACCGGCTGGTTCGGCCGGGGTCTGTCGCCGGTCGAGCAGCGCCAGCGCGTCGTCCAGCCGGACGGGCGCAGTGAGTGCCCCGCGGATCACCAGCAACGACCCGAAGCCCGTGAGCATGCCGAAGGCGATCGCCAGCCCCATCATCACGACCGGCTCCTCAGGAAGCGCGGCGCCATGGGCGGCACGGTCTGGCGCCGCAGCACCACCAGGCAGCCCAGGTAGGCGCAGGCCAGGGTGACGGCGAGCAGTTGCCCCAGCGGGGAGCGGTAGGGCGCGAAGAACTCGCCGTTGAAGAGCAGGGCCGCGCCCAGCACGGCCAAGGTGATGTAGGTGACCTGCCGGACGACCGCCCTGGGCTTCGCGCGCTCGGCCGCCACTTCCCGCAATGCGCGCAGCCGGTCCTGGCTGGTGTCCGAGAGCGCCGCGAGGGTGGCACGGGCACCGGCCCCACCACGGCCTGCGGCGATCACCAGGGCGGCGACCACCGCGTCGGCATCTGCTGAGCGGAGTTCATCTGCGAGCGCGAAAAGCGCGTCACGCATCGTCCACCGCTGATCGAGGCGCACGCACAGCCGGACGACCGGCTCGGTGAGGACTGGCGGCACTTGTTGCCGGGTGGCGAAGATGGCATCACGGATGGACTTGCCCGAGGAGAGCGCGGTGGCGAGCAGCCTGACCCACCTGTCCAGCGCCGCGATCACCTCGATCTCCCGGTTCGGCGGGGCCATGAGCAGCAGTGGCACGATGATCGCCGCACCGGGCACCAACAGCAGGGCGGGCAGCCACCCCGTGATGACGGTCACCAGAACGCCGGCGCCCAGGGCGCCTCCGAACCACGCTCTGCGACGCGGCGTGAGGCTTGTCCACCACTGCCTGAGTCTTGTCCACAGGCCTGTGGATGAAGCTGTGGACAGGGGATGGGCGCGGCGTAGACCAGCCACCAGCAGGGTGAGGCCCAACCCGACCGCGCACCCCATGGCGGCCGCCACCATCACCCCCACAGCGACGCCCCGTCGAACTCCGCGAGTTCCGCGGACATGGCGGCCTCAGGCTGGAACCACTCCTGCTGGGAGGCGGTTGCCGCCCGGTAGACGAGGTGCGTGGCGGGGCGGCCGGCTTCGACGGACCCGGTGAGTTGGCGCACCTCCGAGACGAAGCGGCGACGCTGACCGCCGCGCCACGTGTCGTCGGTGAGTTGCACGTGCACGAGGAAGTCAATGTGGTGCGCGATCTGGTTCATCGCGTCCTCGATGCTGAGCACGCGTCCCTGCGCCACCCGCGCGGCCAGACGGTCGATGGTGGAGGTGGCCGAGTGGGAGTGCGTGGTACTCAGCACCCCCGCGCCCGATTGCAGGGCCTCAAACATGGCGCCAGCCTCTGCGCCACGCACCTCTCCGACGACCAGCCGGGTGAGGTTCTGCCGCAGCGCCTCGGGGATGAGGTCTGCGACGGTGTAGTCGCCGACCCCGACGCCGCCGGAGGTCTCGCCCATCCCCACGCGGGCCTGGAGGGCGAGGACGTTGCGACGGTTGTGCAGCAGGTGGGTCAGGAGTTCGTAGTCCGTCTCCAGGGTGCCGAATCGTTCGTTGGGGTGGATGGCGGCAATCAGTGCCCGCAGGAGGGTGGTCTTGCCGGCCCCCTGGTCTCCCGAGATCACCACGGATTTCCTGGCGAGCACCGCCGACTGCAGCAGCCTGGCGACGTACGGCGGCAACATGCCGGTTTCGGCCAGGTCTGACAGCGTCACGTCGGTGAGCCGGTGCTGCCGGATGACGACGCTCGGCCGGTACGACAGGCCGAAGCCGATCGCGTGCAGGCGGAAGCGGCTCCCGAGGGCGAGGGTCATCGTCGGATGGAGGTCGTCGAAGGGGCGCGGCGGCGAGGCGGTCTCGCCCAGGAAGCGGATCGCGTCGACCAGCTCCTCGTCGGAATCCGCGACGGCGGGGTGGGCCACCCGCCTGCCGTCGCCGTACTGGATCATCACGGAGTCGCAGCCGTGGATCTCGATGTTCTCGGCCTCCGGGATCTCGAAGAGCGGTTGGAGCCGCCCGTAGCCGAAGATGGCGCTCTCCACGGCGTCGGCGTAGCGCGTCTCGAGTTCCATGGGCCACAGCGCCTCGCCGGAGTCGCCGAGTGCCTGGGCGTGAGCGTGGACCACGCGTCGGATGATGGAGCGGCCCTGGACGCGTCTATCGGCCTCAGGCATGGGCTGGCCGTGGCCGTTGAGCCATTCGGAACCGGCGAGCGAGATCGCCTCGGCCGCCTCCCGTCGGAGTGTCACCACCAGCTGCCAGTCCACGGTCGACGGCGGCCCAGGGAGGCGCGGTGGCGTGGCGGGCGAGCTGGCACCGCGTGAGGCCCGCGTCGGCAGCGTGGGCCCGGCCGGGGAGGCGCCGAGCCTGCCGAGCGCCCCTGACAACGGTGGGAGTTCATGCACGCTCATCTGGCACCTCCGCTCACCAGCGTCGCCACCTGTCGCGCCCGGCTGAGTCGATCGGAGACCGCCTTCGCGTCAGCCCTCAGCCGGCCCATGAACGATCCCTCGAAGAACCGGCGCGGCTCGCGCTCGCCGTCACTCAGGACGTCGGCGGACTTCGGCTCCCACGGCACCTCGGCCCAGACGGGCACGGCGAATTGGGCCGCGATCTCCGAGGCGGAGTACGGCCGTCCGGCGCCCACCACGGCCAGGCCCACAGCCGGCTGCTGAGGAAGCGCCGCCACTTGGTCACTCAGCGTGGGCAGGTGGATCCGCGCCCCCGCCAGAGAACGAGTGAGGAACGGACGGTCAGCAGGACCACGTCCGTGGCGCTGAGGAGCCCCAGCGGGAGGCCGCCCGTCGAGAGGCGACCCGCGTCGATCAGCACGTCCACGCCCTGGCCGTCGAGCGATTCGAGCGCCTCGCCGAGGACCGGCCACACATGCTCGAAGAGCCGGGACGCGCCAGGGGAGGTGAACCCGGGGAGGAACCGCCGTTGCACGTCGCCGCCGTCGACGAGGGGGAGGGTCTGGCGCCACAGCTCTGGGGCCAACGGGCTGCCCTCCCGGTTGAGGTGCGCGAGGCTCATGAGGCCCCGGCCCCCGTGGTCCATGCCCCGCAGATAACCGGCCTGCACCGACTGGCCGGGTTCGCGGTCGCAATCTGCCAACAGCACGTGGCGCGGCCAGGTGAGCGCGAGGCCGAGCGACGCCGTCGTCACGCCGGGGGCGCCGGTGGCGGAGGTGAGGAGGATGACAGCCATCAGCCCTCCGTCGTCACGACGAGGGCCACCTGATCCGCTGCCGACAGCCTGGCGACGGTGTCGGCCTCCCCGTCTGCCACCTGGACGTCGAGCGCGTAGCTGGCGCCGTCGTCGAGCAGTTGCGGGCGGGTGGCAACCAGGGCGTCGACGGCGGTGTCGGCACCGTCGAGCAGCCCGACCAGGCGCACCGTGGTGCCGGGCGGCAGGTCGCTGGCCGGCAATTTACCGGGCGCCAACCGGAGGCCCACGAGGGTCTGTCCTGCGGGGAGCGGGTCCTCACCCACGTGGCGGCTCAGGGGGAAGGACCCCTGAGGCAGATCTGTGCGCGCGATCTGCCCGACGAGCAACTCCAGCGATTCGGCACCCTCCGCCGCGACCGCCAGCGAACCGGGCACTTCGAGCACCATGAGGTCGTCGCGGTCCACCACGTCTCCCCTGGCCACATCGGTTGCCATGGCCACGACGGCCCGTTGGTCCGCGTTCATCGTGTAGAGCAGCGCGGCGCCTATGCCGCCCAGCGTCACCAGCAGCACACCCAGCGCGATGAGCTTCGGGCTGCGCCGGGCTCGGAGTTGGACCGCCTCGGGCCGCGGCGCCGAGGGCGGTGTGAGGTCTGGTTTCGTCGGTCTGTCCGTGTTGAGCATTGGCCCCCTCCTGCGAACGCGAATCTAGGCCGCGAAGGGGTCACTTCCTGCACTCAGCGCGAGGGCTGTGGATAACTCGGGCGGGCATCGGCAATCAGCCGCCGTGAGTGATGGCAACCGGTAGCATTGGCCGGGCTTGATTTCCTGAGAATTCTAAGGAACTCTTGTCTTGTCGGAATCGACGAAGATCATCGGAGACAACACGTGCGCACATGGATCGCCTCGCTCGCAGCGCTGGCTGCTGTAGCGGTTGGCTCGATCGCCGCCACCACCGCGGATGCGCTGCCGATCGCCCCTGAGCCGGTCGTCCCCGTCACCGGCATCCCCAGCCCCTGCGCCTCCACCTTCCCGTTCCCCGACGGCGCGTCCATCGAGGACATCCAGGCGCAGCTCGCCGCCAACTTCGGGTTCAAGCTGGCCGGCTCGCAGTGGACCGAGGCGCGCCGCCCGTCGATCAAGATCCTCTGGGAGACCCTCGACGCCATGGAGTGCACCTCCTACCGCACGGATCTGCAGAGCAAGGTCACCGGCACCGTCGGCATCAACACCACCAACATCCGCGGCTACGCGTGGGGCGACTGGAGCCTCACCAGGAGCGGCTACGTCTCCCTGGATTTCGCCAAGTTCCAGCGCGCGCTGGATTCCGGTGACGAGGGACGCCTGACCCGCCTCGTCGCCCACGAGCTGGCCCACGTGCTCAACTCGGACCGCTACTCGGAGCCGGCCTACTGGACCGACTTCACAAAGCTGTACGCCAAGGAAGGCCGCTTCTCGGAGTACGCCGGCAGCAAGGTCACCGAGGTCTGGGCAGACGTCATCGGCTACTACGTGGGCCGCTGCGCGCTGGACAACCCGTACGATACGGGCGAACACGACGCGTACTACGCCTACGCCAAGGACGTCATCTTCGGCGGCAAGGAATTCGGCCCGCCCCCCGGCGAGCCCATGAACTGCACCGTTCCGGACGCCAGCGCCGAGGCGCCCATGCCCGGGCCGGAGTCCGACGCCGAATGGCTCGTCGGTTTGGGCGGCGAGTAACCTCGGGTTCATGCCTGAGGTCATCGCCTACGCCATCGACTCGCCCACCGGCCGGTACGAGAAGACCACCATCACCCGCCGGGAACCCGGCCCCACAGAGGTCTACTTCGAGATCGCCTACGCGGGCATCTGTCACTCCGACATCCACACCGCGCGCTCCGAATGGGGCGACACCACCTACCCGCTCGTCGCGGGTCACGAGATCGCAGGCGTGGTCACGAAGGTGGGCCCAGAGGTCACCAAGTTCGCCGTCGGCGACCGTGTCGGCGTGGGCTGCTTCGTGGACTCCTGCGGCGAGTGCGAGATGTGCCGCGACGGCGAGGAGCAGTTCTGCACCGCGCCCGCCGGCCAGCGCACCGTCGGCACCTACAACGACCGCGGCCGCGACGGCGAACCCACCGCCGGCGGCTACTCGCAGGGCATCACCGTCGAGCAGGACTACCTCATGCGCGTGCCGGACGAGATGTCGCTCGAGCACGCGGCGCCGCTCATGTGCGCCGGCATCACCACCTACAGCCCGCTGAAGCACTGGGGCGCCGGGCCGGGCAAGCGGGTCGCCGTCATCGGCATGGGCGGGCTCGGCCACGTCGCCGTGCAGTTCGCCGCCAAGATGGGCGCAGACGTCACCGTATTCGGCCGCACGCTCGCCAAGCGCGACGACGGGCTGAAGCTCGGCGCGTCGGATTACGTCTCCACCCAGGACCGCGACGCCATGAAGAAGATGCGCGCCTCCTTCGACATCGTGCTGTCGACCATCTCAGACGGCGTGGACCTCAACGTCCTCGTCGGCCTCACCAGGCCCCACGGTGTCGTCGTCAACGTCGGCCTCCCGTCGGACGGCAACGCCACCGTCGGCCTGGGCCGCCTCATCAGCGGCAACCGCGTCATCGCCGGCTCCAACATCGGCGGCATCCGCGAGACCCAGGAGATGCTCGACTTCTGCGCCGACTACGAAGTCCGGCCCATCATCGAGGTGATCCCGGCCAGCCAGATCAACGAGGCCTACGACAACGTGGTGGCCTCGAAGGTGCGCTACCGCTACGTGATCGACGCCTCGACGCTGGCAGACTGAGCGCGCCTCAGCTCTCCAGCACCAGGCGGAGTTGCTCCAGCGCCCAGTCGATCTCCGTCTCGCCGATCACCAGCGGCGGCGCGATGCGGATGGTCTGCCCGTGCGTGTCCTTGACGAGGACGCCGCGCGCCATCAGCTTCTCGCTGATCTCGCGCCCGGTGCCGAGCGGGGGATCGATGTCGACGCCCGCCCACAGGCCGGCCACGCGAATGGCCGTGACGCCGTGCCCGAGCAGCCTCCCGAGCCCCTGGGCGAGATGCTCGCCGAGCCTGCGTGCACGCTCCTGGAACTCGCCGGTCTCCAGCATCTCCACCACGCGCAGCCCCACCGCCGCGGCCAGCGGGTTGCCGCCGAAGGTGGAGCCGTGTTCCCCGGGGCGCAGCACGCCGAGCACCGCGCGGTCCCCGACGACGGCGGAGACGGGCAGGATGCCTCCGCCGAGCGCCTTGCCCAGCAGGTAGAGATCGGGCGCGACGCCCTCCCGGTCGCAGGCGAAGGTCTCGCCGACACGGCCCAGTCCTGACTGGATCTCGTCGGCGATGAACAGCACGTTGCGCTCGTCGCAGATCTCGCGGATTCGCCGCAGGTAGCCCCGGGGCGGGATGATCACGCCCGCCTCACCCTGGATCGGCTCGATGAGCACCGCCGCAGTCTCCTCCGTGATGGCGGCGGCGACGGCGCCGGCGTCCCCGTAGGGCACCTCGTCGAAACCGGGCGTGAACGGGCCGAAGTCGTTGTGCGCCACGGGGTCGTCGCTGAAGCTGATGATGGTGGTGGTGCGGCCGTGGAAGTTGCCCGCGGCCACGATGATGCGCGCCTTGTCCGTGGGGATGCCCTTGACGCGGTAACCCCAGGCGCGGGCCACCTTGATGCCGGTCTCGACGGCCTCGGCGCCGGTGTTCATGGGCAGCACCAAGTCCTTGCCGCAGAGCCTCGCGAGCGCCTCGGCGAACGGCTCGAGGCGGTCGGTCATGAAGGCGCGGCTCGTGAGCGTGACCCGCTCCAGTTGGCGGGTGGCGGCGTCGACGAGTGCCGGATGGCGGTGGCCGAAGTTCACCGCCGAGTAGGCGGCGAGAAGGTCGAGATAGCGCCTCCCGTCCACGTCGGTCATCCAGACGCCCTCGGCGGACGCGATCGTCACCGGCAGCGGGTGGTAGTTGTGGGCGACGTGCGCCTCCGCACCTTCGGGGTGCGGGCCCGCCGTCGCCATGTGGCTGCCGCGCAGCTCCAGGGTGCAGCACTTGATGCCGCCGCCCCCGAGCAGCAGCTCGGACAGGTCGAGCGGGATGGGGTTGTAGCCGCGTGCGCGCAGCTGGTTCGCGAAGTCCTCGGCCCCGGGCGCGATGACGACGTTGTAGCCGTCGCTCACGCAGTTCAGCCCGAACACGGCACCGTCCTCGTCCGACACGCGGATGGCGTCGGGGTAGCGGTCCTCGAGGATGGCGCGGCTGGCCGCGTCGAAGGCCCCGGGCAGGTACGCGATGTTGGCCCTGGCCGGCGCCCCGTGCTCCGTGCCCTGGACGGGGTCGAGCACGGCGATGGCTGTGTCGAGGTGGTAGTAGCGCGCGTCGATGAGGTTCAGCGAGACCACGTCGCGGCCGAAGATGGCCCCCACTTCGCGGTGGCTGTCGTCCGTGGAGCGGAACCCGGTGCCGGCCAGGATGGTGTTGCCGACAAGGAGGAAATCTCCCTCGCCCTCGTTGACCTCCGTCGGCTCCACTGTGTCGAAGCCGTGGGTGCGGAACCACTCGGCGAACGCCGGGGCCTCCCCGGCCCGCTCCTCGAAGAGGCACTTCGGCAGGTAGGCGCGGCCGTCGATGAGGAAGCCGCCGTTGGCCGTGTAGACCATGTCGGGATAGCCGGGGACCGGTTCGATCAGCTCCACCTCGTGGCCCAGGCTCAGATACAGGTCGTGCAGCTTCTGCCACTGCGCGATGGCGCGGGCGGTGTCGGTGGGCCTGCCCGGCTCCATCCAGGGATTGATCGCGTAGGTGACCGTGAAATGCTCCGGCCGGCACATCAGGTAGCGACGGTGCTGGGCGGTGCGTCGCTCCATCGCGCGGATGGGGGTGGGGGCTGGGGCCGTTTCCGTCGTGGACATGATGCTCCTCGGGAATAGACGAGGCGGACGCTGTCCCAGGGCCCGGCGGAACTTCCACCCGCCGCCCATCAGGAGCGGGCGGGGAAGATGCGACACGGGCACGCCAATTTCATTCTGGCATCCGTCCCCGCGGTTTACCACCCCCATTTCGGGGGTCGCGGTGAGCCGGTCGCGACCTCGTAGGCTGGGGCCCATGAGCCGCTTCACGGTCACGCTGCACGCCGATTGTCCGCCTCCCGAAGCGCTCAGCCGCGTGCTCGACCTCCGAGCCCACAGCAGGCACATCCCCTTCACCACCTTGGCCCCCGCGCCCTCGTTCGCCGAACTGGAGACCGGTGTGCGGTTCGTCGCCCGCACCGCGATCGGGCCGTTCGGCTTCGACGACCCCATGGTCGTCGAACACATCGACGCGGGTCCCGGCCGCTGCTCGGCCCGGCTGCGCAAGCAGGGGCGCGCCATCCGTGGGCTGATCCGCGTGGAGTGCCTGCCCGACGACGGCGGGGCCACCGTCATCTGGCGGCAGGCGGTGCACCTGCCGTGGTGGCCACGCAGGCTCCACTGGCTCGCCGTGCCGGTGCTGCGGGCCGGCTACCGCCGGGTCCTCCAGCGCTTGCTTTCCGAATCACTGGCTCCGTAACCGACACGAGTAGGGTTCGTTTTGTGAGTACAAGCGGGTACGGCCGAGCGGCCTGGGTGGTGTGGGGCGTTGCCCTCCTCGCCTACGCGGTCGCCGTCATGCACCGCACCTCGCTCGGCGTGGCCGGGCTCGAGGCCGCCCAGCATTTCGGCACCACACCGGGCATCATCTCTACCTTCGTGGTGCTGCAGCTCGCGGTCTACGCGCTGGCCCAGGTGCCCGTCGGGCTGCTGCTCGACCGGTACGGATCGCGCGTCGTGCTGACCGGCGGCATCCTGGTGATCGTCGCTGGCCAGATGGTGCTCGCCCTGGCCACCGAGCTGCCGCTGGCCTATGTCGCCCGGATCCTGCTGGGCGTGGGCGACGCCTGCATCTTCAACGGCATCCTCAAACTCCTGCCCCGCTGGTTCGAACCGCGTCGGATCCCGGTGCTCACCCAGATCACCGGCATGTTCGCCGGCTTCGGCCAGATCGCTTCGGTGATCATCGTGCTGCCGGTGATCCAGCTCCTCGGCTGGCGGCTGGGGCTCCTCATGGTGTCCGGCGCCAGCGCGCTGGCGGTGCTGGCGATCATCGGGTGGGTGCGCAACGCCCCGCCGGGGGAGGACGCGGGCATCGTCGTCGACCCGCTGCGCGAGATCCCGGGGCGGATCGCCGACGTGACGCGCCATCCGGCGACGCAGCTCGGCTTCTGGGTGCACTTCACCTCCGGCTTCTCGATGAACGCCTTCCTTTTCATGTGGGGCATGCCGTACCTGGTCGTCGCCCAAGGACTGTCGCAGCTCCAGGCGTCCGGGCTGTTCACGGTGCTGTCTGTCGCGTCGATGTTCGCGGGGCCTGTCATCGGCGCCCTCACCGCCCGGCATCCGCTGCGCCGCAGCACGCTGGCGCTCATCGTGGTGTGCTCGTTGATCGTGGTGTGGGCCGCGGTGCTGCTCTGGCCGGGGCGCGCCCCGGGGGCGCTGCTGTTCCTGCTGGTGCTGGTCCTCGCCGTGGGCGGACCGGGCACAGGCATCGGCTTCGACTTCCCCCGCACGTCGTTGCCGTCGACGCGGCTGGGGGCGGCCAACGGCATCGTCATCACCGGAGCGTTCACCGGCGGCACCCTGCTCATCCTGCTGATGGGCGTGTTCCTCGACTGGATCGCGGGCGGCAACGCCTACACGCCGGAGCACCTGCGCCTGGCGTGGGCGCTGCAGGCGCCGTTCTTCATCGTCGGCATCGGCGGGATTCTGCTCAGCCGCCGGAAGCTCCGCACGCTGATGGAATCCCAGGGTGTCCTCGTGCCGAGCTGGCGCGAGGTGCTCGAGAGGCTGCGTCGCCGCCGGGGCTTGGGCGACTGACCCGCATCCACGGGGTCAGAAGAGACCCTCCGGCTGGGGCGGCGGGGCGTGCGACGGATCCACGTCGTTGAACAGCTTCGAGACGGAGCGGCCGTTGTGGATCCGGTCGATGGCGCTGGCGAACAACTGAGCGACACTCAGGCACGTGAGGCCCGGGAAGTTCTCTGGTGCAGGCACGGTGTTGGTCGACACGATCTCCTTGATGGCGTCCACGCTCAGCAGCTTCTCGACCGCGTTGCCGGTGAACAGCCCGTGCGTGCAGGCGACACTCACCTCGGCGGCGCCGAAGGCCTGCAGCGCGCGCACGATCTCCACGATTGAGCCGCCGGTGGCGATCTCGTCGTCGAGCACGATGGCGCGCTTGCCACGGACGTCGCCGACGATGGCGTCGATGACCACCCGGTCGTCGGCCAGCCGCTGCTTCGAGCCCGCGGCGACGGGGAGATTGAGCAGCCGCGACAGGAGAGTGGCCTGCTTGGCGTTGCCCAGGTCCGGGGAGACGACGACGCAGTCTGTGAGGTCCCGCTCGCGGTAGTGGTCGGCGATGACGCCCAGCGCGGTGAGGTGGTCCACCGGCACCGAGAAGAAGCCGTGCACCTGCGGTGCGTGCAACGCCATGGTGAGCACCCGGTCGACGCCTGCCGTCGCGAGCATGTCGGCCACCAGCTTGCCGCCGATGGAGATGCGCGAGGCGTCCTTCTTGTCGGAGCGGGCGTAGGCGTAGTGCGGGATGACGGCGGTGATCTGACCTGCCGACGCGCCGCGGGCGGCGTCGATCATCAGGAGCAGCTCCATCAGGTGCTCCTGGGTGGGAGGCACCAGCGGCTGCACGATGTAGACGTCGCGTTGGCGGCAGTTTTCCAGCAACTGGGCCTGGAGGCAGTCGTTGCTGAAACGGGAGATCTTGACGCCGGAGCGCCTCAGCCCCAGGTGGTCACAGATCTCGTCGGCCAGCTCATGATGCGCCGACCCGGAGAACACGACGATGCCCTTCACCGGCAGGCCCCTATCTTGTTGGACTGGCCTCAGCCTACCCAGCCGCGCAGGGTCCAGGGTCAGGCATTCACCGACGGCCAGCTGCACGCCGCGTTTCCCACTGGTCGTCGGAGCCTCGGCAGCCACGCCGCGCCGCTCTGCTGGTCGGCCGCCCCCGTCGCTGAGTACTACTGGTTGTAGGATCGCGGGCATGTCGCACCCACATGCCATGCACCAGCCGCAGTCGAAGGGAGTGGTGCGCACCCTGCACCACGACGCCGGCGATCGGCCCCACGTCCTGGTGTGGGAGGTCACCCGGGCGTGCCAGTTGGCGTGTCGGCACTGCCGGGCTGACGCGTTCACGCGGGCGGACCCGCGCCAGCTGACCACCGAGCAGGGCAAGGCCCTGCTCGACGACTTCGCCGCCTACGGCACCCCGAAGCCCATCGTGATCTTCTCCGGCGGCGACGCTTTCGAGCGCCCCGACCTGGAGGAGCTCATCGCCTACGGCACCTCCATCGGGCTGCCCATCGCGCTGTCGCCGTCGGTCACCCCGCTGCTGACCGACGAGCGGCTCGCGTCCGTCCGGGAGGCCGGGGTGAAGGCGTTCTCGCTGTCACTCGACGGCGCCACCGCCGAGACCCACGACTCGTTCCGCGGCATCGAGGGCACGTTCGACGACACGATGAAGGCCGCCGAGCTCGTGGTCAAGCACGGGTTCCGGTTCCAGGTGAACACCACCATCTGCCGCAACAACCTGCGGGAACTGCCGCAGCTGCTCGCCACCACCATGAGCATGAAGGCGCACATGTGGTACGTGCTGTTCCTCGTGCCGATGGGCCGCGGCTCCAACCTCGAACCGCTCGACCCGGAGGAGATGGAGGACGTGCTGCACTGGCTGCACGACGTCTCCGACCGGGTCGCCGTCAAGGTGACGGAGGCGCCGAACTACCGTCGGGTCGCCATCCAGCGCGACGACCTCCGCGCCGCGGGCCGGCCCATGCCGGAGCGGGGCGAGCTGCACGCCTGGCTGACCGAGGAGACCGAGCGTTTGCTGGGCAGCGTGGGCGAACGCCGCACGCCGCGGCCGCCGATCGGCGTCAACAGCGGGCGGGGTTTCGCGTTCGTGGACCACATCGGCGACGTCTACCCGTCGGGCTTCCTGCCCCACAAGTGCGGCTCGGTGAAGGAGCAGTCGTTCCGCGAGATCTACGCGGAGGCGCCGATGATGAAGGCGCTGCGGGAACCGTCGTCCTACTCCGGCAAGTGCGGAATGTGCGAGTTCAACTGGATCTGCGGCGGCAGCCGCGCGCGGGCGCACGCCATGCTGGGCGACCCGCTCGCGTCGGACCCCACCTGCATCTACCAGCCTCAGGGGGCCTGACCGCACATCCCTCGGTGGTCGACGGGGTCACCTCGGGCCGGATCGCCGTGGGCAAGGGGGCGCCCTTCTCGCCCATGTGGGACCCCACCCGCCGGAGATGTGGTCTCCACCGAGCCAGTCGTCGGCGGGCACCCCCAACGCCCGACCTACCGCGAAGGGCGCCCCCTTGCCCACGGCTAAACGCAAGCTGTGCCGGATGGTTACTGTCGGCGCCTATGAACGGGCCCGGCGCGACCGACTCGCGGACCGGTCAAGAGTTGGCGGAGAGCAGCAGCGCTTCGCCCTGTCCTCCACCCCCACACAAGGCGACACCCGCACGCCCGGCGCCCCGGCGATGCAACTCCATCGCCGCATGCAGCGCCAACCTGGCCCCGGATGCCCCGACGGGGTGGCCCAGCGCGATGGCACCGCCGTGCAGGTTCGTCCTCTCCCACGGGAAGCCCAATTCCTTGAGCGACGCCAGGCCGACGGCGGCGAAGGCCTCGTTGATCTCGAGGAAGTCCAGATCGGCCACCTCCCAGCCAGCGCGCGCCAGCGCAGCGGCCAGGGCCTTGGACGGCTGCTCGTGCAGCTGCGTGTCCGGCCCGGCGACCTGCCCGGCCTCGCCCACCACGCACAGCACCGTCAGCCCGTTCGCCTCCGCGTACTCTCGGCTCGTGACCACCAAGGCTGCGGCGCCGTCGGAGATCGGCGACGCGTTGCCCGCCGTGATCGTCCCGTCCTCACGGAACGCCGGCCGCAGCTTCCCCAGCGTCTCGACGCTGGAATCGGCCCGCACGCCCTCGTCGCTGTCGAGCACCAGTGGTTCACCCCGTCGTTGCGGGATCGACACCGGCGCGATCTCCTCGTCGAACACCCCGTCGGCCGCGGCCGCAGCGGCCCGTGCGTGAGAGTCGGCCGCCACCGCGTCCTGCTCTTCCCGGGTGAAGCCGTGCCGTTCGTTGCCCTGCTCGGTGAGCAGCCCCATCGAGATGCAGTCCGCGGCGTCGTCCAGCCCGTCGGAGGCGACCGAGTCCTCCAGCGCAGCGGCCCCGTACTTCACCCCCGCGCGCACCCGCGCCAAGTGCGGCGCGTTGGTCATCGACTCCATGCCCCCGGCCACCACCACGTCGGCCTCGCCCAACCGGATCAGGCGGGCAGCGTTCGTGACGGCGGCCAGCCCGGAAAGACACACCTTGTTGATCGTCTCGGCGGGCACATGCAGGCTCAGCCCTGCCGACACCGCCGCCTGCTTCGCCGGGTTCTGCCCGCAGCCGGCCTGGATCACGTGACCCATCACGACGTACTGCACGGCCTCCGCCTCGACCCCGGCCCGCGACAGCGCGGAACGAATCGCGTGCGCCCCCAGCTCGACGGCCGTCAGCGAGGCCAGCTGCCCCAGCAGCCGGCCCTGCGGGGTGCGGGCCCCGCCCACGATCACGACGTCCCTCATGCCACTTCCTCCAGCTCCACCGAGAACTCGGCCCCGGTCTTGGTCTCAATCTCATCAGCCGAATGACCGGGGGCGATGCGTCGCAGCACCAGCGCGCCGTCGACCACGTCGAATACGCAGAGGTCGGTGATGATCCGCTGCACCACGCCCCGGCCGGTCAACGGCAAGGTGCATTCGGCCACGATCTTCGGCGACCCGTCCTTGGCGACGTGCTCCGTCAGGACGATCACCCGGTCGGTGCCGGCCACCAGGTCCATCGCGCCGCCCATGCCCTTCACGAGCTTGCCGGGGATCTGCCAGTTCGCCAGGTCGCCGGCGCCCGAGACCTGCATCGCGCCCAGGATGGCGGCCGCCATCTTGCCGCCGCGGATCATGGCGAAGCTCGTGGCCGAGTCGAAGATAGCCGCGCCCGGCAGCAGCGTCACCGTCTGCTTGCCGGCGTTGATCAGGTCTGGGTGTTCGTCGCCCTCGTACGGGAACGGGCCCATCCCGAGGATGCCGTTCTCGCTCTGTAGCACCACGTGCACGCCCTCGGGCAGGTTGTTGGCCACCAGGGTGGGCATGCCGATGCCCAGGTTCACGTAGTCGCCGTCCTGCAGTTCGGCGGCCGCCATGGCCGCCATCTCGTCGCGGGTCCAGGCCATCGTCTAAGCCTCCTGACGCGCACGCACGGTGCGCTGCTCGATGGGCTTCTCGCGCCCGGAATACTGCGCCACGTGGTGCACGTAGACACCCGGCAGGTGCACGGCGTCGGGGTCGATGCCGCCCAGTTCGACGATGTGCTCGGCCTCAACGAACGTCACCCGCCCCGCCGTCGCGACATTGGGGTTGAAGTTGCGGGCCGTCCGGTTGAACACCAGGTTGCCGCTGACGTCGGCGGTGTGGGCGTGCACCAGCGACACGTCGGCGACGATGGCGCGCTCCAGCACGTACTCCCGGCCGTCGAAGGTCTGCACCGGCTTGCCGTCGGCGATGATCGTGCCCACGCCGGTGGCTGTGTAGAACGCGGGGATGCCGGCCCCGCCCGCACGCAGCCGCTCCGCGAGGGTGCCCTGCGGCACGAACTCCACCTCCAGTTCGCCGCTGATGTACTGCGCCATGAACGTCTTGTTCTCGCCAACGTAGGACGCCAGCACCTTGTGGACCTGTTTGTTGTCGAGCAACATGCCCAGGCCCACGCCGTCGACGCCCATGTTGTTCGACACCACGGTCAGGTCCCGGACGCCCGAATCCCGGACGATCTCAATCAGGTCCACCGGATTGCCGGACAACCCGAAGCCTCCGACGGCCAGCGTCATCCCGTCGAAGAGGTGCTCCGTCAGCGCCTCGGCGATGTTGGTCCGGACCTTGGTCATGGGGCCACCTCCTGGTGCAGCACGGCATCGGCGACCACGGCGGCTCCGCGTTCCGACAACGTGATCGTGTAGTGATTGACCCCCGGCACCTCCACGACGGTGAACTCGGGCAGCCGGGCCGCCCACCGGGCTGCGTAGTCAGCGGGGAAGAGCCCGCCCGGCTCGTCCATCATTCCCCGCTCGGCGCGCAGGAACACCGTCGGCACCGCCAGGCCCTGCAGCGCGTCGAGGAACGTGTTGCCCTCGGCGCGCACCAGGTCCTGGTAGTCGCCGGCCATGGCGTCGTAGCTGGTGGAGGGCCGGTAGGGGGCCTCGTCGCCGTGCAGGTCGTAGCGGACGTAGCGCTCCACGTCCGGCGTCCACGTGGCGAAGGCGGGGTGCTGCTGCCAGAACGCCACGTACTCCTCGGGGGAGTCGAACGTCATCGACAGCCGTTGCGCGGCTGGGCCGAGGATCGCCTGCAGCGCGTCCTCCGGGGCGAGGCCCTCGGGCATCGGCAGCGGGAGGCCGCCGTCGACGAGCACCAGCCGGTCCATGAGCTGCGGGTGCCGGTGGGCGAGCGTCACGGAGACGAACCCGCCCATCGAGTGCCCCACTGGCAGCACGTGGTGGATGCCGAGGTGCTCCAGCGCGGCGGCCACGTCGTCGGCGTGCTGTGCCATCCCGTGCGGCCCGGGCAGGGCGTTCGACCGCCCCCTCCCGCGCAGGTCCGGGGCGACGATCCGCCACCCGGGCAGGTGCCGGGCCAATGGTTCCCAGGCGCGCGATGACGAGGTGATGCCGTGCACGGCGAGCACCGTGCCGACGGGGTCGGCCGAGGGTTCCCAGACGTGGCAGTAGAGCCCGCCGGGCACCGTGACGTCTCGGCGGCTCATCGCGCGATCCACCCGCCGTCCATGACATAGCTGGCGCCGGTGGCCATGCGGCCGTGCGGGCCGGCGAGGAACGACACCAGGGCGCCCAGGTCGCCGGGCTCCACGAACTCCTTGACGGCCGGCTGCACCAGCATCACCTTCTCGATCACCTCGGCCTCGGAGATGCCGTGCGTCCTGGCCTGGTCCGCCACCTGGCCCTCGACGAGCGGGGTGCGCACGTAACCCGGGTTGACGCACACGGAGGTGACCCCGTGCGGGCCGCCCTCCAGCGCCGTCACCTTCGACAGCCCTTCCAGGCCGTGCTTGGCCGACACGTAGGCAGCCTTGAACGGCGAGGCCACCAGGCCGTGCACCGACGAGATGTTGATGATGCGGCCGAACCCCTGCGAGTACATGTGCGGCAGCGCAGCGCGGATGAGCAGGAACGGCGCCTCCAGCATGATGCGGTGCAGCAGCCGGAACGCGGCCGGGTCGAACTCCTCGATGGGGGAGACCCGCTGGATGCCGGCGCAGTTGACCAGGATGTCGCAGTCGAGGCTCAGGTCCTCGAGCGCGGCGGTGTCGGACAGGTCGACGACCCAGGCCTCGCCGCCCAGTTCCTCGGCGGTCGCGCGTGCGGCGGCCTCGTTGAGATCAGCGACGACGACGCGCGCGCCGTCGACGGCCAACGCCTGTGCGCAGGCGAGCCCGATGCCGCTGGCGCCGCCGGTGACGAGCGCCTTCCGGTCGCTCAGTGGGGTGCTCATGCGTGTCCTCCTCGAGGTTGCAGTGCGTTGGTGACGAAGTCCATGACGGCCTCGAACACGTCGTCGGGGATCTTGGCGGCAGGGTGGCCGGCGTCCCAACTGAGGTAGCGCATGCCCACCACTTCGCCGACGCCCATCAGCGCCCACGCAGCCACCTCCGGGTTCGCCACCGAGATCTCAGCCCGCCCTGCCGCATCGGCCAACGCCTCGGCGTAGCCCTCGAAGATGCGGGTGTAGTGGGTGCGCATCGCGTCGGGGGCCACGAACCAGGCCTCGCGGATGAGGGGGTAGACCTCGGGGTGTTCGGCGAGGAAGTCGAAGTAGGCGCGGAACCCGCCGCGCTCCGCCTCGAGCCGGTTGGCGGCGCCGTCGCTGCCCTGGCGCATGGCGTTGCGCAGCTGACGGTTCAGGTCGACGACCACCTCGTGGTAGAGCTCAGCCTTGCCGGGGAAGTAGAGGTAGAAGGTGCCCATGGCGACGCCCGCGCCCTCGGTGATCTTCACGATCGACGCCTCGTGGTACCCATGGGTGGCGAACGCGGTGCGCGCCGACTCCAGGATCTTGGCCTTGGTGCGTTCACCGCGGGCGGTGCGGGGGGTGATGGTCGTCATCGGCGACTCTCTTCTCTCAGTGCCCGGCGGCTGACCTTGTCGATGCCGGCGGTGGGCAGGGCGTCGGCGAACGTGATCCTCGCCGGGGCTTTGAAGGCGGCCAGTTGCGCCCGCACGTGGGCGATCAGCTCGGCGCTGTCGACGGTGGCGCCCGGGCGCAGGACCACGTGGGCGTGGCCGACCTCGCCCCAGATGTCGTCCGGCACGCCCACGACTGCGGCCTGGGCGACCGCGGGATGCGTCAGCAGCGCCTCCTCCACCTCGACGGGGGCGATGTTCTCGCCGCCGGAGATGTACACGTCGTCGGTGCGGCCGAGGATGGAGTAGTAGCCGGCCTCGTCGCGGGTGGCGAGGTCGCCGGTGTGCAGCCAGCCGTCGCGCAGCGCGTCGTCGGTGGCGACGGGGTCGCCGAGGTAGCCGGCGAACAGCCCCGGCCCCCGCACCAGCAGCTCCCCGGTGGCCGGCCCGACGACGGGCTCGCCGTTGACCGGCTCTGCCAGCGCCACCTCCACGTGGGGGTACGGGCGGCCCGCCGAGCCCACCCGCTCGAGGGCGTCCTCGGGCGGGAGGCACAGCACGTTGGGTCCGGCCTCGGTCAGCCCGTAGCCCTGGGTGAGTCGCACGCCGCGGGCGTGCCAGGTGCGCAGCACGGCGGCGGAGGCGGGGGCGCCGCCCACGACTGCGGTGCGCAACGTGGAGAGGTCGGTCTCGGCGAAGGTGTACTCCTCGCTGAGCCGCCGGTAGTGCGTGGGCACGCCCATCATGGCGGTGATGCCGCGCGCGGGGATGAGCTGCAGGATGCGGCGGGCGTCGAACGTGCGCTCCAGCACGACGGTGGCACCCACCGACCAGGCCAGCAGCGGCTGCACGTTCCACCCGCCGGCGTGGTGCTGGGGCAGCACCGAGAGCACCACGTCGTCGCGGTTCAACGGCACGACGCGCGAGAAGGACAGGTTGGTCCAGAAGCACGTGTCGTGGGTGAGGACGGCGGCCTTGGGGCGGCCGGTGCTGCCGGAGGTGAAGATGATCAGCAGGGGGTCGTCGTTGTGCGGCCCGCGGCGCGGCCCTGCAGGCGTGTGGTGGGCGCGGGGCGGCACGCCGTAGGTGTCGAACCTGGCGGTGTTGATGGGCTCCGGCAGCAGGGCCAGCCCTTCCCCCGCGACGGTGGCGTAGGCGTCCTCGACCACCACCAGCATCGGATCGGCGACCCTCAGGGCGTGGGCCAGTTCCGCCGGCGCCGAACGCCAGGACAGCGGGACGAGCGCGATGCCCAGGCGGGCGCAGGCGAAGAACCAGACCACGTGATCGGTGCTGCTGCCGGTGACGGTGGCGATGCGGTCGCCCGCGCGGTAGCCCCCGCGGGTGAGCCGCTCCGACAACCGCCCGACGCGGCGCTCCAGACCGGCGTAGGTGGTGCCCACGCCGCGGTCGTCGACGGCCACCCGGTCCGGGTAGGAACGGGCGCTGTCGGTGAGCCAGCGGTCGATCGTGTGGTCGGTGTTCACGCGATGTCCTCCAGCGCCTCGCGCGGGTCGTTCCCGCGTCGGCGGCCGGCGAGGCGGTTGAGCGTGCCGGACACGCCGCCGGGCAGGAACAGCACGATCAGGATGAACAACGTGCCCAGGATGAACATGGGCTCCGACAACGGGATCCGCAGGATGGCCGGCAGGTCCGCGATCGCCGGCGAGCTGGCCAGCGCGTTGAGGCGCTGGTTCAGCAGCGTGTAGATGATGGCACCGACGACGGCTCCCCACCGCGAGCCCACGCCGCCGAGGACCACCATGGTGAGCAGCGAGATGGTGAACTCGGTGGACACCGCCGTCGCGGAGGCGCCGGATTGGAGCAGCAGGAACACCATGCCGGTGAACGTGGCCAACGTGCCGCCGACGGCGAACGCGATGAGCTTGACCAGGTACGGGCGGCCGCCCAGCACGCGGACCCGGGTGTCGTTCTCGCGCACCGCGGCGACGTTGTGGCCCAGGCGGGAGTTCTCGATCCAGGCGACGATCACGTAGACGACGGCGACGGTGACCAGCGCCACCCAGTAGAGGTTGCGGGTGTTGATGACGCCGATGAGGAAGTCCGGCACGTTGTCGCTGGCCATGGACAGGCCCTCTTCGCCGCCGGTGAGGCGACCGGGGTTGCGGCGCACCAGCACGTTGCCGGCCTGCGCGAACGCCAGCGTCACCATGGCGAACGAGATGCCGCTGACCCGCAGGCTGATGGCGCCCAGCACATTGGCGACGAAGATGCCGATGACCAGCACCACGGCCCCCGCCGCCAGCAGCGGCAGCTCTGTGTTCCGCAGCACGATGGCCAGCCCGTAGACGCCCACGCCGAAGTACAGTGCGTGGCCGAACGACAGCAGGCCGGCGACGCCGAAGATCAGGTGGTAGGACAGCACGACGGCCACCATCAGCATGGTGAACGCCATCAGGTGCATGGAGCCGGCCGAATACGTGGGGCCGGGCAGGATGCCGAGGCCGGGGATGGCCAGCAGCGGCGCCACGAACAGGGCGACGACGACGACAAGGGCGATCAGGTAACCGCGGCCTTCGCGGGGGAGGAGCCTCTTCATGCTGCGGCCTTTCCGAGGAGGCCCTGGGGGCGGACGAGCAGGACGACGCCGAGCAGCAGCACCACGATGAAGTCGCCGACGCCGAGGTAGAAGTTGGCGAACTGCTGGAGCAGCGCCACCAGCACCGACGCGATGGCCGCCCCGGCGAGGGACCCCATGCCGCCGATGACGGTGACGATGAACGCGAAGATCAGGAGCGAACCGCCGAGCAGCGGCGAGACGTAGCCGAAGAAGTGGCTGGCGAGCACGCCGCCGATGCCGGCCGCGATGCCGCCGATGGTGAACACCAGCGTGAACGCCTTGCGCACGTCGATGCCGAGCGCGGTGACCATCGAGCGGTTCTCGACGCCGGCGCGGATGATCAGGCCGTAGCGCGTCTTGTTGAGGAACAGCACCAGGCCACCCAGCACGATGAGCGCCGCCAGGATGGTGACGAAGCGGTCGTTGGGGATGCGGGCGCCGAGGATCTCGGTGGTCTCGCGCAGCCAGCCGCTGGAATCCAGGAAGATCGGGTCCGGGCCCCAGATGCCCTCGAACAGCGCCACGGTGGCCAGGGACAGGCCCACCGTGACGAGCAGTTGCTCGATGTGGCGTTTATAGAGCGGCCGGATGAGCAGCAGTTCGGTGGCCGCGGCGAAGAGACCGCCCACAACCGCACCCACCAGGATGGAGCCGAAGAAGCCGGCGAACGTGCCGGCACCCAGCCGTCGGCCCACCTCGAACCCGGCGAACGCGGAGAGGGTGAGGAACGAGCCGTGGGCGAAGTTCAACACTCCCATCAGGCCGTAGATCAGGCTGAGGCCGGAGGCCACCAGGAAGTACAGGGCGCCGAGGCCCAGCCCGGTGAAGGTCAACAGGACGAGCGTGCTCACTTCGTGGCCTCCCCATGGACGCCGAGGAACCGCTGGACACGTTCGGTGTCGTCGAGCAGTTCGCGGGCGTCGCCGGTATGGACGACGCGGCCGGAGTCGATGACGATGACGCGGCTCGCGAGACGGTTGATGACCTGCAGGTTCTGTTCCACCAGCAGGATCGGGACGGTGCGGGCGGCCTCGTCGAGGACGGCGGCCACCTCCTGGACGATCTTCGGCGCCAACCCCTTCGTCGGTTCGTCGATGAGGAGGAGCCGGTTGTCGTTGATCAGCGCGCGGCCGAGCGAGACCATCTGCTGCTGGCCGCCGGAGAGGGTGCCGGCCCGCTGCTGCGCGCGCTGCTTGAGCTCCGGGAAGAGCTGGGTGACGAACTCCCACCGCGGCTCGTCCTGGCGCGCGGCGAGCGTGAGGTTCTCGTGCACGGTCAGCATGCTGAAGACCTCGCGGTCCTCCGGCACGTAGCCGATGCCGCGCTGGACGATGCGGTGGGTGGGTTCGTGGTCGATGCGTTCGCCGTCGAAGGTGACGGTGCCGGTGCGGTCGTAGAGGCCCAGGATGCCCTTGAGGGTCGACGACTTGCCGACGCCGTTGCGGCCCAGCACGGCGGTGACCCCGCTGGCGGGCACCTCGAACGTGATGTCCTCGACGACCTGCTGGCCGCCGACGGTGGCGCGGAGGTGCTCAACGGTGAGCAGGCTCATGCGATGTCTCCCAGGTAGGCCGACTGCACCGTCGGGGTGGCCATGATGGCGCCGGGCTCGTCGAACGCGAGGAGTTCGCCGTGGTGCATGACGGCGACCCTGCTGACCAGGCCGAGCACCACCTCGAGGTGGTGTTCGACGATCATGACGGTCTTGCCCAAGTTGTTGAGGTCGCGGATGACCTCGGTGAGCCCCGGCACGTCGGCGTGGGCCACGCCAGCCATGGGCTCGTCGAGGAGGATCACGCTGGGGTCCTGGGCGAGGAGGACGGCGATCTCGAGCTTGCGCTTGTCGCCGTGGCTGAGGTCGCCGGCGAAGCTGCGGCGGGACCCCAACTGCACGATGTCGAGCATCTCGCGGGCAAGACGGGTGGCGTCGTCGGCGCTGCGCGGGAACTTCAGGATGGAGAGCGAGCCGCCGAGGCGCTGTTGCGCCGCGAGCCGCACGTTCTCCAGGACGGACAACCGTGGGAACAGGCTGGAGGTCTGGAAGGTGCGGCCGAGGCCGGCCCTGGCCCGGGACGCCACTGAGTGTTTCGTTACGTCCTTGCCCAGGAGGAGCACCCGGCCACTGCTGACCGGATTGATGCCGCTGATCAGGTTGAACAGCGACGTCTTGCCCGCACCGTTGGGGCCGATGACCCCCACCATCTCCCCGGGGGCGACGGCCAGACTCACGTCCCGCACGATGCGTGCGCCGCCCACCTGCCAGCAGAGGTCCCGGACCTCCAGCGCTGGTCCCACAGCTGTCTCTTGCATCATTAGGATCCGCTCACGACGCTTCCGGCGGGGCCACGTCGGCGCCGTCCATGGTTTCGACGAGCTCAGGCACCCACTGGCCGCCCTCGTCCTTGAGCTTCACCACGAACATCGGCTGGATCATGGCGTGGTCCGATTCACGGATCTGCTGGGGGCCCTTCGGAGCGTCGAACTCCCAGCCCTCGAGCGAGGCGATCATCTCTTCGACGTCGTCTCCGCCGCCCTCGCGCACTGCCTGGACGATCATCTGCGCGGCGACGAAACCGTCGGGCGAGAACAGATCGGCCTTGTGGCCACCCTCGTCGAGGAACGACACCATCGCGTCGTTGACCTCGTTGTCCGGGGCACCGGGGAAGTAGTGGTTGAGGAAGTTGATCTTGTCGGAGGCCTCACCGTACGCGCCGTAGGTGGAGAGGTCGCCGAGGCCGGTCATCACGTTGGTGCTCTCAAGCACGCCCTGCTGCGACAGCGCCTGCCACATCGCGCCGGAGGTGGCTCCCGCCCAGGCGACGAAGACCAGATCAGGCTTCGCGTCGAGGATGCGGGCCGCGAACGGCGTGAACTCGGTCTCGGCCTCCGGCACGAGGAGTTCGGAGACGACGGCGCCCTTGGGCTCCAGGATCGCCTTGGCGGCTGCCACGTTGCCCTGACCGAACGCGCTGTTCTGCGCGAACACGAGCACCTTGGAACCGTCAGAGATCTGGCCGGAGGTGGTGGCGACGTCCTGCAGCGACTGGCGGCCGGAGCGGAACGTGTAGCGGTTGATGCCGGTGATGGCGTCGGCCGCGGCCGGGCCGGAGATGTAGAGCACCTTGTTCTGCTCGGCCTGCTCGGCGAGCGGCCCGGCGACACCGGAGGAAACCGTGCCGCCCATGATCTGGGTGCCGTTGCCGATGGCCTCCTTGGCCGCGGCGACCGCCTTGTCGGGGTCACCGCCGTCGTCGGTGTAGGTGATCTCGAGCTCGCGGCCGTCGACTGCGCCGGAGCCGTCGGTGGCGTAGTCAAGGCCTGCCTGGAAGCCCTGGTAGTAGGTCTCGCCGTAGGCGGCGAGAGGACCGGTCTTGGAGTAGATGATGGCGACCTTCACCGGATCGCCGGTGGCGGTCTCGGAGGCGCTCTCCGAGGCCTCGGCCGACGCGCTGCCGCTGGCGCCGGAGGTGGTTTCGCCCCCGGCGCTCTCTGAGGTGGTGGCGCCGCTGGCCGTGGTGTCGGCCGGAGCGGGAGTGGTGCTGGGCGCACAGGCGGCCAGCATCATTGACAGGCCCACAGCTACTGCTGCGAGTACGGGCTTCTTTGTCCGCATGGGGTTCCTTCCGCTGAACATGAAAGGTGATTCAGGTATGAGGATCGTGCCCTGTGCGCAGAGGGCCTGTCAAGGGTTTCAGGTCACGTTTCGATCACGACGGGTGAGCGCCGCGTGAGTCGCTTCCCTTCCGGGGGTGGGGCTAGTGGTCGGCCAACTGATGGAGGTGGGCGTGGATGACCTCCCACACCGTCGGGTCGCTCACGGGGCGGAAGTGGCCCTCGACGCTGAGCGTGACGTTCGTGGCGTCGTCGAGATGCGAGCCGCCGGGGATCATCTGGTCGAACGCCGGGGCCAGCGACACGATCCGACGGTTGACCTCCCGCTCGGCGATCAGCGCCGCGAGCTCCGGGTGCTCCGGGTGGAACAGCCCGAGGGGTGAGCGCCGCAGCAGGAACATCCGCTGCAGGCGGTTCCAGAGTTGCGAGCCACTGAACGGCGTCGCCACGGCCACCATGCCGGCCAGCACGCCGTCGGATCTGGGGCTGAGCAGCATGGCCTTGCCGATGAGCCCGCCCTTGGAGTGGGCGACGACGACGGCGTCGCGCACCTCGAGCGACTCCAACGCGTCGAGGCCCTGGTTGACGGACGCGGTGAGCCCCCGCAGGTTCCAGCCGAGCGCCGGCAACTGGTGGACCGTGTGCCCGTGGGAGACGAGCCACTGCTGCAACGGCGCCAGGTATCGCGGGTTCTCCAGGATGCCGGGGATGAGGACGACGGCGGGGCCGGTGCAGTCGCCTGGGGTGCCGGACGTCTCGTCCCTGCGGGCGCGGAGCGAGAGGTACTGGTCGCGCAGCGCCACCGCCCAGTCCTGGGCGGCGACCCGGACCGACCGGGGGCTGCGGAGTACCGACCAGGCCGAGACAGGCGGGTGGGGCGCAGCCCCGCCGGATCCAGATGCGGCGTCGTCCCGGACCCCGGATCCAGATGTGGGGTCCTCGGGCCCGGACGAGGCCAGGATCAGCTCGGCCACCCTCTCGGCGTGGGTGTGCATCGCCTGGTGCGCGCCCGGCACCACGGCGACCTGGGCGCGGCCGCCGGCCCGATCAGCCAGTTCCTCCAGCCAGCGGCGCGGCGCCATCAGGTCGAGTTCGCCCGCCACGAGCAGCGTCTCGACGTGGGTCAGGGAGATCCGGTCCTCGATGGGGTAGTTCAGCATCGCGGGGAAGATCTGCCACATCCACTTCGGCCCGCAGCTGAGGAAGGCCCGGACCGACGCGGCGGCCGAGCTGGGTTTCTCCTTCAGCGCCGACTGGCTGAACTGGCGCACGAGGGTGCGCGCCCGGCGGCTCGTGCGGTCGACCACCGGCGACAGCAGCACCATGCGGGAGCAGAGCCCGGGTTGCTGGGCCTCCGCCTCGACGACCACCTGGGCACCCATCGAGTGCCCGATCCACACGGCCCCCTCGACCCCCAGCTCGGCCACCGCGCGGCGGGCCAACGTGGCGAACTCGGCGATCCGGAGCGTCTGGTCCGGCTCTGGGGTGGGCCCGAAGCCGGGCAGGTTGAGCAGCACCAGCCGGCCGCTGCGCCCCAGCGCCTCGGCCAACGGCTCGAAGTAGCTGGACGCCACCCCCAGCCCGTGCACCAGCACGAGGGTGCGAGCGTGGTCACCGGTGGACGTGAGGGCCTGCAGATGGAAGCCGTGGACGTCGATCGAGGTGCTCGTCAGGTGCATCGCCCCAGCGTAATCACCCGACGGGGCGCGCGGCCCCGTCCTGGGTCAGCCCACGCGGGCGGCAACGAGCTCGTCCTCGGGAGGCAGCGTGTGCTTCGGCGGCTCCTTCACGAACAGCGCCACGATCAGGCCGATCAGCAGCACCAGGACGATGCCGAGGATTCCCCAGTGCTGCGCGGACTCCTCGTCGCCGGCGCCCGTCACCGCGAGCCCGAGCGCGATCGCCAGGCCGAACATGAGCGGGGCCAGGAAGCTCACGGCCCGGCCCGTTGTCGCGTAGAGGCCGAACATCTCGCCGCTCATGCCCTTGGGGATGAGGCGGGCGAGGAAGGAACGGCTGGCGGACTGCGCCGGGCCCACGAACAGGCACATGGCCAGGCCGAGGCCCCAGAACACGGGCTTGCCGCCGTCGTGGAACACGAACACCCCCAGCCCGAGCAGCACCAGCGCGACGAGCGAGCCGATGATCACGCTCTTGGGGCCGAGGCGGTCGTCGAGCAGGCCGAAGAGGATCGTCGAGACGCCGGCCACGACGTTGGCGGCGACGCCGAAGATCACCACCTCGCTGAACTCGAACCCGAAGGTGCCGGCCGCAAGCACGCCACCGAAGGTGAAGACGCCGGCCAGCCCGTCGCGGAAGAGTGCTGCGGCGATCAGGAAGAACAGCGTGTTGGGCGCGGTGCGGGACAGCCGCTTGATGGAGCTGAAGAGGGCCCGGTAGGAGCCGACGATGCCCAGCGACGGCGCGGGATGCGCCGGCCGGCGGTCCTTGATCGCGATGAAGATCGGGATGGAGAAGACCAGCGTCCAGGCGCCACACAGCAGCATCGACAGGCGCACCTGGTCCGCGTCGAAGCCGGAGCCCATGAGCGCGATGATGAGCAGCAGGATGGAGATGCCGCCCAGGTAGCCGAGGCCCCATCCGAGGCCGGAGACGCGGCCCACGTTGCGCGGGGTCGACACCTGGTCGATGGCCGCGTAGTAGTTGACGTTGGCGATCTCGGAGACGACGTTGCCCGCGCCCAAGAGGATGGCGCCCAGCAGGAAGTACTCGGGGGCGGGCGCCACGAAGTACATCGCGGCGCAGATGGCGGCCAGCAACCAGGTCTGCCATCTGAGGTGGAACATCCGCTTGCCGGAACGGTCTGATCCCTGGCCCAGCACCGGGGCCAACAGGGCGATGAACAGCCCGGCGATCCCCGTGGCCCAGGCCAGCTTCATCGTGACCTCGTCCTTCGGGCCGAAGGCCGAACTGGTCAGGTAGACCGCGAAGACGAAGGTGGTGATGACCGTGGCGAAAGGCTGTGTTCCCCAATCCCACAGTGCCCACGAAAAGACCTTGCCCTTACTGGCCTGCGCCGAGGAAAGGGCACCGGTCGTCTCGGGCGACGGCGTGATGTCTGGGATTGCGGATGTGCTCACCAGCGCAGATTAACGCGCGCGAGTTAACTTTCGGTGAACCCATGCCAACACACCCAAAAGTATGAGAGAAACCCATATACCTGCCCGTGGAAAGGCGTTACGGTGATTATGTGGGCTGCCGTCCACGCGAAACTGAAACAAGGAGGAACCATGCGAATCGGTTCTGGCATCATCCTCATGGCCATCGGCGCCATCCTGGTGTGGGCCGTCGATGCTGAGGTGCCTTACGTCAGCCTCGACATGATCGGCTACATCCTGATCGCCGCCGGCGTCATCGGGCTCATCTGGGCACTTCTGGCCTCGCAGCGCACCCGCGTCACCGAGGCCCGCACCGTCCAGGATCCCAACACGGGCGAGACGGTGCACCGCGCTGAATCGCACGACGGTCTCTGATTAGAACTCAACAATAAGGGTCCGCTCCTTCGGGGGCGGACCCTTCGTTTTGGTGGGACCCCTCCAGACTTGGACGATCGATTTTGTGGACTCGATCCAAGTTGTAAGGTGGGGGCGCAGCCATAGGAACCCACACCGGCGCCCACGACGGTCGCACGGGGGTAGAAGGAAAGGCATACGCATGACCGACAACGGAGTCCTCAAATACGGGGATCTCGAGCTCGATCTGCCGATCGTGGAGGCCACACAGGGGAACAACGGTTTCGACGTCAGCAAACTGCTGTCGAGCACGGGGCTCACCACCCTGGACCCTGGCTTCGTTAACACAGCGTCGTGCACTTCGGCCATCACATTCATCGACGGCGACAAGGGGATCCTGCAGTACCGCGGGTACCCCATCGAACAGCTCGCAGAGAAAGCCACCTTCATCGAAGTGGCCTACCTGCTCATCTACGGCGAACTGCCCACCCAGGCAGAACTCGACGAGTTCTACGGCAAGATCTCCCGCCGCATGACCCTCGACGAGCGACTCCGTGAGCTGTACCGCAGCTTCCCGCGGGGGGCCCACCCCATGCAGGTGCTCGCTGCCGGTGTCACCGCATTGGGTGCGTTCCACCGCGAACACCTCGACGTGCACAACCCGGAGCATGTGGAGGAGTCGTCGCTCAGGCTCCTCGGCTCCATGCCGACGCTGGCGGCCTACGCCTACAAGTCGTCCATCGGCGCGCCGTTCCTCTACCCCCAGACCAAGCTGGGCTACGTCGAGAACTACCTCCGCCTCTCCTTCGGCACGCCGTCGGAGGAGTACGAGATCGACCCCGACGTCGTACGTGCCTTCGAGACGCTGTTCATCCTCCACGCAGATCACGAGCAGAACGCCTCCACCTCGACGGTGCGCCTCGTCGGCTCTGCAGACGCCAACATCTACGCCTCCATGAGCTCCGGTGTGGCGGCCCTGTCCGGCCCGCTGCACGGCGGCGCCAACCAGGCGGTCCTCGAGATGCTGCGTGAGATCAGCGCCGAAGGCCTCAACATCAAGGACTTCGTGTCCCAGGTGAAGGACAAGAAGTCCGGCGTGAAGCTGATGGGCTTCGGCCACCGCGTGTACAAGAACTACGACCCGCGGGCCAAGATCATCAAGGGCCACGCCGACACGCTCCTGCGCAGCACTGACAAGAACAACCACCTCCTCGACATGGCCCTGGAGCTGGAGGAGACGGCGCTGAACGACGAGTACTTCATCGAGCGCAAGCTGTACCCGAACGTCGACTTCTACACGGGCCTGATCTACGAGGCGATGGGCTTCCCCGCGTCGCACTTCACCGCTCTGTTCGCTCTCGGCCGGCTCCCAGGCTGGATCGCGCAGTGGCGTGAGCAGCATGCGGACCCGCATCGCAAGATCGGCCGCCCGCGCCAGATCTACGTCGGTGAGAAGGAACGCGACTACCGGCCGATCAACGAACGCTGATCCCGTCCAACCGCCTCTGACAAGGGCCCTGGTCTACCAGGGCCCTTGTTTTGTGCCCGTTGGGCTCGAAGAGCTGGCGGCCGACGACGGATCGGGTGCGGCTGCGTCGTTCCTCGCCTCGGCGGCCGAGCGCAAGAAGGCCACCACCACCTACCGCGTGGACGGGCTCAACAGTCTGACCCCGGTGGCTGACAGGTACATCCCGAAGGTGGGCGACACCCGCTTCGACACCTTCCTCCAGGAGGCCTATGGCCGCTACCTGACGTGGCTGGGCGTGGAGCCCTACGCGTCGGAGACGTTGCCGGGCACGCCCGCGCGGTCCGCCAGACTGGGCCAGTGCCAGACCAACGCCATCGAGCGGATCGTCGACGGGCCACGCCGAGCACTCCGGGGCGCTTCGAGCCGAAGCCGCCATACACGGCGCCCGGCGTCTTCGAGCTCAACGGCCGCCAGTGGATGACCACCTGCGAGCCCTACTCGCAGACCGAGCGGTGCCGCACGGAGATCTGGGCCACGATCGTCCGGGTCCGGGGTGGCGAGTACGTCCGCGAGAACGCCTGGGCGTTCAACAACCTGACGTACCTGCCCTACATGACGCGGGCGGCGTGGAAGGGCAACCCGCTCGGCGACGCGGGCGCGACCGACGACGGGGTGTCCACCTCGGGTGGGCGCCAGTGGCGCACCGAGTGCGACACCGCCGCCACAGGCCGCGGCGCGTGCCGCAGCTACACGTGGACGACGGTGTACGCGGCCACCGCCAAGCCGGGCGGGGGCTACGCCTTCAGCCAGTCGAACCAGTGGGTCTTCAACAACATCGTGATGTTCCGTACCGGCTCTGAGCCGACCTCGGGCGACAGCGACGGCCCGAAGTTGTACTCGGCCGGTTCCTGAAAACCGGCAAGCGAGGGACGAGCGCAGCGCTCACGAAGGACCCCCGAAGGCGATCTGACACCTGAATGAGGACCCCGGAGTTGAAGGACTCCGGGGTCCCCACTCATGGAGGCGTTCCAGTCAGCCGGCCGCGGGGTCCTCGTCCGGGGAGCCGACCTCAGCGAGCTGCAGTGCCCCCGTCGGGCAGTTGCGCACGGTGGTGCGGAGGCGCTCTTCGCGTTCGGCGTCATCGGCGACCGACGGGTTGATCCACGGACGGTTGGCCGTGTTGAACACCTCGGGCATGGTGCGCACGCACTGGCCGTTGTGGTTGCACAGCGCGGAGTCGAACGTCACGTCCACCAGCGGGCCGGTGTAGCGCTTGCGGCCGTGCGTGGGGATGTCGCGCTCCGACGCGGGCCTGGCCACGGCGACCGCGCCCACCATCTCGCCCTGGTCGTTGCGCAGCGCAGCGAACGTCATGTCGATGTAGACGCTCCCGCCGTCCTCCCGCAGCGACTTGGTGCGGCGGGCTTGGCCGTCCGACGCCAGCGCGCCGCGCAGCATCGCGGACGAGAAGCCCCGGTGGTGCGCCTCGCGCAGTTTCAGCGGGATCATGAAGTCGACGTCGCGCCCCAGCGCGTACTCCTTCGACCAGCCGAACAGGTCCACGCACGCCCGGTTCCAGGCGCGCACCAGGCCGTCCTCGTCGATCACGATGATGGCGTCCGTGGCGCTGTCCAGCGCCCAGCCCGCGACCTCTGCGCTCAGCGCACCGTCGGCGGCGGTCCAGTTGATCATGTGCCCTCCTGATCTCGCGCCCCATCATTCAGCAACCGGCGCGGATAAGTCCAGGGAACCGGGAGAAAACCCGCCTCCAGCCGCATGCCATACCTCCGCGCTGCGCGAGAGGAGTTCTTCCAAGCTCGGCGCGTCAGAATGTGCTCCATCAGGGCAGGGTGGTGCCTTGGGCGGCGGGGTGAGTTCGCGTAGTAGGTGGCGGGGGTGTTGTCGTGGTGTGCGGGCTGGGTCGATGTGCCGGGGTGGGGTGAACCACGGCATCCCTGTGTCCGGATCCAGGTGCACTTGCCACTGCGATTCGGCTGATTGTTGCGGGTCTGGCTCGACGAGGCGGTGGTGGTGTGGACACAGCAGGACTGCGTTGACTATCGAGGATTCACCGCCGGCCCACCACGGGATGATGTGGTGCGCTTCGCAAGAGGCGGGGCGGACGGTGCAGCCGGGGAACGCGCAGCCGCCGTCGCGGAGGATGAGTGCGGTGCGGATGGCGGGGGTGAACAGGCGATGCTTCCGGCCGACGTCGAGTGGGCGGGAGGTCCCGCCGAGGACGGCGGGGATGAGGTCTGCGTCGCAGGCCAACCGGCGGGCGTCGCCGGCGGAGAGCCCGTCGAGATCGTCGGCGCCCACGATGCCGGCCCTGCCGAGCCCGGTGAGCAGGGTGTCGTAGTTCAGGGTGACGGTGACCTGCGGCCTGTCCCCACCGTGGGCGGGCAGTTGCCCGGTGGCGGCGGCGGCCTAGACCAGCAGCACCAGGGCATCGGCGCGGCGGACCTCCCGGCTGGGCAGTTCTCCTGCCTCGCGGTAGGAGGACAGGGGCGGCTCGATGGCGTCGAGTTGCGCCTCGAGCAGGTGGGCGTGGGCGGTGGGCAGCAGCGCGGTGACTCTGGTGCCGCCGTGGTGGTCTGGGGTGAAACGCAGGTACCGGTTGCGCAGGGCGGCGCGGTCTTGGGCGTCGAGGCGTTGTTGCGCGGCGGCGTCTGCGCCGTCGGGGTCGACCAGTTCGTGGAGGCGGGTGGCGAGGGCGCGCAGTTCGGCCGGGCCGAGGGTGTCGACGTGTTCGAGGATGGCTTCCTGGCACTTCGCCAGGTCTGCGCGGGTGAGGGAGCGGGGGAGTTTCCGCAGGCCGTCGATGATGCCCTCGGCTTGGGCGAGGGAGATGACGCCTTCGTGGAGGGCGGCGGCGATCAGCGGGAACCGCTCGGCGAGGTCTGTGGCGAGTTTCAGGGAGGCGACCGCCTGGCCGGTGGTGGTGCGTACCGAGTGGCGTACCTGGTCGATGACGGGTGCGGCGGCGGCGAGCCGGGCCTCGTGGATGAGGTGCAGCCGCAGCCCGGCCAGCTGGGCTTCGGCCTCGGCTACCGCGGCCACCATGCCGGCGAGCCGATCGACCGTGTCGTGGCCGGTGCTGAACGTGGGCACGGCGTCCCAGAGCGCGGCGATGTACCGCTGCCCCAGATCACGCATGTCGTCCATACACACTATTAAAATAGACAGCACTGACAAAACCGTGCCGGATTGGCCCAAGGCGGGAAATCCTCGAGGGGCCGTGGATGCTGCGCGCACGAGCGAGCGCCAACGATAGGAGCCACGTCGCGCGAGTCAAGGTGCGATAGTCCAGGTACATGCCGGGACCCGTCACACGCTGACGGGCTCAACCAGCGTTGCGCTCAGCCCACCAGCTTTTCAGCAGCTCGACGGCGTCGTCGTGGTCCATGGGCCCGTTCTCCGTGCGGTGTTCGAGCAGGAACGCGTAGGCGGCGCCCACCTCGCGGCCCGGCTTGATGTCCAGGATCTCCATGATCTGCGTGCCGTCCAGGTGGGGACGCAGCGCGCTGAGCTCCTCCTGCTCGGCGAGCTCGTCGATGCGCCACTCCAACTCCTCGTAGGCCCGGCGCAGTTTGGTGGCCTTGCGCACGTTGCGGGTGGTGCAGTCCGCCCGGGTCAGGATGTGCAGGTGCTCGAGTTCGTCGCCCGCGTCGCGCACGTACCGGCGCACCGCCGAGTCGCTCCACTCACCGTCGGCGTACCCGTGGAAGCGGAGGTGGAGGTCGATCAGCTTGGCCACGGACTTCACCACCGTGTTCGGGTACATCAGGGCCTTGAGCCGCTTGGTGGCCATCTTCGCGCCGACGACGTCGTGGTGGTGGAACGTCACCTTCGACGCCTCGAAGCGGCGGGTGGGCGGCTTGCCGATGTCGTGCAGCAACGCGGCCAGGCGGTTGACGATGTCCGGCTCGTGGCCGCGGGCCTTCTCGAGCTCGATCGCCTGGTCCAGCACGGTCAGCGAATGCTCGTAGACGTCCTTGTGCCGGGAGTGCTCGTCGATCTCGAGCTGCAGCGCGGGCAGCTCAGGCAGGATGATCTCCGCCACCCCGGTGCGCACCAGCAGGTCGATGCCCTCGCGGGGCTGGTCGGTCAGCAGCAGGCCGGTCAGCTCGGCCTGGATGCGCTCGGCCGAGACGATCCCGATCCGCTCCGCCATGTCCTTCATCGCCTGCACCACCTCGGGCGCGACGGTGAAGCCCAGCCGGGCGGCGAACCGGGCGGCGCGCATCATCCGCAGCGGGTCGTCGGAGAAGCTGGCCTCGGGTGTGCCGGGGGTGCGGATGAGGCCGTCGGCGAGGTCCTCGAGGCCTCCGTACGGGTCCACGAACTGCCGCGTGGCCACGTTGATGGCCATGGCGTTGATGGTGAAGTCGCGGCGCACGAGGTCGCCGTCGATGTCGTCACCGAAGTTGACCTCGGGTTTACGGGACTCGCTGCGGTAGATGTCGGCCCGGAACGTGGTGATCTCGATCTGCCACTCGCTGTCGGCGGTCTTCTTGTGGGCGCCGATGGTGCCGAAGTCGCGGCCGATGTCCCACGTCGACGGGGTGAACTTCTTCAGCAGCGCGTGCGTCTGGTCCGGGCGGGCGGAGGTGGTGAAGTCGAGGTCGTGACCCAGTTGGCCGAGCAGCGCGTCGCGCACCGAGCCGCCGACGAGGTACAACTCGTGGCCGGCGTTGCGGAACAGCCTGCCCAGGTCATCGATGACGGGCGCGATGCGCAGGAGTTCCTGCATCGCGTTGGTCTGGGCGGCGGTCAAGCTGGGCACGGGCGTCGATTCTACCCTTCGCGCGCAGGGCAGAATGTGGCCATGCCTGATTTCTGGGAGAAGCTGCTGTTGGCCGGCATCGTGATCGCGGTGGCGCTCATCCTGCGCCTCGTCCTGATGTTCGCCATCGGCCGCACGGTCAAGAGCCTCGCCTCGCGCGAGCGTGCCGTGGGTGACGACCTGGGCACCCGGGCCCGGCGCATCCTCGCCCGCGCCAGCGGCGTCAGCGCCGAGAGGCACCGCCAGCGGGTGGAGACGCTCGGCTCGCTGTTGCGCAACGTCGTCGACATCGTGCTGCTGGTGGTCGTCCTCCTCACCGTGTTGGCCACGTTCGGCGTGCCGATGGGCCCGCTGATCGCGTCGGCCGGTGTCGGCGGCGTGGCTCTCGGCTTCGGCGCCCAGTCGTTGGTGAAGGACTACCTCTCCGGGGTGTTCATGCTGGCCGAGGACCAGTTCGGGGTCGGCGACCTCATCCGCGTCGGCGACCTCACCGGCACCGTCCAGGAGGTCACCCTCCGCGTGACGAAGCTGCGGGACGCGACGGGCACCGTCTGGTACGTGCGCAACGGCGAGGTGCTGACGCTCGGCAACGTGTCGCAGGGCTTCTCCACCGCCACCATCGACGTGCCGGTGGCCATCGACGAGGACCCGGAGAAGGTGCAGGACCTGCTGCGCGCCGCCGTCGGACGGATGGATGAGGAGCCGGAGTTCGCCGAGCAGTTGCTCGAGGCGCCGACGGTGCTGGGCGTGGGGGCCATGGAGGGCGGCACCATGACGGTGCAGGTGCTGATCAAGACCGGCCCCAACCAGCAGTGGGCGCCCATGCGTGCCGTGCGGGCCCGCGCCCAACGGGCGTTGGCGGAGGCCGGGATCCGCGGCCCGATCCTGCCCGGCGGGATGAAGCCGCCGTCGCTCTGACGGGCCACCCGCCAGGCATGCCGAGGCATATCTGAGTTGTGCATCGACTCCGCTGTACAACTTCACTCTGCCCGACCCGCGGCTCGGCCCAAAGCCCCGATTCGGTCTGCTTGAGCGCGACACTTACCCTGGAAAGGGTCGGCTCTGCGGGGTCGGCGTGGTTGTCAACGGTGAGAGGGACACATGGCCACGACTGGCAAGAAGGCTGCGGCGAAGCGTACTGCGGGTAAGAAGGGTGCGCAGAAATCGCGCGCCCGGAAGATCTGGGGGCGCATCGGCATCACCGCCCTGGTGCTGTTCATCATCGGTGGCCTCGTGGGCATCGGCGGCTTCGCGTACCTCTACAACACCACGGACCTGCCGGACCCGAACTCGGATTTCACCACCAACACGACGTTCCTCTACTACCAGGACGGCGCCAACCAGCTGGGGTCGCTCGCGGTGCAGAACCGCGTCACCATCCCCTACGACGAGATGCCGCAGTTGATGAAGGACGCCGTCATCGCGGCGGAGAACCGGTCCTTCTGGGAGGACCCGGGATTCTCGGTGCCCGGCATGCTGCGCGGCGCCTGGTCGATCGCCCGCGGCGGCGAGGTGCAGGGCGGCTCCACCATCACGCAGCAGTACATCAAGATCCTCTACCTCGATTCCAGCCGGACGATGTCGCGCAAGGTGCGCGAGCTGTTCCTGGCCACCAAGATGGGCCGTGAGATGCCCAAGGAGGAGATCCTCGAGGGCTACCTCAACACCATCTACTTCGGCCGCGGCGCGTACGGCATCCAGGCCGCCGCGAAGTCCTACTTCCTCAAGGACTCGAAGGACCTCACCGTCGGCGAGTCCGCCGCCCTCGCGGCCATCCTGAACAACCCCGCCGGGTTCAACCCCTCGGGCGGCCAGGAGAAGCTCGACAGGCTGCTGGGTCGCTATCAGTACGTGCTGGACGGCATGCTCGAGATGGGCGCCATCTCGCAGGCCGAGCACGACGCGGCGCGCCCCGCGCTGCCCACGTTCCCCGAGGTGCCGGTCAACGACCGCTACGGCGGCCCCAAGGGCTTCCTGATCAAGATGGTCGAGGACGAACTGCTCGCCAACGGCTTCTCCGAGGGGGAGATCCAGGGCGGCGGCCTCAGGATCGTCACCACGCTCAGCAAACCCATGCAGGAGGCCGCCATCCAGGAGGCCCAGCGCTACACCGCTCAGGCCGCGGCCGACGCGGAGGGCACGCCTGACCCGTCCAAGCTGCACGTGGCCATCTCCTCCGTCGACACGGCCAGCGGCGGCGTGCTGTCGCTCTACGGCGGCGCCGACTACGTGAAGAGCTCCCGCAACTGGTCGCTGACCAAGCGCCCCGCCGCGTCGACCTTCAAGCCGTTCGCCACCATCGCGGGCCTGCGCAACGGGTTCTCCCTGCAGTCCATCCTCAAGGGCGACACCTTCACCCCCCGCGGCGACACCCAGCCCGTCCGCAACGAGTTCAGCAACCAGTACGGCCCGGTCACGCTGCGCAAGGCGACGGCGGACTCGATCAACACCGCGTTCGTCGACCTCACCGAGCAGATGGAGAACGGCCAGCAGGAAGTGATCAAGGCCGCCAACGACGCGGGTGCCCCCACCGGGCCCGCCTGGGAGGAATCCGGCAACCGCATCGCGCTGGGCTTCGGCGAGGTCAGCCCCGTCGACATGGCCAACTCCTACGCCACGCTCGCCAACTCCGGCCAGCGCAACGCCACCCACATCGTGAAGCAGGTCCTGGACCGCGACGGGCAGGTGGTCTACGAGGCCAAGCCCGCCAACGAACAGACCATCGACGCCAACGTGGCCGCCAACGTGACGGACTCCCTGCGCTCCGTCGTCCAGGAGGGCACGGGTCGTCGCGCCCAGGAGTTGGGCCGCCCGGTAGCGGGCAAGACCGGCACCAACGGCGTCGAGGACGCCATCACGTCGGCCTGGTTCGTGGGCTACACCAAGCAGATCTCGACGGCGGTGATGTACGTCGCCGGCGACGGGGGCAACGAGGACCTCGAGCCTTACAAGCGCCCCCAGGACCGGACGTTCTTCGGCTCCAGCTATCCGCTCATGACCTGGGTGTCCTACATGGCCCGCGCCACCGAGGGCATGCCGGTGGAGGAGTTCGACGAGCCCAAGGACATCAAGGCGGACAAGGGCGAGACGACCGACGAGTCCGAGCCGCCGGCCAGCGAGGAGCCCTCGCCGTCACCCACCCCGTCGCCGACGCCGTCCCCCACCCCCACGCCGTCGCCGACCCCTTCGGAGGAGCCGACGGTGGAGCCCACGCCGTCGCCCACGCCCACCGTCGCGGAGACCACGGAGGCGCCGGCGACGACGCCCCCGGCCACCACGCAGGCTCCGAAACCGAAACCGAAGCCGAAGCCCACCAAGGAGGAGACCGAACAGCCGGCCCCCACCGTGGCGCCGGAACCCACCGCGGAGCCGACGGTGGCGCCGTCGCCGACGGTCACCGCGGCTGTGCAGGACGCGGTGACGACGGAGCCGTAAACGTCGGGGCGGCTACAGTGAGCGCGTGAAGAACGCGCTGCTGCCCGGCCTCGGGGGCCCCATGGGCCGTCATGCCAACCCGCGGGGTATCTGGTTCAACCCGTTGCCGTGGGCCTTCCTGTTGGCAACGGCCGTGTTCCTGGTGCTGTTCGTGCGTCACGTGCCGTGCGTCCAGACCACGGCGCACCAGCAGATCGACATGTACAAGGTGCTCTGTTACACCGACATCCAGTCGTCGTGGCTGGGGCAGGGCTTCGGGCGGGGCAACTCGCCACTGGGCAGCGCGACGATGCTGTTCGCGCCGCTGATCGCCGCAGCCATCCTGGTCACGCGCAAGACGGCGACGGTGCTGTTCGATGCGCCCATCCGCCGCAGCGCCAGCCTCGCCGACGAGGTGGACTCCAGCGTCGTCTTCTTCGGCCTGACGGTGCTGGGGCTCTTCGTCTGTTTCCTGATCCTGGTGGCGTGTGTCGCCTGGCTGGGTCGTCGCAGGCCCGGACGCCCGTCCTGGGACGCCCTGATCGTGGCCGCCTCGCCGGTGGTGCTGGCCGTGGGGCTCGTCAACTGGGACCTGGTCCCGGTGGCGTTCACCGCGCTCGGCCTGGTGCAGGTGGCCCGCGGGCGGCTGCTGGAGGCGGGCATCGTGCTCGGCCTGGCCGCCTCAGCCGGCACGATGCCGATCGGCGTGATCCTGGCGGTACTCGTCAGCCTGGGCCTTCGGGGAGGCTGGCGCAGGGCCACCGCGTTCATCGCGCCGGCCCTGGTCACGTTCTTCGCCGTGCACCTGCCGCTGCTGCTCCAGAACTTCGACCGCGTCTACCTGTACTACCACGGCGAGATCAACAAGGGCACCAGCTACGGCTCGCTCTGGTACGTCCTCGAGCTGATGTTCGGCCTGCAGCTGCGGGAGTCCGGGCCGCTGCTCTTCGTGGTGCTGCTTCTGGCGCTGGGCGCCTTCATCGCCTACCTGTACGTGGCTCAGAAGCGGCCGCGGGTGGGTTCGATGGTGGCGGTGGTGGTCTTCGCCACGCTGCTGATGGGCCCCGCGTTCCCGCCGCAGTCCGCCCTCTGGCTGCTGCTGGCGCTCGTGCTGGCCCGCCCGTACAAGCCTGAACTGATCGCCCTGTCCATCACCCAGGTGGCCTACTACATCGCCATCTGGGGGTGGCTCGGCGGGTGGCTGACCACCAACCAGAACGGTCCGTTCATGCTCTACTGGGCGGCCATCCTCCTGCACGTCGCGGTGGAGGTGTGGATCTTGGCCGAGGTGGTTGCCGACGTCGTGCGCCCTTCCCGCGATCCGCTCCGCGACCCGGTGCTCCCCGACGAGAAGGACTACCTCGCCGGCTTCGAGCGCCCCACCGCCGCCGCGGTGGTCTGAGCCTCAGCTCCCCTCGGGCCAGTTGTCCGGCGACTCCCGTCCGCCCTCCACCACATCCTCCTTCTTCAGGTTCGCGACGGAATCCTCGGGCCGGTAGCCCAGCTCCAGCATGGTGTTGGTGAGGTCCCAGCGGCGGTTCGGGTTGTCCGAGATGGCGTAGTAGAGGCCGTAGCCGACGTTCTCCGCCTCGATCGCGCGCCGGAACACCCGCTCAGTGTCGTCGCTGCTCAGCCACATGGCGTGGAGCAGTTCCTCCTCTGCCGCCAGCGGGTCCTCCGTGGACCAGCCGATGCGCAGCGAGATGAACTCGATGCCGTACTTGTCGTGGTAGTACCGGCCCAGCGCCTCGCCGAAGACCTTGGACACGCCGTACAGCGAATCAGGCCGCGGGAGGTGGTGGGGGTAGACCGGCCAGTCCTCGTCGCGGTCGTACATGCCCATCGCGTGGTTGGACGAGGCGAACACGAACCGGCGCACGCCCGCGTCGCGGGCCGCCTCCAGGACGTTGCGGAAACCGATGATGTTGGGGCCCACCACCTCGTCCCACTCGGCCTCGGGGGAGGCCTGACCGGCGAGGTGGAGGACCACCTCGACCCCGTCCATGAGCGCGCGCACCTCGTCGTAGTTCTCGAGGTCCGCCGTGCGGAGGCGCTTGGCCTGCTCGTCGTTGGCGGGGGTGCGGCCGTGGGAGACGACGTCGTAATCCGCCATGAGGCGCTCCTCGAGGAGCAGCCCGATCCCGCCGGTGGCACCGGTGATGAGAATCCTGCGCTTGTTGTCAGCCATGATCCATCTTCACAAATGACCGGGCCAACCGCTCAGGTCCAGAAGATCTCGTCCGGGGTCGCCGTCGTCATGCGGGTGGTGACCGGCACCTCGTCGCCGACCTTCGTGAGCGGGTACTCGCCGGGCACGAACACCATCGACGAGTGCATGTGCGGGGGTTCGGCGAAACTCCGCTTCTTCCCGCCGATCTCATACGGCGACAGCGTGCGGCCGACGGCGTCCAGCAGGCCCTGCGCGAGAGTCACGCCGCGCTGCTTCAAGGAGCGCTGCGGCACGGGAGCCGCCATGGCCACGCCGTGGGCGGTGCCGCCGGAGACGATGACGATCCACCCGTCCTTCGGCGCGGGCACTCCGTGGTAGCCCAGCACCTGCCCCTTCTTGATGCGGTGCACGTCGAGCACGGTGGCGGTGGTCCGGTAGGCCTGCTTGTCGCCGAGCCAGAGCCGGGTGCCGACGCGCAGATAGGTGGGCACGCTCACGCTCGCCGCGAAGGTGCGGTAGTCGTCGACGCTGAGGTGCGACAGCCACACGGGGCCGGTGCGGGTGGCCAGACCCGTCTGCGCGAGGCGGTTCGCCTCCGCGAGCGAGCCGTCGGCCGGGAGGTGGACGGCCCAGCCCTCGAACCAGAGGTCGCCGAACGCGTCTGCTGTCAGTTGGCGCGGATCCAGCCCGTGGCGGTGCATCGCGGTCTCGATCTCGACGATGACCCTGGCCTTCGGATGCGACTGGGTCAGCGCGCGGAGATCCTCGGCGCGCGAGACGGTGGTGATGACCTTCGGGTCGTTCAACAGGGCGGTGGCCGCCGCGTCGAAGGGGCGCCAGGGGTTGAGCACCACGATGTCGTCGTCCCAGCCGCCCGACCGCACGGCTGCGACCTCCTGGGCGATGCCGACGGCGAGCGTCTGCGTGCCCAGCCGCTTGGCCTCCGCGGCCAGCGTGCCGAGGCCGAAACCGTAGCCGTTGCCCTTCGCAACGGGGACGAGCCCGCCCACCTGCCGCTGGAAGCCGTCGAGGTGGGCGCGCCAGCGGTGCGCGTCGATGTTCAGCGTCAGCGTCATGTCATCGCCTCTTGAGGTACTGGTTGAACGCCCAGTGGATGGGCTTGTTGATGGCGTAGTCCCATTCGCCCAGGTACGCCACGGCCTCGCCGCCGGTGCCCACCTTGAACTGGATCAGGCCGATTTCGGGATGGTCTGCGCCCACGCCCTCGACGATGCCGCGCATGTCGTAGACGGCGCAGCCCGCGGCGTTCGCGTCGCGGATCATCTGCCACTGGACGGCGTTGGAGCCGCGCACCTCCCGCTTGGCCGTGGTGGAGGCGCCATAGGAGTACCAGGCGTGCTCGCCGACGGTGACCATGGTGGTGGCGGCGACGAGGTCGCCGTCGTGCTCCGCCAGGTAGACCTTCATCCGCTCCGGGGTCTCCGCGTTGAGGGCGTCCCACATCACCTCGAAGTAGGAGAGGCTGCGGCCGGTGAAGCCGTCGCGCTGCGCCGTCTCGAGGTAGATGCGGTGGAATGCCGCCAGGTCTTCCCGGGTGCCGACGCGGACGGTGACGCCCTCCTTGTCGGCCTTCTTGATGTTGCGGCGCCACTGCTGGTTCATGCCCTTCAGCAGCTCGTCGTCGCTCTTCTGGGTGCCGTCCCCGTGGCGCAGCGGCAGGTGGAAGTTGAACTTCGGCTGGCCGGCCGCGAAGCCCTCGCCCTTCTCGTCGGTCACCCAGCCGGCGTGCAGCAGGGCGTTGCGCACCCGGGTGCCCACCAGGCTGGTCTCGTCCGGTTCCTGCTGGGAGAGGAGCGTGACGTCGTCGTCCGCGACGGCGTCCTTGATGGTCTTCGCCAGCCAGCGGCGGTGCGTGAGCCACGGCCCGATCCGCACCGCGAACGCCTTGCGCTGCTTCGCGTGCCTGACCAGGGCGTCGACGTGCTCGTCGACGTCTGGCCGCGCCCAGTCGAGGACGGGCCCTTCGGGGAGGTAGGCGAGGTAGCGCTTCACCTTCGGCAGCTGCCGGTAGAGGATGAGGCCGACGCCCGTCAGCTCCTCGTCGGCGAAGAACCCGACGGACTCGGAGCGCCACTCCCGCTTCACCTTGCCCCACGCCGGGGTCTGGAGGAACGATGCGGAACCGCGCGCCTCGATGAAGGCGAGGTGCTCCTCGGCAGGGATGGGTCGACACTCGATGCTCACGAACCACAGGCTACCCAAGTCGGCCCGTCGGCCGTGCCGCCGTAGGATCTCTCCATGCCCGACGTCCGTACCCTTGTCCTACGAGCCGTCGACACCTATCTGCATTCCTGGGTGCTGCGCCTCCTGGCGCTGGGGTGGCTGGGGTACCTCACGTACAGCTGGCTTTACGGCTTCCCGGGCGAGGACTTCATCCCGTACCGCATCGACTTCGACGTCTACCGCATCGGCGGCCAGGTGTTCCGCGACGGCGGCGACCTCTACGGACGCATGCCGGACACGATCGTCGGCGTGAGCCTCCCGTTCACCTATCCGCCGATCGCGGCGGCCATCTTCTCCGCCTTCACGTTCGTGTCCTGGCGGGTGGGCTCGGTGACGCTGTCCGCGCTGACGGTGGCCGCCATGCTCGGCGTGTTGTACCTGGTGGTGCGTGAACTGGGCAGCAACCGGCGCGACGCGGTGTGGCTCACCGTCGCGCTGGGCTGCCTCGCGCTGCACCTCGACCCGCTGGCTGAGACGGTCGAGTTCGGCCAGATCAACGCCGTCCTGATGGCGCTGGTGATGGTCGACCTGCTGGCCGGGAGGGGCAAGTGGTGGCAGGGCTCGCTGGTGGGGCTCGCCTTCGCGGTGAAGCTGACGCCGGTGGTGTTCCTCGCGTGGTTCCTGATGCGGCGCGACTGGCGCTCCCTCATCGTCGGGGTGGGCTCGGCGCTGCTGTACACGGGGATCGGGTTCGCGCTGCGGCCGCGCGATTCCATCGCCTACTGGACGCGGGTGCTGCCGGATTCGGAGCGGATCGGCGAGCCGGCCTACCCGGCCAACCAGTCGCTCAACGGCATGGTGCACCGCGCGCTCAGCGGGGACGCCGCCACCTGGATCTGGTTCGTGGCCTGCGTCCTGATCGGCCTGGCCTGTTTGGCGCTCCTCCGCGTGCTCTTCGCGCAGGGCGACGACATGACCCCCGCCGTCGTGCTGGGGCTCTACGCATTGGTGGCCTCGCCGGTGTCGTGGAGCCACCACTTCGTCTGGGCCGCCCCCGCCCTGGTCGTCGTCACGGCCTGGGCGTGGCGGCTCGGGCCGGTGTGGGCGGCCTGGCTGACGGCACTGACCGGGGCCGCCGGGCTCTGGGTCTTCCGCCACTCACCCCACTGGGACTTCCCGCACCCGCCCGAGCAGAACCCCAACTGGACGCCCTTCCAGCAGGTGGTGGGCGGCGCCTACTTCTGGTGGGTCCTCGGCGCGCTCGTCGTCCTGGGCCTCGCGGCGTTCGTCCACCGCCGCAGCCTACGCAGCGGGCCGTCGAGCTTGTAGGGTCGACACCATGGCAAACATGAATGAGAAGCCGGAGATCGACTTCCCCGGTGGCGAGCCCCCGGCAGATCTGGACATCACGGACATCGTGGAGGGTGACGGCGCGGTGGCCGCGGCCGGCGACGTCGCGCACGTGCACTACGTGGGTGTCGCCTTCAGCTCCGGCGAGGAGTTCGACTCCTCCTGGAACCGCGGCGAGCCGCTCTCGTTCCGGCTCGGCATCGGCCAGGTCATCCAGGGCTGGGACAAGGGCATCCAGGGCATGAAGGTCGGCGGCCGCCGTCAGCTGGTCATCCCGTCGCACCTCGCCTACGGCGAGCGTGGCGCAGGTGGCGTCATCGCCCCGGGCGAGACGCTGATCTTCGTCTGCGACCTCATCGGCCTCAACTGATCGCCCACGGCTAGGCGAAGTGAATCCCGGTGGCAAGCGGGTGGTCGGCGTACGCGACGTCGCCACCCTCGCGGGTGTGTCGCGTCAGACGGTGTCGAGGGTCCTCAACAACAACCCCGACGTCGCGGAGGCCACCAAGGCCCGCGTCGTCCGGGCGATGGAGGAGCTCGGCTACCGGATGAACAACGCCGCCCGTGCCCTGGGCACGCGCCGCTCCCGCACGCTCGGGATCCTCGCCTCCGATGCGCTGCTGTACGGCCCGTCCCGCTCGGTCGCCGCCATCGAGGCGTCGGCGCGGGTGGCGGGCTACTGGATCAGCGCCGCGTTCGCGCAGGCCGACGACGACACCGCAGTGGCCGCCGCCATCGAGCACCTCGTGGCTCAGGGGGTGGAGGGCATCGTCGTCGTGGCCCCCCACGAACAGACGCTGCGCACCATCGACGCGCTGGCGACGGGCGTTCGTGTCCTCACCCTGCACTCGGCCGGTCACGGCGCGCCCTGGCTCTCCGTGGACCAGGCCGAGGGCGCCCGCCTAGCCGTGGACGCGCTGGCGGATGCCGGGCACGTGCGCATCGCCCACCTCGCCGGGCCGGCGAGTTGGCTGGAGGCCGAGGCCCGGGCCGCCGGCTTCACCGCCGAGACGCAGGCCCGGGGCCTCGACGGCGTCGTCCTCCACCTGGGCGACTGGACGGCGCGCTCCGGCTACGAGGCGGCCGCGGCGGTGCTCGAATCCGGTGCCACCGGCGTCTTCACCGCCAACGACCAGATGGCGCTCGGTCTCATCGGCGGGCTGCACGAGGCGGGGGTCACCGTGCCGGGCGACATCAGCGTCGTCGGCTTCGACGACATCCCCGACGCCGCGTACTACTGGCCGCAGCTCACCACCGTGCGCCAGGACTTCGAGGAACTCGGCCGCCGGGCCGTTGAAGCCTTCATCGCGGGTCCGGATGCCGCGGCGCCCGCACTGGAACCCGTCGCGCCGGTGTTGATCCCGCGCGCGTCGGTCGCCCGCCCCATCGCTGACCGCCTGGGTCCTTGACCTACGGCGCTGTTGGGGATACGCTTGTGTGACCGGTCACAGTCGACTCTGGGAGGTCACCCGTGAGCACACCCTTCTCCGCCGAGGTCCAAGCCGCCATCAGCAGCGTCCGGGCTGATGTCGCCCGGCTGCACGGCGAACTCGTGCGCTACAACCTGATCGTCTGGACGGGCGGCAACGTCTCCGGCCGGGTGCCCGGGGCGGACCTGTTCGTCATCAAGCCGTCCGGCGTCAGCTACGACGACCTGACCCCGCAGAACATGATCCTGTGTGATCTGGACGGCAACGTCATACCCGGCTCCGAGGGCAGCGAACGCTCGCCGTCGAGCGACACCGCGGCGCACGCCTACGTCTACCGCAACATGCCCGACGTCGGCGGCGTCGTGCACACCCACTCCACGTTCGCCGTCGCCTGGGCGGCGCGCGGCGAGGAGATCCCGTGCGTCATCACGGCCATGGCGGACGAGTTCGGCGGCCCCATCCCCGTGGGCCCGTTCGCCATCATCGGCGACGACTCCATCGGCCGCGGCATCGTCGAGACCCTCCGGGGCCACCGCAGCCGCGCCGTGCTCATGCAGAACCACGGCCCCTTCACCATCGGCGTGGACGCGAAGGACGCCGTCAAGGCCGCCATCATGGTGGAGGACGTCGCCCGCACCGTGCACTACGCGCGCGAGGCCGGACCGCTCGTCCCCATCCCGCAGGAGGCGATCGACAGCCTCTTCGACCGCTACCAGAACGTCTACGGCCAGAGCACCGACGCTCGCCGCTGACACCCCACCCCACCACCGCGCACCGACGCAGCCTCAGCCACCGAAAGGTCCATCCGCATGCCCAAGCTCACCACTTCCCTCGACGGCTACGAGGTCTGGTTCCTCACCGGAAGCCAGCACCTGTACGGGCCCGAAACGCTCGCCCAGGTGGCGGAGCAGTCCAAGGAGATCGCCCGGGTACTCGACGAGGCGGGCGACGTTCCGGTCTCGATCGTCTGGAAGCCCGTGCTCACGGACTCCGCCGCGATCAAGCGCGTCGCCCTCGAGGCGAACGCCGACGACCGGGTGATCGGCCTGATCGCGTGGATGCACACGTTCAGCCCCGCGAAGATGTGGATCGCCGGCCTCGACGCGCTGCAGAAGCCGCTGGCGCACCTCCACACCCAGGCCAACGTCGAGCTGCCGTGGGCGGACATCGACTTCGACTTCATGAACCTCAACCAGGCCGCGCACGGCGACCGTGAGTTCGGCTACATCCAGACCCGGCTCGGGGTGCCGCGCAAGACGATCGTCGGGCACGCCTCGGATCCGCAGGTCCAGCGCGAGCTGGGCACCTGGCAGCGCGCGGCCGCCGGACTCGCCGCCTCCCGCAGCCTCAAGCTCGCCCGCTTCGGCGACAACATGCGCTTCGTCGCCGTCACCGAGGGTGACAAGACCGAGGCCGAGCTGCGCTTCGGCGTCCAGGTGAACACCTGGGGCGTCAACGAGCTGGCCGAAGCCGTGGCCGCGGTGTCCGAGGATGCCGTCGATGCGCTGGTCGCCGAGTATGAGGAGCTGTACGAGGTCGCTCCGGAACTGCGTAAGGGAGGGGAGCGGCACCAGTCGCTCCGCGACGGCGCGGCGATCGAGCTCGGCCTGCGCTCCTTCCTGGAGGAGGGCGGCTTCGGCGCCTTCACCACCAGCTTTGAAGACCTCGGGGCCCTCAAGCAGCTGCCGGGGTTGGCGGTGCAGCGCCTCATGGCCGAGGGCTACGGCTTCGGTGCCGAGGGCGACTGGAAGACCGCCATCCTGGTGCGGATCGCCAACGTCATGGGCGCCGGCCTGCCCGGCGGGGCGAGCCTGATGGAGGACTACACCTACGACATGACGCCGGGTGACGAGCTCATCCTCGGGGCGCACATGCTGGAGGTGTCGCCGTCGCTGACCACCGCGAAGCCCACCCTGGAGATCCATCCGCTCGGCATCGGCGGCAAGGAGGACCCGGTGCGCCTGGTCTTCACGGCGGACCCGGGGCCCGCCGTGGTCGTCGCGCTGAGCGACATGCGCGACCGCTTCCGGCTCACCGCCAACGTCGTCGAGAACGTCGAGCCCCGCGCCGCGCTGCCCAAGCTTCCGGTGGGCCGCGCCGTCTGGAAGCCGCAGCCGGACTTCAGGACCAGCGCCGCCGCGTGGCTCACCGCCGGTGCCGCGCACCACACCGTGATGTCGACGGCCGTGGGCATCGAGGCGTTCCGCGACTTCGCGGACATGGCCCAGGTGGAGCTCCTGGTGATCGACGACGCCACGACGCTGCCGGAGTTCCAGCAGCTGGTCCGCTGGAACCAGGCCTACTACCGCCTGGCCCAGGGCCTCTGACCGCCGAACCCGGTCCGCGCCGCCGGGGGAGCGGGCCGGGCCGGGTCAGGCGAACGGGTCGGCGAAACCGACGTACATCGTCTCCAGGTACGCCTCGATGCCCTCGGGGCCGCCCTCGCGCCCGAGGCCGGAGTGCTTCACGCCACCGAACGGCGCGGCCGCATTCGAGATGGTGCCGCCGTTGACGCCGAGCATGCCCGTCTCCAGGCGCTCGGTCATCCGCCAGACCCTGGCGATGTCGCCGGTGTGCAGGTAGGCGGAGAGCCCGACGGGGGAGGCGTTGACCCGCTCGACCACCTCGTCCTCGGTCTCGAAGGTCGTGACGGGGGCCACTGGGCCGAAGATCTCCGTGGACGCGATGGCCGCGTCGGCGGTGACCCCGGTGAGCACGGTGGGGGCGTAGAAGTACCCCGGTCCGTTGACAGGGCCCCCGCCGGTCAGCACCTTCGCGCCCTGCTGCACCGCCTCGTCAACCAGGTCTCCGACGCCCTTGCGTGCACCGTCGGAGATCAGGGGACCCACCTGGGTGCCCTCCTCGAGGCCGTCGCCGACGGCGAGCGCGGCCAGACGCGCCGCCAGCCGCTCGGCGAACTCGTCGGCCACCCCCGCCTGGACGTAGAAGGTATTGGCCGCGTTGCAGGCCTCGCCCATGTTGCGCATCTTCGTCTGGTAGGCCGACTCCACGGCCTTGCCGAGGTCCGCGTCGTCGAACACGATGAACGGCGCGCAGCCGCCCAACTCCATCGACGTGCGCACCACGTTGCCGGCGCACTCCTCGAGCAGCGCCATACCGACGGCGGTGGAGCCGGTGAACGACAGCTTCCTCAGGCGACGGTCGCGGATGATGGGGCCGGTCACCGGCTGGGCGTCCTGCGTCGGGATGACGTTCACCACGCCCTGGGGCACGCCCACCTCTTCCAGGAGGCGCACGAAGGCCAGCGAGGTGAGCGGCGTCAGGGCGGCGGGCTTCAGGATGGTGGTGCAGCCTGCCGCCAACGCCGGGGCGATCTTGCGGGTGGCCATCGCGAGCGGGAAGTTCCACGGCGTGATGAACAGGCAGGCCCCAACGGGGCGGCGCACCGTCAGCATGCGCAGGTTGCCCTCCGGCGAGGGGGAGTAGCGGCCGTTGATCCGGACGGCCTCCTCGGCGAACCAGCGGAGGAACTCCCCGCCGTAGGTCACCTCGCCCCTGGCCTCGGCCAGCGGCTTGCCCATCTCGATGGTCATCAGCGTGGCGAACTCGTCGGCGCGCTCCATCAGCAGGTCGTAGGCCCGACGCAGCAGCTCAGAGCGCTCCCTCGCCGGGGTACGCGCCCAGCCCGATGCGGCGCCGTCGGCAGCCGCCAGCGCGGCCATGCCGTCGTCCGGCGTGGCGGAGGGGACCCGGGTGAGCACCTCGCCGGTGGCGGGGTTGTGCACGGCGAAGGTCTCGCCGGAGGATGAAGGGCGCCACACGCCGTCGATGAAGAGTTCGGCTGGCGCCAAGGCCAACGCGCGGGCGGTGCGGTCTGTGGACATGGTCACTCCTGACATCTGCGGCTGGGAGTCGCTGCCCCCAGTCTACGAACGACGCGCCGGGCGCGTGGTGATCGACTCTTGACGCGGGGCGTGGCGGCGGTGAGGCTGGGGGCACGAACCGGCACCGGAGCACACGAGGAGTAGCCATGCCCCAGTTCCTGCTATCAGTCATCCACGACGGCAAGCCGTTCGCGGAAGACGCCGACCAGAGCGAGATCTTCGCGGCGGTCGACGCCCTCAACCGGGAGATGATGGACGCCGGCGCCTGGGTGTTCGCCGGCGGGCTCACCCCGCCGTCGGACGCCCGGTACGTCACGTCTGAGGGCGTCGTCGTCGAGGGCCCGGTGCTGCAGTACCCGGACCAGGTCAACGGGTTCTGGGTCATCGACGTCGAGGACGACGCGGCCGCGCTCGACTGGGCGAAACGGGCGGTGGCCACCGGCTGCAACCCCACCGTCGAGGTGCGGCCCTTCCAGGGCTGAGCGGGGCGCCCAAGCCGGCTGGCCGACGAACACGCGAGGCCCGGATCTCCCTGGGGGAGGGAGATCCGGGCCTTGTGCCGAGCGGTTCCGACTCGGAATAGGGGTCAGGCGTCGATCGCGACAGCCTCGGTTGTCCGATCGATCTCCATCTCCGACATGTTCTCGTTGATGCGCATGCCGTAGAAGGAGCGGTGGACGAAGAACAGCGACGCGAAGAAGAACGCCGCGGCCAGCACCCAGGTCAGCACCTGGCCGCCCTGAGCGTTCAGGGAGACCGCGAGTTCGACCGCGAGGAGACCGAACAGGGTGGTGAACTTGATCACGGGGTTCAGCGCCACCGACGAGGTGTCCTTGTAGGGATCGCCGACGGTGTCGCCGATGATGGTGGCGTCGTGCAGGGCCGTGCCCTTGGCGTCGAGATCCACTTCGACGATCTTCTTCGCGTTGTCCCAGGCGCCGCCCGCATTGGCCATGAAGATGGCCTGGTACAGGCCGAACAGGGCCATCGCGATCAGGTAGCCGATGAAGAAGAACGGCTCCACGAACGCGAACGCGAGGGTGGAGAAGAAGACGCCGAGGAAGATGTTGAACATGCCCTTCTGGGCGTACTGGGTGCAGATCTGGACGACCTTGGCCGAGTCCTCCTCGCTCGCGCGGGTCACCCCGTCGAGTTTGATGTTGGCGCCGATGAACTCGACGGCCCGGTAGGCGCCGGTTGTCACGGCCTGGATGGACGCACCGGTGAACCAGTAGATGACGGCACCACCGACGAGCAGGCCGAGCAGGAACGGGGCGTGCAGCAGCGACAGGTTCGCGACGGCCTCCGCGTTCTCCAGGCCGTCGGTGAGGCCCATCATGATCGAGAAGATCATGGTGGTGGCGCCGACGACCGCGGTGCCGATCAGTACGGGCTTCGCCGTCGCCTTGAACGTGTTGCCCGCGCCGTCGTTGGCCTCGAGGAAGTACTTGGCGCGCTCGAAGTCGGGCTCATGGCCGAACTCGGTGGCCAACTCGTCGGCCGCGCTGGGGTCATGTTCCACCGTCGACAGCTCGAAGACGGACTGCGCGTTGTCGGTCACCGGGCCGTAGGAGTCCACCGCGATGGTGACAGGGCCCATGCCCAGGAAGCCGAAGGCGACCAGGCCGAAGGCGAAGACGGCCGGGGCCAGCATCATGTCGCTCAGGCCGAGGGTGGAGATGCCGTAGGCGACGGCCATCAGGGCCGCGATCGCCATCCCCAGCCAGTAGGCGGAGAAGTTGCCCGAGACGAGGCCGGAGAGGATGCCCAGCGAGGGGCCGCCCTTGTTGGAGGAGATGACCACTTCCTGCGTGTGGCGGGCGCTGGTGGAGGTGAACACCTTGACCAGTTCGGGGATGAGGGCGCCGGCCAGCGTGCCGCAGCTGACGATCAACGACAGCTTCCACCAGAGGCCACCCTCGAGGTTGCCGATGAGCAGGATCGAGGTGAGGAATGTGGTGGCGATGCAGACGGCCGAGGTGATCCAGACCAGCGAGGTCAGGGGCGCCTCGAAGTCCATGTCGTCGGCGTTGGCGTAGCGGGCCTTCGCCCAGGCACGGTTGGCGAAGTAGGAGATGCCGGAGGCGACCACCATGGCGGCGCGGATGACGAACAGCCACACGAGCAGGGTCACCTGCATGCTGACTTCCGGCACGCCGATGAGGATGAAGGTGATCAGCGCCACGCCTGTTACGCCGTAGGTCTCGAAGCCGTCGGCCGAGGGGCCGACGGAGTCGCCGGCGTTGTCGCCGGTGCAGTCGGCGATGACGCCGGGGTTGCGGGCGTCGTCTTCCTTGATCTTGAAGACGATCTTCATGAGGTCGGCGCCGATGTCGGCGATCTTGGTGAAGATGCCGCCGGCGATGCGGAGGGCGGACGCGCCGAGGGACTCGCCGATGGCGAAGCCGATGAAGCAGGCGCCGGCGATCTCACCGGGCAGGAACACCATGATGATGAGCATCATCGCGAGTTCGACCGAGATCAGCACCATGCCGATGCTCATGCCGGAGCGCAGCGGGATGTCGTGGCAGGGGTAGGGCTTGCCGCCGAGCGCTGCGTGCGCGGTGCGCGAGTTCGCCAGCGTGTTGACGCGGATGCCGTACCAGGCGACGCCGTAGGAGCCGGCCATGCCGATCAGCGAGAACGCGATCACGATGGCGGTCTTCCCGACGCCGAAGCCGACGAGGAACAGGTAGTAGAAGATGATGATCGCGGCGATGAACGCCCACAGCACCAGCAGGAACTTGCCCTGCTGCTTCAGGTAGGCCTTGCAGGTGGTGTAGATGAGTTCCGAGATCTCGCGCATCGCCGAATGGGCGGGCATGCGCTTGAGTTGCGTGTAGGTCATGAGGCCGAAACCGAGGCCCAGCGCGCACACGATGAGGCCGAGCCCGAGGAGCGCGGAACCGGGGATGCCGAGGAAATCGACGCTGCCGAGATCCGGCAGCTGAAGATTGGCCTCACCTCCGACGTGGGTCTCGCCGGGCGGGGCGCCGTCGCCCGAACAGCCGGTGATTCCGAGTGCCGTGAGTCCTGCGATTGCCAGCGCAGCCCAGCGGGCGCGCCTCATCCCTCTGCTGGAGAGCATGGTTGCCATAATGACCGTCTTCTTCCTTGAAACCGGGCCGCGACGCAATGTGCCGTCCCCTCATACTACTTCCGGTAGTGGCCGAAGTCAGCGGGGGTTGGGTTTGATCGCTCAACGTCGCTGTCGCCTGGGCGCCGCACGCGTTGAAGGTGGCCGCCGCGGCCGGCGTCCGGCGACCCTAGGCTGTCCGCATGACCGAAGACGTGCTGGACCTGGACGCGCCGCCGGCACCAGACCCCACCGGGCGACTGGGTGGGTGGTCCAGAGGCCGCACTGCCGTCGTGGCGGTGGCCGTGGCGATGGCGCTGGCGCTGGGGCTAGGGGTGGTCCTCCTCCTCAGGTCGCCGCCGCCCCCCGCGCCGCAGGTCCTCGGCCTCCAGGACGGGCCCGTCGAGGCGTGGCGATGGGGCGACGACGGGAGGGCGTACGGGGGTTTCGTGCCCGTCAGCGGCGACCGCCTCCTGGTCTCTGTCGGAGGCGGGGACCCGGCGCCGCCTCAGGTGGCACTGCTCGCGGCAGGGTCCGGCGAAGAGCTGTGGCGGACCTCGGTGCAGGGCGTGTGGGGCTTCGACGAGTCGCATCTCACCGATCTGCCGGGGACCCCGTGGGTCGGCGTGCCTCTCAGAGGGGCGACGGCGTTACTTGACCGCGAGACCGGCCGGGAGATGCACCGGCTGGAGATGCCGGTGTTCGATTCCACGGAGTACACGGACTCGGCCGGGAACGTCTTCGAGTCGCCTGGCGGGTACAGCTGGGTTTCTTCAAGCAACAACGGCACGTTGTTCCTGGCGGTACGCCAGAACGACGAGGACCCCTACGGTCCTGGCGCGGCCAGATTGATGGCGTACGACCCCGGCGATCTGGTGCACCCGCTGTGGGATGTCGACGTCGACGCCGGGGGTGGATGGTCCGGAGGCTTTGCGAGGCAGGTCCTGGAGTCTGACGGATTCGCGTACCTCGCGCCGGACTCGGCCGCCTCTGAGTTCGCCGCCTACCGCTACGTGTTCCGGATGTCCGACGGCGCGCAGCCCGACTGGCAGCCTACGCGGCCGTCGATGCACGTGGTGGACGGCGTGACGGTCATCAACGAGTTCGGCGCGGTCCGTGCCATCGAGCCCGCATCGGGGGAGGAGGTGTGGCGCTCCGAGGTGGGCAACTGGGGGACCGTGGTCGACGACGGGCTCCTCTACCTCCTGCCCCTGAGCGGCAAGGGGGAGCTGCAACGGCTCGACCCGCGCACAGGCAAGGTGCGGTGGGTGACACCGCTGGCAAACCAGCTGTGGGGGGATCCGCAGGGTGCTGCGCCCGGAGCGCTGTGGGGCGACGACCTCATCGTCCTCGAGGGAGCCTACGGTTCCGCAGCCATGGCGGTGCTGCGCTTCGACGCCACCACCGGACGCGAGGTGATGCGCACCCCCATCGAGGCGCGCGCCGGTGAAGCGGCCGTGTACGTGGGGGAGGGGCAGCTCGTCGTGCTGATCACGCCGTCAGATCCGCAGACAGGCGAGACCACCCAGCCGAAAGCGTTGGGCATCGACCCCGACACCGGCGAGGTCAGGTGGGAGCGGACGTTGCACGGGTATGCCACCGTGTACGGAGGGCGGTTGGTGGTGGGCGACGACGACAGCGTCGCGGTCTATCGGTGAGCCAACACCGTGTTCCACGCGGCCGTCGCGACGGCGGGGTGGGCCCTCCGGCCCACCCCGCCGCCGCAATTGCGTCAGGCCTGGTCGTCGAGTTTCCGGAGCGCGGTCTCCCAGCGCTCGGTCAACGACTCAGGGGCGTAGCCATCTTCGATGAGTTCGTGGGTCAGGTGAAGCTCGGTGCCGCCGTCGACGGGTTTCATCTGCAGGTCGACGAGGCTGCGGGGAGCGCCTTCGGCTTCATGCCAGGAGAACCGGATCTGTTCCATGGGGTGGAAGCTCCGGGTGACGCCGTGTGGGCCGTCGGTGGACGCCCAGTCGACCCCCTTCGATCCCAGTTGACCACCCTTGCCCAGCAACGGCTCCTGGCCGTTGGGTTGCATGAGCGCCGCCCACACCTTCTCGAGCGGTTTGGCGACCTTGTGGGTCACCTTCACGCTCTTGGTTTCCGCCGTCTCCTCCACAACTGCATCCATCTGTGTGCACCTCCTGGGTACTGCGGGCAACTTCCGTGGTGCCCTGGTATCCAAGCCTAGCCCTGCGATCCCAGGAGGGAAGAGTGGCCGGGGAAATACTCCGGAAGTCCTCGCCGCGCGGCGTAAGGTGACTGTCATGTCAGCAGAGCCGCTGGAGATCCACATCATCGCCGACTCCACCGGCGAGACCGCGGCCCGTATCGCTCGGGCCGCCATCACGCAGTTCCCGACGCGGGAGTTCAGCCTGGTCCGCCACCGCAAGGTGGGCACCACGGCGTCATTGCTCACCGCGCTCGAGACCATCAAGGAGAGCACGGAGCGGGCGCCCGTCGCGGTGTTCTTCACGCTCGTCAGCGAGGAGCAGGCTGAGTTGGTCAAGTCGTTCTGCAACGACATCGACGTGCCGTTCGCCGATCTGATGACGCAGGCGATGGGTGCGCTGGAACGGATCAGTGGCATCGAGGCCGACCAGGTGCCCATGCGGCCGCTCGGCGTGGAAGCGGAGTACTTCGTGCGCATGGCCGCCATCGACTTCGCCGTGCGCCACGACGACGGGTCGCTCCCGGAGGCGCTCAAGGAGTGCGACATCTGCCTGGTGGGCCCGTCGCGCTCCGGCAAGACCCCGCTGTCGATCTACCTCGGCTACCTCGGCTACAAGGCGGTCAACGTGCCCCTGGTGCCGGGCATCGATCCGCCGAAGGAACTCTGGGACCTGGATCGTTGGCGCATCATCGGGCTCACGATGGACGCCGAGCGGCTCAACCAGATCCGCGGCCAGCGGGTCCGCGGCATGGGTGGCTTCGGCACCAAGGACGGGTACGCGGACCTGGTGAAGATCTACGACGAGCTCGACGAGGTCGGCCGCACCCAGCGCAAGCTCGGCTGCCCCATCATCGACACCACCGGCGTCGCCATCGAGGAGGCCGCCTCGCGCATCATCGACGTGGTCGATGACCGGGCCCGCAAGGTGGGCCAACGCCTCCGTCGTCCCCCCGGGATCGTGCGGCCGGGCGGCGCCTGGGCGCCTCCTCCCAAGTGATCCACGCTCCGCGGGCGTGGGGTGCCCGCTCCGCAGCCTGACGAAGGTGGGGTGGGCTGGGATTCTCCCACCCCGCCCCCTTCGCCGGGCTTGTCAGGACTAGTCTTGGGGCAGCGGGGAGCCAAAGGCGGTTCCCCAGGGTTTGTCAAAGGAGATATCCCCACATGAGCGAGGATCGCTACATCTACGACCTGTCCGAGGGCGACGCCACGATGCGCAGCCTCCTCGGCGGTAAGGGCGCCAACGTCGCCGAGATGGCGAAGGTCGGCCTTCCCGTCCCGGACCTGTTCACCGTCACCACCACGGCCTGCGTTCAGACGATGAACAACGGTGGAAAGTGGCCAGATGGCCTGGCCGACGGCATCGCCGCGGCGCTGAAGCGCCTCGAGCAGCGCACCGGCCGTGTGCTGGGTGCCGCCGAGAAGCCCCTCCTCCTCTCCGTGCGTTCCGGCGCCGTCCACTCCATGCCCGGTATGATGGACACCGTCCTCAACCTCGGCATCTCCGACGAATCCGTCAAGGCGCTCGCGGAGGAATCCGGCAACGAGCGCTTCGCGTGGGATTCCTACCGACGCTTCATCCAGATGTACGGCGAAGTCGTCGAGGGCGTCCCGGGCCACCTCTTCGAGGACGCGCTCAGCGCGCTGAAGCACGAGCGCGGCGTCGAGCAGGACACGGATCTCACCGCCGACGACCTCAAGGAGCTGGTGGCCACCTACAAGGAGATCTCCAACGAGTACCTCGGCGGGGAATGGTCCTCGGACCCCCATGAACAGCTCAACCGTGCCGTCGACGCCGTCTTCCGCTCGTGGGGCAACCCCCGGGCAGAGGTGTACCGCCGCGCCCACAACATCTCCGCCTCGCTCGGCACCGCCGTCAACATCCAGCAGATGGTGTTCGGCAACCGCGGCGACACCTCCGCCACCGGCGTCTGCTTCACCCGCAACCCGTCCACCGGCGAGAACGCGCTCTACGGAGAGTTCCTCGTCAACGCCCAGGGCGAGGACGTCGTCGCCGGCATCCGCACCCCGCGCCAGCTCCACGAGATGGAGGAGGTGCTGCCGGAGGCGTACGCCCAGCTCGTCAAGACCATGAAGGACATGGAACTGCACTACCGCGACATGCAGGACATGGAGTTCACCATCGAGGACGGCAAGCTCTACATGCTGCAGACGCGCAACGGCAAGCGCACCGCGGCCGCCGCGCTGAAGATCGCCTCGGACCTGGTGGACGAGGGCGTCATCTCGCAGGAGGACGCGCTGATGCGCATCGAACCGGGCCAGCTGGACCAGCTGCTCCACCCGGCGATCCCGCCGGACCACGGCAACGACGCGATCGCCACCGGCCTGCCGGCCTCGCCGGGTGCTGCCGTCGGTGGCGTGGTGTTCGACGCGGACACCGCGGCGGATCTCGGCGGCAAGGGCGAGGCAGTCGTCCTGGTGCGCTACGAGACCACCCCCGACGACATCCACGGCGTCATCGTCGCCCAGGGCATCCTCACCGCCCACGGCGGCATGACCTCGCACGCCGCCGTCGTGGCGCGCGGCATGGGCAAGCCCTGCGTGGCCGGCGCGCACGGCATCAAGATCGACACTGTGGCCAAGACCCTGACGATCGGCGACCGCGTCATCCATGAGGGCGACGTCATCACGCTCGACGGTTCCCAGGGCAAGGTTTACGGCGAGAAGCTCGATCTCATCCCGCCGCAGATCAACGAGGACTTCCTCAAGGTCGTGCAGTGGGCCGACGACGTGCGCCGCCTGGGCGTACGCGCCAACGCCGACAACTTCGAGGACGCCACCAAGGCCCGCGAGCTGGGCGCCGAGGGCATCGGGTTGTGCCGCACCGAACACATGTTCATGGCCCAGGACCGCCTGCCCGCTGTCCGCAAGATGATCCTCGCCGAGAGCCCCGAGCAGCGCGCCGCCGCGCTCGAGGAGATCCTGCCCATGCAGCAGCAGGACTTCGAGGGCATCTTCACCGCCATGAAGGGCCTCCCCGTCACCGTCCGGCTGCTGGACCCGCCGCTGCACGAGTTCCTGCCCAACCTGGTGGAGCAGTCGCTGCTGGTGCAGCGGCTGGAACTGACCAATGGCGACGGTCAGCAGCTCACCGAGGCCCGCGAGACGCTGACCCAGGTCAAGCGCCTGCACGAGCTCAACCCGATGCTCGGCACCCGCGGCGTCCGCCTGGCCATGCTGTACCCGGAGATCCCGGACATGCAGGCCCGTGCCATCATCCGCGCCGCCCTGGCGGTCAAGGAGCGCGAGGGCGAGACCGTCGGCGTGGAGATCATGATCCCGCTGGTGGCGCTCACGCAGGAGCTCGAGGCGCAGCGGGCCATCGTCGTGGCAGCGGTTGACGACGAACTGGCAAAGGCGGGTCAGCAACTCGACTACACCATCGGCACCATGATCGAGCTGCCGCGCGCGGCGCTCGTGGCCGACAAGATCGCCGAGTTCGCCGACTTCTTCTCCTTCGGCACCAACGACCTCACCCAGACCACCATCGGCATCTCGCGCGACGACGCGGAGAACGGCTTCCTCACGAACTACGTGATGGACCACGTGCTGGAGCGCAACCCGTTCGAGACCATCGACGTGGACGGCGTGGGCGCCCTGGTGGAGATGGGCGTGGCCAAGGGTCGGCAGACCAAGCCCAAGCTCAAGACGGGCGTCTGTGGCGAGCACGGTGGTGATCCGGATTCCGTGACGTTCTTCCACGGCGCCGGCCTCGACTACGTGAGCTGCTCGCCGTTCCGCGTGCCGATCGCCCGGTTCGCGGCCGCCAAGGCGGTGCTGCAGGAGCGCGCCGGCTGACCCGCAACGTGCAGAGGCTGCGGCCCCGTCGGCCTACACTGGCCCCGAGACTAGGAGGTCAGGGTGTCGAACGACCAGTACCCGCCGTCGGAGCCGCAGCCGCAGCCGTACGGCACGCCGAGGGGGCCGGAATTCGGCGGGCCCAGCTACGACCCCTACCTCGAGGACCCGTTCACTGCGCCGACGCCCCCGCCGGCCCAGCCCGTCCCCACGTACCTGCCCCCGGTCGCGTCGCCCGCCCCGGTGGTGCCGCCCACGCCGCAGCAGCCGCCGTACGGCTACCCGGTGCCCTACCAGCAGCCCATGCAGCCGCCGCCCCAACCGTATTACGGCTACCAGTTGGCAAAGCCGGAGCACCCCTCGTCGGTGGCCGTGCTGGTCCTGGGCGTCCTCAGCGTGTTCGTGGTGGTCACCGCACCATTCGCCTGGTACATGGGCAGCAAGGCGAAGAAGGAGATCGCCCTCGGCGCGCCCTACCAGTGGGGTGCCGGCGGGCAGGTCGGCTGGGTGCTGGGCATCATCTACTCCGTGTTCATGATGCTGTTCGCAGCGCTGATCATGCTGGGGATCATGGCCAGCATGTGAGCGGTTGCCGTGACCTTCGGCGGCCCTTGTGGACAATCTCCAACGCGATGGCCTCCTCATGCCCGACAATTGCGGTGCATTCGCCATCGAAAGGAACAGCCATGTCCCAGCCGGAGTACGGGGCCCCGCAGGGCCAGCCGGATCCTCAGCAGAGCCCTCTCTACGGTCAGTCGCCTGACTACGGCCAGACCCCGCCGGCACCGGCCTACGGTCAGCAGCCCTATGGCCAGCCGCAACAGCCCTACGGCCAGCAGCAGCCCTACGGCCAGCCGGCCTATGGCCAGCAGCAGCCGTACGGCCAGCCCACCCCCTATGGGCAGCCGGGTTACGGCCCCGCCGCCGAGCACCCGCAGAGCCAGACCGTGTTCATCCTCGGCATCATCGGCATCTTCGTGCAGGTCTGCGCCTTCATCGCCTGGTACATGGGCGGCAAGGCCAAGAAGGAGATCCAGGCCGGCGCGCCCTACGCCTTCGACGGCAACCTGAAGACCGGCTACCTGCTGGGCAAGGTCATCTCCATCCTGACCATCATCGGCGTCGTCCTCACGATCGTGTGGTTCATCTTCATCATCGGTCTGGCCGCTTCATCCGGCTACTGATCGCCTGACACGCGACGACGGCGCGGCCACCATCGGTGGCCGCGCCGTCGTCGTCTGTCTGGGTCAGTGGTCGCCTTCGTCGACGACGACCTCGGGGGTGCGCACGAGGTGCACCACGGCTGCTGCCAGCCCACCCCAGAGGGTGAGCATGGCGATGATCATCATGGTGATGGCAATGGGTGTCATTTCTTCATGATCTCCTCATACTTGGCGTCGAGCGCGTCCTCGTCCATGGATTCCACGGTGCCGCGTTTCCACGGCGTGAGGGCCAGGAGGGCGGCTCCGACGATGAGCGACGCCACCATGCCCCAGCCGAAGATGCCCAGCATCCCCAGCGGGTAGTCCCCGTAGGGCGTGGTGACGTGCTTGATGACCTCGGTCACCAGGATGTAGCCCAGCACCACCGGCACGACGACGGCGACGAGCACCATCCACGCCTTGCCGAAGCGCACGCTGGAGACGCGATAGAGGTGGCTCTGCAGCAGCGGGATCTTCCGCAGCACCCAGGCCACCACGATCACCATGGCGAACGCCCCGAGCAGGATGCCGAACTTGTTGATGAACTCATCCGTGATGTCCAGGAAGAACAGGCCGGTGGTGGTGGACAGCAGCAGCATGGACGCCGCGGCCATCGGCAGGCCGACGGCGAGCGTGGCCTGCACGCGGCCGAGGCCCAGCTTGTCCTGCAGCGCGGCGGTGCAGACCTCCACGATGGAGATCATCGACGTGAAGCCGGCGAACACCAGCGACGCGAAGAACAGGGCGCCCAGGAGCGGGCCGATGGAGCTGGAGGACACGATGCTGGGGAACGCGATGAACGCCAGCCCGATGCCTCCGGAGGCCACGTCGCCCACCTCGCTGCCCGACGACTGCGCCATGAAGCCCAGCACCGCGAAGACGCCGATGCCGGCGAGCAGCTCGAAGCCGGAGTTCGCGAACCCCACCACCAGGCCGGAGCCGGTCAGGTTGGTGCGGCGACGCAGGTAGGACGAGTAGGTGATCATGATGCCGAAGCCCACCGACAGCGAGAAGAAGATCTGACCGTACGCCGCCGCCCACACGCCGGGGTTCGCCAGCGCGGCCCAGTCCGGGGTGAAGAAGGCGTTGAGACCGTCCATCGCGCCCGGCAGGGTGAGCGCCTGGATCACCAGGACCAGGAACATCACGAGCAGCAGCGGGATCATCACCAGGTTGGCCCTCGCGATGCCCCGCTTGACGCCGAGGCCGATCACCACGAGCGTCAGGACCCACACCAGCAGCATGGGGACGGCCACCTGCGGGACGAAGTCGAACCCGATGTGCGGGGTCTCGGCCACCTGGAGGAACTCGCCGAAGAGGAACCCCTCCGGGTCGTCACCCCAGGCCTCGGTGAAGCTGAAGAGGAAGTACATGGCGGCCCACGCGAGGATCGCGGCGTAGTAGACGGCGATGACGAAGCAGACCAGCACCTGCCACCAACCGAACATCTCGCTCCACTTCTTGCCGGCCCGGCGCAGCGCCAGCGGGGGAGAGGCGCGATAGCGGTGGCCGAGGGCGTAGTCGAGGAACAGCAACGGGATGCCGGCGGTCAACAGCGCGATGAGGTAGGGGATGAGGAAGGCGCCGCCACCGTTGGTGTACGACACGTAGGGGAATCGCCAGATGTTGCCGAGACCGACGGCGGAGCCGATGGCCGCCAGGATGAACACGTTGCGTGAGCTGAACGTCTCGCGACGGTGGGTCGTCGGCGCCGCTGGCCGCATGACAGATGGATCGCTCATCCGTCCTCCTATGGGTAGTGATACGGGCGTAGCGTATAGGCCACGGGGGCGCGCGCGATAGGGGGTGCGCACGATGGCTCGCTCAGTGGCCCAGCGCAGTGCGGCCCCGGGATGTGTGCCTCATGTCTCAGTGTCGCCCGCCGTGGGAGACTCTGGTGAGCACCAGACGGAGGAGAGCCCTGTGAGTGACGTCCCGCCCTACCGACCCGACGACTTCGCCGACCCCTCGTCGCCGTCGGAATTCGGCCCCGCGCCCAGCCGGGGCGCGTCGTCGCCCGCACCGTGGGGCCAGCCCCCGGTCCAGCCCCAGCCCCAGCCGTACGGGCAGCCGGCGCCCTATGGCCAACCCGCTCCCTATGGCCAACCCGCTCCCTATGTGCAGCCGGGACACTATGCACCCTCGCCCTACGCGCAAGGGCCGGGGCCCTATGCGGCGCCCTGGGCGCGCCCCGAACACCCGCAGACGCAGATGGTCTTCATCCTCGGCATCGTGGGCATCTTCACCGGTGTCGTGTCCTTCGTCGCCTGGTACCTGGGGGGACAGGCCAAGAAGGAGATCGAGGCCGGCGCGCCGTTCCCGTGGGACGGCAACCTCAAGACCGGGTACATGCTTGGCAAGGTGTTCAGCATCATCTGGATCGTGCTGATGGGTCTGGGCGTCGTGTTCTGGGTGCTGTACATCCTGTTCTTCATCTCCCTGTTCGCCTCGATGCCCTGACGCTGGGCGTGGGGCGGACTCAACGCACGAAGACCGGCTGGTCCTTCGTCGAGCGGGCCTCGTCGTACTCGTAGCCGTCGCGGTTGAAATCCAGCAGCTTGGAGGGCGTGCGCACCCGCTCCTTCACCAGCCACGCGGCCATCGTGCCACGGGCCCGCTTGGCGTAGAAGCTGACGATGCGGGGCTCGCCGTCCTTGTCGCGGTCCTCGAAGCGCGGCGAGATGATCCTGGCGCCCAGGCGTTCGCCGTCGAGCACCTTGAAGTACTCCGTGCTGGCCAGGTTGATGAGGACGTCGGCACCGGGGGAGGCGTCCAGGTCGCGGTGCAGGAGGTCCGTGACCTGACTGCCCCACCAGTCGTACAGCGACTGCCCCCGAGCGGAGGCGAGCCGGGTGCCCATCTCGAGGCGGTGCGGCTGGATGAGGTCCATCGGCCGCAGCAGCCCGTAGAGCCCGGAGAGGATGCGCAGCGACTTCTGCGCCTCGGTGAAGTCGCGGGCGTCGAACGTGTGCGCCTGGAGGCCCTGGTAGACATCGCCGTTGAAGGCGAGGATGGCGGGCCGGGCGTTCTTCGCGGTGTGTTCGCTGGTGAAGTCCTGGTACCGCGTGGCGTTGAGGTGGGCCAGGTCGTCGGAGATGTGCATGAGCCGCGAGATGTCCGCCGGGGATTTGGTGCGCATGATCTCGATCAACCCGTCCGACTGCCCGATGAGGCGCGGCTCGGAGTGCTTCTTCGTGGGCAGCGGGCTTTCGAAATCCAGCGACTTCGCCGGCGACAGGACGGACAGCATGGCCCCGATTGTAGGTGAACCCACGCGGGGACGTGCCTGGGAATACCCAGGGCAGTATCGGTGTTTGAATGTGTGAGGAGGATGTATTCATGTTGGACCCAGCAGCCCTGTACCAGTTCGAGTCGCACGTCGACCCACGCACGATCCACGCCAAGGCGATGGTGGTGACGCTCGGCGCCTTCGTGGACGCCGGACACGTGCAGCGACTCGTGGACGAGCACCTGCTGGAGACGTTGCCCAACCACGTGCTGGCGCGCTTCGACGCGGACCAGCTGCTCGACTACGCCAGCCGTCGGCCGCCCATCACGTTCGAGCGCGACCACTTCACGGACTACGAGCGCCCCGAGATCACCCTCCACCACGTCCTGGACACCGACGGTGCCCCGTTCCTGCTGTTGAACGGCCCGGAGCCGTCGTACCAGTGGGAGCGGATGGCCGCCGCCGTCGTCCACCTCGCCGACACCTTCGACGTGGCGCAGGTGATCACGCTCCAGGGAGTGCCCATGGCGGTGCCGCACACGCGCCCCGTGTCGCTGTCGCGCTTCGCCACGAGCCCGGACCTGATCCCCGGCCACCAGCCCATCTTCGGCACCATGCGCATGGGCGCCTCACTGCCGGCGCTGCTGAACGTCCGGCTCGGCGAGGCCGACGTGGCGTCCGTGGGCCTGGCGGCCCACATCCCGCCGTACCTGGCGGAGACAGACTTCCCCGCGGCCGCCGTCGCGCTGCTCGACTCGCTGGGAGTGCACGCCCAGCTGAACCTGCCGACGTCGACGCTGGAGACGAAGGCGGTCCACGTGGCCGCCCGGCTGGGTGAGGGCATGGCCGCGGACGACGACCTGCGCGAACTGGTGGAGTCGCTCGAGGAGCAACACGACCGGGTCGTGCGGGCGCTGGGCCACCAGGCGGAGCCCGAGGACGTGCCCTCGGCCGATGAGCTGGGCGCTCAGGCCGAGGCCTTCCTCAGGTCGCTGGACGACACCGAGTAGGCCACGTGGCCCCGGCAGGCGTCAGCCGACGTGGTCTGCTGAGTTCGTCGAAATGCCCGGCGCGCCCTCGTGGACGATCTTGCCCGGGTTGAAGTTGCGGCCCGGATCCACGCCGTCGAACAGCTTGCTCTGGATGAACACGCCCGCGGGGGAGATGTCCTGCTCCATCCAGGGGCTGTGCTCCTCACCGACGCCGTGGTGGTGCGACACCGTGCCATGGTTGTCCATGAACGCCTGCTGGATGGCGCGCTTGGCCAGGTCGTAGGTCACGAGATTGCTCTCGGAGTCGTCGTTGATGGCGAAGGTGAAGTACTGGCACGCGCCCGAGTGGTACGAGTGGCTGAGGTGGCAGAACACGACGCCCCGCAGGCCCAGGTCGTCCATCACCTGGTAGAAGGCGTCCGTGGCGTTGGTGTGGATCTGCTCCGCGAAGGCCCAGGGGGTCGTCGTCTCGGAGACGTCGCAGACCAGGCCGTGGTCCAGCATGAAGTCGCGCAGGTAGGGGGTGTCGTACTTCTTCTGGTCGTACAGCGCGCCCGGGCCCTTGCCGACGCCCATGCCGCCGTTGTTGCGCACGATCTTTCCGACGATGCCCTTCAGGTAGCGCACGTGGCTGGCCGAGCCCTCGAAGCCTACGAAGCTCATGGCGATCTGGCTGAGGTCCCAGCCCTTCTGTTCCATCAGCTTCTTGATGCCCTTGCTGATCAGCGACGAGACCTTGCTGCCCTTCTTGCCGTTGGCCATGATGTATTCGGTTTCGAGAGCATCCGAGACGCGGGCCATCATGACCTCCGCGTCGGATTCGACGATCTCGCGGCAGGCCTTGAGGCCGTCTGCGTAGGTGGCGTAGAAGTACGCCTGGATCTCGCGCACCTCCGGCACGCGGTGCACGTTGACCCACGCGGACGTGATGACGCCCAGGCGACCCTCGGAGCCCAGCACCATCTCGCGCACGGACGGGCCGGACGAGGTGGACGGGAGGGGGCGCAGCGTCAGCACCTGGCCGGGCATCACCATGGTGAGGCCGCGGGTGATGTCGGCGATGTCGCCGTACTTGTCGGACTGCATGCCCGACGAGCGGGTGGCGATCCACCCGCCGAGCGTGGACCACACGAACGAATCGGGGTGGTGCCCCAGCGTCCAGCCGCGAGCCTGGAGCTGGTCCTCCATGTCGGGGCCGAAGACGCCGGCCTGGATGTGCGCAAGGCCCGAGACCTCGTCGATCTCCAGCACCTTGTTCATCCGGCCGAGGTTGACCGAGACGACCTGCCGCGACTCACCGGGCATGGCCTCCAGGGCGGCCACGATGTTGGAGCCGCCGCCGAACGGGATCAGCACGGCGTCGGCGTCGACGACGGCGTCCACGAGTCGTTCGACCTCACGCTGGGTGCCGGGGTAGAGCACCACGTCGGGTACGCGGCCGAGCTGGCCGCGGCGCACGCGCACCAGGTCACGCACACCCTTGCCGAACGCGTGGACGACGCGGGTCTCGTCGTCGGTCTGCACGTACTTCTCGCCCAGGATGGCGACGAGGCTCGTGCGCAGCGACTCTGAGAGCTGGGAGGCCGGCACCTCGAGGGAGGAGAAGGGCGGGACGGGTTTGACGGGTTCGTCGATGTCGACGCCGACCCTATTCATGACGAAGGGTGCGAACTTCGGCTTGTCCTTGTAGCCGAAGCTATGGCCTTCTTCGCCCCAGCCCCACCACTTCTGCTGCTTGACGCCCTCGATCATTGAGGATCCTCCTGCTTGTCGGCCTGCTCCCGGGCATGTTCAGCCAGAGTCGCGATTTCCGTCTCCTGTGCGCGTTCGAGCGCCACATTACGCTCATACTCCGCGAGCGTCTTCTTACCGTAAGCGCGCGCGGTCGTGTCATGGAGCTCCAGCACCTGGCGGCGCATCCGCTCGTTGAATTCGTGGGCGATCTCGCCGGGCCGCGGCGTCATGGGCCGTCCGAACACGACGTGCACCTCGGGCCGGCCCTTGGGGAGGTGCTTCTGCTTCGACGGCCAGGCCTCGAAGGCGCCGACGAGGGCCACCGGCAGCGCCGGCACGCCGCGCGAGATGCACAGCGACGCGACGCCGGGGACGTACTTGCCCATCGCGCCGGTGCGGGAACGCGTGCCCTCGGGAAACAGCAGCAACGGGACGCCGTCAGACAACAGCTGGCCGGACATGCCGCGCCTGCCCTTGCCGCCCTTGCCGCGGTCGATCGGGAAGCCGTTCATGAACAGCGCCATCGACATGGACTTGAACCAGTTGCCGAAGAAGAAGTCGCCCGCCGCCCCGGTGGCGACGCGCTTCGAGAGGCGGGTGGGCAGCGAGGCCAGGATGAGTGGGGCGTCGAGGTGGGAGGAGTGGTTGCCGAACACGATGAAGGCGCCGTCGAGGGTGTCGAGGTTGCTGGCGCCGTGCACATGGACCCGCAGCAGCCGCATCAGCGCGGGCTTGAGCACCAGCATCTGGGCGGTCTGGCGCGTCGTCGCCTGCACCTTGGAGGTGTAGCGCGAGTTGCCCGATTCGAGTTCGGCGGCCACGTCAGTGCTTCCTCGAGGCGGACAGCTTCTTCGAGAACCAGCGGGTGAAGGAGCGCGGACCGTGATCCGCGAGGAACATGGCGGTCTTCCACTTCCAGTCCGGCACCGACTCGAAGCGGCCCTTGGCGGAGTCGTCGAGGGCGGTGCGCACGAGCTTGTCCGCGTCGATCCACACGATGCCTGGCAGCTTGGAAGCGTTGATGCCTGCCCGCTGGTGGAACTCCGTCTTGACCCAGCCGGGGAGCAGCGCGGTGGCGGTGACGCCGGTGCCGCTCAGCTCCAGGGCCAGGGAGTTCGAGAACGTGCGCGCCCAGGCCTTGATGGCGGAGTAGTTGCCGGAGAAGATCGACGACGACGAGGACGCCACCGTGATGATCTGGCCGTGCCCGCGGGTCTTCATGGCGCGGGCGGCGGAGCCGCTGAGGATGAACACCGCCACGCACATGACCTCGATGGCGTTGGTGTTGAGTTCCACCTCGTCGGGGTTCAGCGACGTGGAGTGGAGGCCGAACCCGGCGTTGTTGATCAGGATGTCGACGGGGCGGCTGAGGTCCTCGAGCCGCTCACCGATGCGCAGCATGTCGGCCCGCTCTGACAGATCCGCCTGAATCGTCTCGACCTCGACGCCGAACTGGCCGTTCAACTCGGCCGCGACGGCCTCGAGGCGGGCAGTGTCGCGGGCCACCAAGATCAGGTTGGTGCCACGCCTGGCCAACTCCTGCGCGAACGCGAGACCGATGCCGGAAGTGCCACCCGTGATCAAAGCTGAAGCCATGAGGTCAAAGGTACGCCACTGGGGGTGGGGCTCGCGAAGCGTGTCGGGCGTTGCTGAGCGGGGTTTGTGGTAATCCCACAACGGCGGGGCCCGCGGTTGTCGGAGAGCTACAAAAAGGGGGCTGGAAATGCTTCAGGGGGCGATCTCGCGCAGACGCGGACCGTTCGGCCCGGTGTGCGCGACACCACCCCCTGAAGGGCTTTGCTCAGCGGGAGATGACCTCGAGGGTCTCCTGCGCCATGGCCAGTTCCTCGTTGGTCGGGATCACCAGCACGCGGACCCTGGACTCCGGCGTTGAGATCTCACGCGGCTCCTTCGACCGGGCGTCGTTGGCGGCCTGGTCGAGTTCGAAGCCCAGGTTCTTCAGGCGCTCGATCACGGGGCGACGCACGTGCGCCGCGTTCTCGCCGACACCGGCGGTGAACACCAGGGCGTCGACCCCGCCCAGCACGGCGATGTAGGAGCCGATGTACTTCAGTAGCCGGTGCACATAGACGTCGAGCGCCAGCTGCGCGCGCTCGTCGCCCTCCAGGATGGCCGTCTGCACGTCGCGCATGTCGGTGAACCCGCAGAGGCCGCCCATGCCGGACTTCTTGTTGAGCAGGTTGTCCACCTCGTCGATGGTCATGCCGCTGCGCACCAGGTACTTGTGCAGACCGGGGTCGACGTCGCCGGAACGGGTGCCCATGACGAGGCCCTCCAGCGGGGTGAGGCCCATGGAGGTGTCGATGGCGACCCCGCCGTCGACGGCGGAGATCGAGGCGCCGTTGCCGAGGTGGCAGACGATGGTCTTGAGGTCTTCGATGGGCTTACCCAGGAACTCCGCGGCCTTCTTCGACACGTAGCTGTGCGAGGTGCCGTGGAAGCCGTAGCGGCGCACGCCCAGGCGCTGCGCGGTGTCGTAGTCGATGGCGTAGGTGTAGGCCTCGGCCGGGAGGGTGGAGAAGAACGCCGTGTCGAAGATGGCCACGTGCGGGACGTCCGGCAGGACCTCCTTGGCGGCGTTGATGCCGGCGATGCCGGGCGGGTTGTGCAGCGGCGCCAGGTCCGACAGCTCCACGAGCTTGTCGATGACGCTGTCGTCGATCAGCACCGACTCGATGAAGGTGGCGCCACCGTGCACCGTGCGGTGACCCACGGCCACCACGTCGTCGAGGCTAGGCCCGTGGTCCGTGAACATCTTCACGACGGCGGCCACTGCCTCGGTGTGGTCCGCGAACGGGCGGGCCTCGTGGTACTCCTCATCGCCCACCTCGTGGGTGATGGTGCCGACCTCGAGACCGATGCGCTGCACGATGCCGACCGCCTGCGGCGAGCCCACCCCCGGATCGAGTAGCTGGTACTTGATCGACGACGATCCGCAGTTGAGCAGGAGGATCGGCTGGCTCATGGCGCTTCCTTTATTGGGTGGTGGTGATGAACGACGCGGCAGGGTGGGGGACCCTGCCGCGTCGGTTCCTGGCTCAGTTGGTCTGGGCCTGGATGGCGGTGATGGTGATGGTCGACACGATGTCGTCCACGAGGGCGCCGCGCGACAGGTCGTTGACCGGCTTGCGGAGGCCCTGCAGCACGGGGCCGATGGCGATGGCGCCGGAGGTGCGCTGCACGGCCTTGTAGGTGTTGTTGCCCGTGTTGAGGTCCGGGAAGATGAACACGGTGGCACGCCCCGCGACCTCCGAGTTGGGCATCTTCTTGGCGGCGACCACCTCGTCGACGGCGGCGTCGAACTGGATGGGGCCCTCGACCTTCAGCTGCGGCGCGCGCTCGCGCACCAGGCGGGTGGCCTCGCGCACCTTGTCGACGTCTGCGCCGGAACCCGAGTCGCCCGTCGAGTACGACAGCAGGGCCACGCGGGGCTCGATGCCGAAGTTCGCGGCGGTGGCCGCCGAGGTGATGGCGATGTCCGCCAGCTGCTCGGGGGTGGGATCCGGGTTGACGGCGCAGTCGGCGTAGACCAACACGCGGTTGCTCATGCACATCAGGAACGAACCCGACACGACGGAGACCTCAGGCTTGGTCTTGATGAACTCCAGCGACGGCCGGATGGTCGCGGCGGTGGTGTTGATCGCGCCCGACACCATGCCGTCGGCCATGTCCAGGTGGACCATCATGGTGGCGAAGTAGGACGGGTCCGTGATCCGCTGGCGGGCCTGCTCGATGGTGACGCCCTTGTGGGCGCGCAGCCTGGCGTATTCCGCCGCGAACTGCTCGACCAGCTCCGGGTCCTCCGGGTTGACGACGGTGGCGTCGGAGAGGTTGAGGCCCAGCTCCGAGGCGCGCTGGCTGATGCGCGCCACGTCGCCCAGCAGGATGATGTCTGCGACGGAGCGCTGCAGCACGATGTCCGCGGCCTCGAGGATGCGGTCGTCCGTGGCCTCCGGCAGCACGATGCGCTGCTTGTTGGCCCGGGCCATCTGCATGATCTGGAACTCGAACATGGTGGGCGTGCGGATGTCCGTGGTGGTGAGGTCGATCTTCTCCAGCAGCGCACTCTCGTCGACGTACTGCGAGAACAGGGCCCGCGACACCTCGATCTTGCGGGGGGAGCTGGTGGACGTGCCGCGCACGCCCTGCAGCTTCACGGCGGTGGAGAAGGTGTCGCCCTTGGTGACCGCGATGGGCAGGTCGATCGTCGAATCCGTGAACAGCTTCGACACCGATTCCGGGATCTCGAAACCGCCGGTCAGCACCATCGCCGACAGCGGGCCGTAGTGCGGCGAGCGGTGCGCCATCACGAGGCCGGGGAGCAGGTCGAGGCGGTCCGCCGGCATGATGACGGTGGATTCACGCTTCAGGTAGGGCAGCAGGTTGGGCAGCGTCATGCCGCCCACGATGGTGTGCAGCGACTCGTGCGCCAGGAACTCGCTCTGCCCCAGCCACTGGGTGGCGCCGACGGCGGCGAACTGGGCGCCGACGGAGGGGGCGCGCAGCACGGGGCTGTCCGGCAGCACGGCGACCACGGCTTCACGGACCCTGTGCAGCGCATCGGCGACCTCGGCCTCCCGGCCCTCGTCGGCATGCGTCGCGATCAGCGCGATGACGGTGTTGTGCCGCGACTCGAACGCATCGACGGCGGACTCGGTCATCCGCTGGACCTGCTCGGCCGAGCGGTCCTTGGCGCGTGCCACGAATATCACGGGCGAGTTGAGGTTGGCGGCGATGACGGCGTTGTGGTCCAGCTCCAAGGCCGACTCGAAGTCGTCGTAGTCCGAACCGACGATGACCACGGCGTCGCGGTTCTCCGACAGCTCGCTGTACTTCGCGACGATGGTGTCGATCGCCTGGTCCGGATCCGCGGCGTAATCGGCGTAGGTCACGCCCACGGCGGACTCCAGCGACTGGTTGACGCCCTTCGGCGAAAGGAGGGCCTGGGTCACTGCGTCAGCGTCGAGGGAGTGCACGAGCGGGCGGAAGACGCCCACCGAGCGCACCTGGCGAGCGAACAGGTCGATCACGCCCAGGGCGATGGACGACTTACTGACCAGCCGCTCCGACGAGGCAATATAAACACTTTTGGTCACGGGGACCACCTTATCGCGATTCGTTTGTTGGAATGGGGCGGGTCTACACCGTCAGCGTAGGAGCTTCGCGGCGGCCACCACGACGGCGTCCAGCAGGTGCTGCAGCTGCCCGGGCCGGTGGGCGTCGGGGCGGACCTGGTTGCCGTCGAATTCAGTGGCGTTGTTGAGCGACACCTGGTTGCGCAGCCCCCACAGGTGCAGCGCCGCGAGGATGGGCCGCCACGCCTCGACGGCGCGCACCCCGCCCTCGAAGCCGTAGGAGACGAACGCCACCGGCTTGAACGCCATCTCCATGCCGAGGTGGTCGACGCCGTTCTTGAAGCCGCCCGGTACGCCGTGGTTGTACTCAGGGGTCAGCCACACGTAGCCGTCGCAGGCGGCGAGCGCGTCGGCCCACGCCTGGACGTTGGCGTCGGGGTACTTGCCCGCGTAATCGAAGGGCTCCACCTCGTCGGTGAGCACCGGCAGGTTGTAGCTGGCCAAGTCGATGAGCACGAACTCGGCGTCGGTGCGCTCCGCGGCGAGGCCCATGATCCAGTCAGCGACGGATGTGCCCTTGCGGCCCTTGCGGACAGAGCCCAGAACGATGCCGATCAACATGTCAGGGCCTTTCGGGTGCGCGAGAACGGTGTTGGTATACCAGCGACTCTATCGCGGCCGAGCGGCTCAGGCGGCTCAACTGTCGAGGAGGGCCTCCGCCAGCAGTTCGAAGCCGCGCACCTTCGCCGGCCAGCGGTCTGCGGCGTCGCCCTCGTAGGCGCCCTGGACGGGGTGGACCATGATCTCGTCCACGCCGAACTCGGCTGCGGTTTCGCGCAACTGGTGGGCGACCTCGTCGGGATTGCCCACCGCCCACGTGTCGAGGGTGGGCTGGGCGGCGCGGCGCAGGTCGTCGGTCAGCAACCGCTTGACGTCGGCGCCGACGAACGGCGAAGGCGACAGGCCGCCGCCGGTGGAGAACTTCGCCATCGTGTAGAGGTGGGGCTCGACGAGTTCCCAGGCCTCGTCGGCCGTCTCGGCCACGCAGACGTTGACGGTGACGAACGTCCGCGGTGCCTCACCGTTGTCTGTGGGTTGGAACGAGCCGCGGTACAGGTCGAGCGCCTGCCGCGTGCCGCGCCCGCTGAAGTGGCGCGCGAACACGTACGGCAGGCCGAGCGCAGCGGCGAGTTGCGCCGAGTAGTCGCTGGAACCCAGCAGCCACACCTGCGGGGAGTGCTGGATGTCCGGGGCGGCGCGGAGGTGGTAGGTGCGGCCGTGGGGGAGCCGCACCTCGGCGCCCTCGGGGTTGAGCAGGGTCAGGATGTCGGTGACGTTCCGGGGGAACTCGCGCACGGGGTCGACGGGGCGGCCATCGGCGTCCACGAAGTGGCCCCCTGCCAACTGACCTCGGATGGCGGCCGACGTGATGGGGTCTGTGCCCGGCGCGCGGCCGATGCCCAGGTCGATGCGGTCGCCGTACACGGCGGTCAGCAGCGAGAACTGCTCCGCCACGGCCAACGGGGCGTGGTTGGGCAGCATCACGCCGCCGGAGCCGAGGCGGATCTGGTGCGTGTCCTGCCCCAGGTACATCAGCTCGACGGCGGGGGAGGTGGATGCGACCGAGTCTGTGTTGTGGTGCTCGGCCACCCAGTACCGGGTGAAGCCCAGCCGGTCCGCCGTCTCGGCCATCTCCCGGCTGGCCCGGAGGCTGTCCGCCGTCGTCTGGCCCCTGCGGACGCTGATCAGGTCTAGTACCGAAAGCTGCATACCCCCCACCGTAGAGGCACCGTTCAAGCTGTGGTCTCCGTGGGGCCCTATCTCGACGACGCCCGGCAGGCCACGCCCTCAGGGGCAGCGGATTGCCAGACGGCCGCGGTGCGGGCGATCAGGTCCTCGAGCCGGCTGAGGTCAGGGGGCTCGGGTTCGTCTGGGCAGGGTGGTGCCTTGGTCGAGGAGACGAGGTGTTCGCGCAGGAGGTGCCTGCGGTGTTGCCTCGCCCTTCGCGCCGGGTCGACATGTCGGGGTGGGGTGAACCACGGCTTTCCGGTGTCCGGGTCGAGGTGGACCTGCCACTGCGATTCGGCTGACTGTTGAGGGTCTGGTTCGACCAACCGGTGATGGTGCGGACACAAAAGCACCGCATTGCCTAGACAGCTGGTTCCGCCTGCCCACCAGGGGACGATGTGGTGCGCCTCACACGAGGCAGGTCTGGCGGTGCAGCCGGGGAATGCGCAGCCTCCGTCGCGCAGTGCGAGGGCGGTGCGGATCCCGGTGGGGAACAGGCGGTGTTTGCGGCCGACGTCCAGGGGTTGGGATTTGGTGCCGAGGACGACGGGGATCAGGTCCGCGTCGCAGGCCAAGTGTCTGGCGTCGGCGGCGGATAGGCCGCCTAGGCTGTGGCCGCCGAGGACGTCGACGCGTCCCAGGCCGGTGAGCAGGGTGTCGTAGTTGACGGTGATGTGGACCTGGGGGCGGTCTCCGCCGTGGGCGGGGAGTTCCCCGGTGGCGGCGGCGGTGTGGACCAGGATCATCAACGCGTCCGCGCGGCGCATGGCGGGGCCGGAGGGTTCGTCGGAGTCGCGGTACGACGAGGCTGGCGGCGTCACCGCGTCCAGTTGGGCGGCGAGTAGTTCCGCTTGGGCGGTGGGCAGCAGGCCGGTGAAGCGGGAGGCGCCGTGGTGGTCCGGGGTGATGGTGAGGTACCGGTTGCGGTGGCGGCGCGGTCTTGGGCGTCGAGTCTCTTCTTGTCTTCGGCGTCGGCGCCGTCGGGGTCGATCACCCGGAACACGTGGCTGGCCAGTTCCCGCAACTCGTCCGGGCCGAGGTTGTGGACCTCCGCCAGGACGGAGCGCTGGCACAGTTCCACCTCTGCACGCGTCACAGCGTTGGGGAGCTTCCGTAGCCCGGAGATGATCGCTTCGGCCTGCGCCAGCGAGATTTCCCCGTCGTTCAACGCATCAGCGATGAGCGGGAACCGCTCCCCGAGATCCATGGCGAGCTTCAATGAGGCGGTGGCCTGACCGGTGGTGGTGCGCACCGACTGCCGCACCTCTTCCACCACGCCGTCGGCGGCGGAGAGGCGGGCCTCATGGAGGAGGTGGAGACGCAGCCCGGCCAGTTGGGCCTCGGCCTCGGTGACGGTGTGCACCATGTGGCCCAACCGTTCTGCGGCCGGTGAATCAGTTAGGAGTGAGCCTGCGGCGTCCCAGAGCGCAGCGATGCCCTGCTGCATCAGTTCCCGCGCTTCGCTCATGTGAACTATGCTAAAGGAACGCACGGTCTAAAACAAGGAAAAACATGTTGTCAGTCGCAACTTGTGCTAGCAGGTGCCCCTGACATTTCCCCGTCAGCAGTAGCCGACCACGAGCAGGCGGCAGCCGCGGCCGGCGTCGATCCTTTGACCCAGCCGCAGGCGGCGGGCCCAGGAAACCGTCTCAGTCCAGGTGGCGGAAGCCGGCGTCCTTGAGGTCTTCGGCCAGGTGGTTGACCAGGAGTTCCGAATCATCCGTCAGCCCGCTTCGGTAGGCCGAGCGCGACACCATGCTCGCCGAGACGGGAGCCGTCAGGAGTTGCAGCGCAATGATCAGCAGGCACAATCCCAGGGCCCACCAGGTGCGGAGGCTGAGCGCGATGCCGACGGAGACGAAGATCAGCCCCAGCACCTGCGGCTTGGTGATGGCGTGCATTCGTCCCAGCAGGTCAGGGAAGCGCACGAGGGCCACGGCGGCGCCGAAGCACAGGATGGCCCCCACCAGGATGGACAGTGCGCTGATGAAGTCGAAGACGGTGTCCATCACACCCGCTCCTTCCGCTGTCGGTTGTAGCGGTGCCGCTGCAGCATCCGGTCCGACACCATGCGGGCCACCGACACGGCGCTGGTGAAGCCCAGCATCGACAGCAGGACGAGCACCATCAGTTCCGTGGACATGTCCGTCCAGACCACCCACAGCCCGAGCGAGGCCACCATCACGGCGACGATGAGGTCTGCCGCGACGGAGCGGTCGAGCTGGGAAGGGCCCGCCGCGATCCGGTTGACGCCGATGAACGCCGCCACGGTCAGCAGCACGGCCGCGACGGACAGGATGATGTTGGTGGCCAGGATCATGGTTCGACCTCCAGGTCGAGGGCGTCGGGGGCCGGGTGGTGGTGCAGCGCGGCGTTGAAGTCCTCTATCTCGCGGCGGGAACCGAAGGCGCGCACCACCCGCGACTCCACGTCGACGGCCATCTTCTGCACCCGCCCGATGGGGTCGTCGCCGTGCAACTGGATGGCGTGCAGGTAGAGGCGGCGCGGGTTGCGCACCACTTCGACGACGACGGTGCCGGGCACCAGTGAGATCATCTCGGCCACCTGCACCTGGTAGAGGTCGTTGTCGGTGATGAGGTCGATCCGCACGATGCCCGCGCGCAGGTCGACCTTCCGGTGGAACGCGAGCAGGAACACGCGGATGGACGACACGACCAGGTCGTAGACCAGGTGCCCGATCAACCGCAGGATGCCCACCGGCCGAAGGCGACCCTTCCAGAACACGGGGGGGAGCGGGAGCACGATGCCCACCACGTAGCCCAGCAGGAGGCCGGACACGATGATCATGGGGGAGACGCTGCCCCAGAGCAGCACCCAGACGGTGGCCATGGACAGCACCGACAGCGGCCGGAACGTGAGCCGCTCTGCCAGGGGCACGCGGGACCTGGCGATCATCGCAGACCTCCCGGCAGCACGGCCTGGACGTAGGAACCGTCGCGCAGCGCGGCTGCGGCGGCGTGCGCGTACTCGTAGAGCGGGCCGGCGAACACCGTGAGGGCGAGGCTGAACAGGATCAGCCCGATGGTGGCGCCCACCTGTAGCGGGGGCATGGGGCGGGTGTCCTCGTCGGCGATCTCGTCGGGGTCGAGGTCCTGCGCCGCGGCATCCGCCCGGCGCTGTTCGGCGGGGGTGACGCCCCAGAATGCCCGGTTCCAGACCTTGGCCATCGCCATCAACGTCAGCAGGCTGGTCAGCACGCCGCCGGCGAGCACCGTCCAGGCCAGCGGGGTGCCCACCTCAGCGGCCGCCTGGAGCAGGCCGAGCTTGCCGATGAAGCCCGACAGCGGAGGGATGCCACCGAGGTTCATGGCGGGGATGAAGAACAGCGCCGCCAGCAGGGGGGCGACCTTCAGCAGGCCGCCCAGCCCGTCGAGCGACGACGTGCCGCCGCGTCGCTCGATCAGTCCCGTCACGAGGAACAACGTGGCCTGGATGGTGATGTGGTGCGCGGTGTAGAAGATGGTGGCGGCCAGGCCCGCGTCGGTGCCCAGCGCGACGCCGAAGATCATGTAGCCGATGTGGCTGATCAGCGTGAAGGACAGCATTCGCTTGATCTCCACCTGGGCGATGGCGCCGAGGATGCCCAGCACCATGGTCAGCAGAGCCGCCACGAGCAGCACGTTGTAGACGGTGTCCGCCGGGAACAGCAGGGTCTCGGTGCGGATGATGGCGTAGACGCCCACCTTGGTCAGCAACCCGGCGAACACCGCGGTGACGGGGGCCGGCGCCGTCGGATAGGAATCCGGTAGCCACGACGACAGCGGGAAGACCGCCGCCTTGATGGCGAACGTCACGATCAGCAGCACCTCGAGCAGCAGCTGGACCGGCTCCGTGAGGTCGCGCAGCCGGACGGCGAGGTGGGCCATGTTGACGGTGCCCGTGGCGGCGTAGATGGCCGCGATTGAGATCAGGAACAGCGACGAGCTGAGCAGCGACACCACGACGTAGGTGGTGCCAGCCCGGATCCGGTCCGACGTGCCACCCAGCGTCAGCAGCACGTAGGACGCGAACAGCAGCATCTCGAAGCCGACGAACAGGTTGAATAGGTCACCCGCGAGGAACGCGTTCGAGACTCCGGCCATCAGCAGCAGGAAGGTGGGGTGGAAGATCGAGACGGGGGTCTCGCGCTTGACCTCGTCCCTGTCCTGGCCGGTGGCGAACAGGAGGACGCCCAGAGCGATGACGGAGGCGACGAACAGCATGAGCGCGCTCAGCCGGTCCACCACCAGCGAGATGCCGAGGGGTTCGGCCCACGCGCCCAGCCAGAGGGCCATGGGGCCGTTGGCGTGCGTGAGCCACATGAACAGGGCACCCAGGGCGACGATGCCGCTCAGGCTGAGGATCGACACCAGGCGCTGGAGCCCAGGGCGACGGGGGAGGGCCAGCGCGACGGCGGCGCCGCCGATGGCGAGCAGCACCGGGAGGGGGAGGAGGTTGTGGAGCATCATTCGCTGACCACGTCCGCGCCGGTGTCGGAGAAGGTGGTGTCCTCGTAGGACTCAGAGGTGACGTCGTCGAGCGCGAGCTGCCGGATGCGCGCATCCTCGACGTCGTCGGCCACCTCGTCGTGCCCGTGCAGCTGGAAGCTGCGGTAGGCGAGCGTCAGCACGAACGCCGCCACCGCCATGGTGATGACGATCGCGGTGAGCACCATCGCCTGGGGCAACGGGTCCGAGACGCCGTCCGCGCCGGAGTCGCCGAGGCCGATGATCGGCGCCAGAGCCGGCTTGCCGGCCGCCACCAGGAACATCAGATTCACGCCGTTGCTGGCCACCATGACGCCCAGCAGGATGCGGGTGAGGGAGCGCTCGAGCAGCAGGTACACGCCTGCCGCGACGAGGGCGCCGGCCGTAATGGCCAGGACGAGGTTCGCTGTCATCGGCGCTCTCCGTAGCCGGGGATCGCCTTGGTGGAATCCGGGATGGGCATGGGTGCGATCTCCTCGGAGGCGTGCTGGTCGATGCCGGAACCGAGGCTGCGGGCCACGTCGAGCAGCATGCCGATCACGACGAGGTACACGCCGATGTCGAAGACCGTCGAGGACACGAGGTGGAGCTCGCCGAGCAGGGGGATGGTGAGGTGGGCGTCGTAGCTCTGCAGGATGTTGCCGCCGAAGAACACCGGGGTGATGGCAGCGAGCAGCGCGAGGATGAGCCCGCCGCCGAGGAGTCGTCCGGCGTCGAACGGGGCGGCCTCGTCCAGTTCGTGGCGGCCGGCGGCGAGGTAGCGCGTCATCAGCGCCATGCCCGCCACGAGGCCACCGGCGAAGCCGCCGCCCGGCCAGTTGTGGCCCGCGAGCAGCAGGTAGACCGACACCACGATCATCACGCCGAACAGCATCCGGGTGACGACCTCGAAGACGAGCGAGCGCACCATCGGCGACAGCGTCTGGCCGGCACGCAGCCACACGCCCGGCGAGCTGTCCGCCTGCGGCTCGTCCTCGCGCGATTCGAAGGCCTGCGCCGTCGAGGTGATCCCCACCACCCGGGAGCGGAGGAAGATCAGCGACGCGACGCCGGTGGCTGCGATGACGAGCACCGAGATCTCGCCGAGCGTGTCCCAGGCTCGGATGTCCACGAGCGCGACGTTGACGATGTTCTTGCCGTAACCGAACTCGTAGGCGGCCTCGTACCAGGCCTTGGACACGGGCTCTGCCACCCGGGCGCCCACGGCGACCAGCGAGATCAGCGTCACCGTGGTGCCGACGGCCAGCGCGATCAGCACGCGCCACCACCGCGTCGAGCTCAGCGGCCGGTTGGTGAAGTAGCGCGGCAGCTTTCGCACCACGAGCACGAAGACCACCACTGTGACGGTCTCGACGAGGACCTGGGTGAGCGCGAGGTCCGGCGCCCCGCCCATGGCGAAGAGCAGCGCGAGGCCGTAGCCGGTGACGCCGACGAGCAGGACGGCGCGGATGCGGCCACGGGAGGCGGCCGCCAGGGCCGCGGCGGTCACCATCACGGCGGCGACGAGGAGTTGGGGCCAGTTGTCGAAGAGCCGGTAGGTGGGCCAGATGCGGATGCGCAGCATGGCGTAGGTGGAGAGGGCGACCATCACCAGCAGGATGGTGCCGAGGTAGATCGACAACGAGCCGCGCTGGGTGCGCGCGGTGACCTCGACGGAGATCCGGTCCAGCCCGTGCATCGAGCGGTGGAAGATCTCCTCCGACGTGGTGGTCGTCGGGAACGTGCCCTGGATGTCGGCGATCCGCTCGCGGAAAACGAAGAGGAGCACGCCCGCGGCCACCGCGATCATGGACATCCCGAGCGGCCAGGAGACGCCGTGCCACAGCGCGAGGCCGTGGCTGGGCTGCCCGTGCCCGACCTGGGCGGCGTAGGGGGTGAGAATCTCCGTGAGCTGGGGGCCGAGGAAGCCCAGCACCAGGCTGAGCGCGCCCAGGAACATCGGCACGCCGGCCATGCCGAGGGCGGGACGGTGCCAGCTGAGCGCCGGGGCGCCGTCCTTGGAGGCGAAGGCGCCCCACCAGAAGCGCAGCGAGTAGGCCACGGTGATGGCGGAGCCGAACACCAGCGCGACGGCCAGCGCCGCCGCAGCGAGGGGCGTGACAGCCTGGATGTCGCCGACCACCAGGTAGACGATCGACTCGAACGCCGCCTCCTTCGTGAGGAAGCCCACCAACGGCGGCATGCCGGCCATGGAGAGCGCCGCGAGGCCCGCGAGGACGGCCAGCCAGGGCACCCGGTACCCGACACCGCTGAGCTCGCGGATGTCGCGGGTGCCGGCGGAGTGGTCGATGAGGCCGACGCACAGGAACAGGGTGGACTTGAACAGCGCGTGGGCGATGACGGTGCCGATGGCCGCCAACGCGGCAGCCTCCGTGCCGATGCCCGCCAGCAGCACCATGAACCCCAACTGGGAGACAGTGCCGTAGGCCAGCAGCAGCTTGAGGTCCGTCTGGCGCAGCGCGCGCCAGCCGCCCATGATCATCGTGAGGGTGCCCAGCAGCATCACGGCCGGCCGCCAGAACGGTACCGTCGCGAACGCCGGGGCCAGCACGGCGACAAGGTAGACGCCGGCCTTCACCATGGCCGCGGCGTGCAGGTAGGCGGAGATGGGCGTGGGTGCCGCCATCGCACCCGGCAGCCAGAAGTGGAACGGCACGAGCGCCGACTTCGACAGGGCGCCCACCAGCATCAGGAGCGCGCCCGCCGTGGCGAGGACCCCCGTCGGCGGGTTGGCGACGATCTGCTCGAGGGAGAACGTGCCGGAGGCGCTCCAGAGGGCGATGATGCCGATCAACATGGCCAGGCCACCGGTGGTGGTCACGACCAGCGCGGTGTGCGCGGCGCCGCGGTTGGCGCGGCGGGTGGGGTCGTGGCCGATCAGCAGGTAGGAGAAGACCGTGGTCAGTTCCCAGAAGACGTAGAGCACCACCAGGTTGTCCGCGGTGACCAGCCCCAGCATCGTGCCGGCGAAGAGCGTGAGCACCGCGGCGGACCGGCCGCTGGTGAGGCCCTCGAAGTACCAGCGGGAGTAGATCAGGACGCCCACACCGATCCAGGTGACGATCATCGCCAGGACCCACTGGAGCAGGCCCAGGCGCAGCGTGAGATCGATGTCGAGCGCCGGGATCCAGCCGTAGGCCTCGACGTAGGGGCGGCCCGCCAGGATCAGCGGCGCCTTGGAGACCAACCAGCTGCCTGCGGCCAACGGGGCGAGCGCCAGGATGAAGTAGGCACGGGCCCCCATCCGCTTCACGATCAGGGGCGTGAGGGCGCCCAGAATCGCATGGACGGCGATCAGGGCATAGAGCACGCCAGAGCTCCCCTCGGGTTTGGGTTCTTGGTGGCGGGGTCAGCTTATCGGGTGTGGCAAAGGGCTCTCAAAGTTCGGCGATGCCCGTTGCCGTGTCTGGGGTCGTGCTGATATTGTTTTCTCAGAAAACAAATCCAATGGAGGAGAGTCCCGTGTCTGATCTTCGTTATTCCTTCGGTCTCTGGACGGTGGCCTGGCGTGGCACCGATCCCTTCGGCAGCGACACGCGGCCTGAGTTCGACCCCTGGTACTACACCGACAAGCTCGCCGAGCTCGGCGCCTGGGGTGTGACCTTCCACGACAACGACGTCTATCCGTTCGATGCCGACGACGCCACCGTCGCCAAGCGGCTGGCCAAGTTCAAGGAGGCGTGTGACGCTTCCGGCCTGACCATCGAGATGGTCACCACCAACACCTTCAGCCACCCCATGTTCAAGGACGGCGGCCTGACCTCGAACGACCGCTCCGTGCGTCGCTACGGGCTGCGCAAGATCCTGCACGCCGTCGACATCGCCGCCGACATGGGTGCCAGCACGTTCGTCATGTGGGGCGGGCGTGAGGGCGCCGAGTACGACAGCTCCAAGGACTACCACGCGGCACACGCGCGCTACGCCGAGGGCCTCGACACCGTCGCCGGCTACATCAAGGAGCAGGGCTACGGGTTGCGCATCGGCCTGGAGCCCAAGCCCAACGAGCCGCGCGGCGACATCCTCCTGCCCACCATCGGGCACGCGCTGGGCCTGATCAACACGCTCGAGCACGGCGACATCGTGGGCCTGAACCCGGAGGTCGGCCACGAGCAGATGGCCAACCTCAACTACACCCAGGGCCTCGGGCTGGCGCTGTACTGCGACAAGCTCTTCCACATCGACCTCAACGGCCAGCGGGGCCTGAAGTACGACCAGGACCTCGTGTTCGGCCACGGCGACCTCATGAGCGCCTTCTTCACCGTCGACCTCATCGTCAACGGCTTCCCCGCCAGCCCGGACGCGCCGCGCTACGACGGCCCGATCCACTTCGACTACAAGCCCAGCCGCACCGAGGGCGTCGAGGGCATCTGGGATTCCGCGAAGGCCAACATGGAGGCCTTCACGATGCTCGCGGACCGCGCCAAGGCCTTCCGCGCCGATCCCGAGGTGCAGGAACTGATGAAGAAGGCCTCCATCTTCGAGCTCGCGGAGCCCACCCTCGCCGAGGGCGAGACCATCGCGGACCTGCGCAAGGCCGAGATGCCGGATCCCGCCGAGAAGGGCGCCCGCGAGTATCATTTCGTCGAACTTCAGCAGGCAGCGCTGCGGCACCTGCTCAAGGGCTAGGAGACCGACGATGGCATTGGTGGCAGGCGTCGACACCTCGACACAGTCGTGCAAGGTGCTCATCGTCGATGCCGACTCCGGCGCTGTGGTGCGCCGGGGCCAGGCGTCGCACCCCGACAGGACCGCCGTCGACCCGGAACACTGGTGGAACGCGTTCCAGCAGGCTGTCGAGCAGGCCGGCGGGCTGGATGACGTCGAGGCGCTGAGCGTCGGCGGTCAGCAGCACGGCATGGTGGCGCTGGACGCCGACGGCCGCGTGATCCGCGATGCACTGCTCTGGAACGACACCCGCTCAGCGGGGGCCGCCGCAGACCTGCGCGCGGAGTTCGACGGCTGGGCGGAGGCCGTCGGCCACCTGCCGCTGGCGTCGTTCACGCAGACGAAGCTTCGCTGGCTGGCGGAGGAGGAGCCTGACAACGCGGCGCGGGTCGCCGCCGTCGCGCTCCCGCACGACTGGCTGACGTGGCGCATCCGTGGCGCACGCTCGCTCGACGACCTGGTCACGGACCGCTCCGACGCGTCGGGCACGGGCTACTTCGACTCCGTCGCCAATGAGTACCGCCGCGACCTGTTGTCGTTGGCGCTGCGACGCGACGCCGCGAATGTGGTGTTGCCCCGCGTCCTGCGTCCCCACGAGGCGGTCGAGGGGCCGGGGTTCCTCATTGGGCCCGGCGCCGGCGACAACGCGGCGGCCGCTCTGGGGCTGGGCCTCGCGCCCGGCCAGACGTCGCTGTCGATCGGCACTTCGGGCGTGGTGGCTGCAGTCTCCGGCACCCCGGTGGCCGACGCCACCGGCACAGTGAACGGCTTCGCGGACGCCACCGGTGCCTGGCTGCCACTCACCGCCACCCTCAACGCGGCCCGCATCCTCGACAGCGCCCGCTCCGTGCTGGGCGTCGATTTCGACGAGCTGGCCAGGCTGGCGCTGTCGGCAGAGCCCGGCGCCGGCGGGCTGACGCTCGTGCCGTGGTTCGAGGGCGAACGCACGCCCAACCTGCCCGACGCCACGGCCTCGCTGGTGGGCATGACGCTGGCCAACTTCACGCCGTCGAACCTCGCCCGCGCCGCCGTCGAGGGCCTGCTGGGCCTGCTCGGTGGGGGTCTTGATGCGGTGCGAGCGCTCGGTGTCGCCGTTGAGCGCGTGTCGCTGATCGGTGGCGGCGCCAAGTCTGAGGCCGTGCGACGGATCGCCCCCGCGGTGCTCGGGGTGCCCGTGGACGTGCCGCCGGCCGGCGAGTACGTGGCGCTGGGTGCCGCGCGTCAGGCCGCGTGGGTGCTGACCGGAACGCTCCCCACCTGGGAGCTGGCCGGCTCCGAGACCTACGAGGCCGCGTCGAAGCCGGAGGTCATGGAGCGCTACCGCGCAGAGGCCGAGCGGCTGGCTGTCGCCAACGGCTGGAAGTAGCCCTCAGAGCCGGGCCCGGAGCCACGCCAGGTCGGCGTCGTGCTCCGGGACCCCGCCGGGGGTCTCCAGGATGGTCGGCACGGCCGCTTCGCGGATGATCGCGATGAGCGCCTCCGGGTCCGCCTGACCCTGACCCAGGTTGGCGTGCCGGTCGGCGCCGCTGTCGTAGGCGTCGCGGGAGTCGTTGCAGTGCACCACGTCGATGCGGCCGGTGATCGCCTTGATGCGCCCCACCAGGCCGTCGAGCTCCAGCCCGCCCGCGTGGGCGTGGCACGTGTCGAGGCAGAACCCGACCTGCCCGATGTTGTCCGAACCTGAGATGGCGTCCCACAGCCGCTCGATCGACTCCTCGTAGCGCGCCATCGCCTGCCCGCCACCGGCCGTGTTCTCGATGAAGATCGGCACCGGCAGTTTCAATCCGTCCACGCACTTGCGCCAGTTCTCGTACCCGACGGCCGGGTCGTCCTTCGCGGTGACGTGACCGCCGTGCACCACCACCCCGAGCGCGCCCACGGCAGCCGCCTCGTCGACGGTCTGCTGCAGCAGCTTGCGGCTGGGGATGCGCACGCGGTTGTTCAGCGAAGCGACGTTGAGCGCGTACGGGGAGTGGACGACCAGCTGCACGCCCGCCTCGGCGGCGGCCAGCCTGAGGGCCTCGGCCCCGCCCTCGGTGAGGGCCGCGGGCTTCTTCCAGCTCTGCGGGTCGCCGAGGAAGATCTGCACTACTCCGGCGCCGAGCGCGGCGGCGTCGGCGAGGGGGTTGACGGAGTCGACGTGGGCACCGAGGGGGAAAGACATGGGGCCCAGCCTAGCTATGTGGCGCGGGAAGTCCGCGGCGCAGTTTCAGCGCGCATGCTGCCTGTCGTCCATGATCCCCAGCACGAGCGCGAGCAGGAGGCAGGCTGCGATCCCGGTGAAGGCGCTCATGAACGCCAGGGTCCATGAGCCCGTGGCGGCGACGGCGAAGAAGACGCCGGTGATGGCGGCGTTGCCCAGCGCGGTGGTGATGCGCTCCACGGTCTGCTTCAGGCCGCTGGCCGTGCCGCCGTGGCGCACGGGCACGTCCTGCATGCTCAACGTCTGGTTCGCCGAGGCGAAGGCGCCCATGGCCGCCCCGTTGAGACCCAGCGTGGCAGAGAGCCACCAGAACGACCAGCCGAACTCCCCGATGCCCCACGCCACCAGGATGCTCAACAGGGCGCCGGTGACCATCAACGCGAGCGCGAAGACGACGAGTCGCCTGCCACGCGTCATCACGAAGCGCACCGTGTAGATCGAGGCGACGGCGCTCAGCACCGCGTTGGGGAGCCCCAGAAGGCCGGTGCGCAGCGCGTCGACCCCCAGCCCGTTCTGCAGGAAGATCGCCACCACCGCGAACGTGGAGGTCAGACCCAGGAAGGCGGCGCCGGAAACCAGCAGCCCGTTGCGGAAGGAGCGGTAGCGGAAGAGTTCGAGGTCCACGAGCGGCTCGCGGCCCGCGGCCTTGTAGCGGCGCTCCCAGAACCACCACGTGAGGATCAGGACGGCGGCGAGGGGCAGGAGCCACCAGGCCCACGACTGCCTGGCCATGAACGGGTACATCACGGCCACCACGGAGGCGGTGATGAGCAGGGAGCCGACCGGGTCCAGATCGACCCTGCCCGCCGTCGCGTCGAGGCCCAGCCGTCGCCTGCGTTCCTTCACGAACGGGAACCACCTCAGGCCCAGCACGACTGCGGCAAGGCCGAGGGGCAGGTAGCCGAAGAAAGCCCAGCGCCATCCGGTCTCCGGGCCGGCGGCCTCGATGATGGCACCGGCGATGACGGGGCCGGCCGCCACTGAGGCGGAGATCGTCACGCCCAGCAGGGCGAACGCCTTGGCCCGCCCACCGCCGCTGAAGTACTGCTGGATCATGCCGGTGACCTGCGGCGAGAATAGTCCCGCGCCCACGCCCTGCACCAGCCTGGCTGCGTTCAGGATGAACGCGTTGGGCGCCAGACCGCATGCCAGCGACGCCACGGTGAACAGCGCCGCACCGACGATGAACCAGGAGCCACGCCCCAGCACGTCGCCGGCGCGGCCGGCGGGGATCAGCGTCACTCCGAAGGCCAGCGCGTAGCCGGCGAGCACCCACTGGAGGTCCTGGTCGGTCGCGCCCAGCCCCTCCTGGATGGTGGGCAGGGCCACGTTGACCGACGAGATGGCCATGAGCGACATCCCCATCGACAACAGCAGGACGGCCAGGACCTTCATCCGGTGGAAGGTCCTGGCCGTGCCTGGTGCGGAGATGTGGTTTCTATCGGTCACCCGGCGAGTATGTCACCCAGTGGCGCGATCACCCGCGTGGCGTGTCTGGGTCATCGTCCCCCTCCGGGTGACGTGCCCGTCACCGGTTGAAGAGGACCTGGTTGTTGAAGACCCACGTGGTCTCCTGGCGGTAGCCGGAAGAGGTGGTGCCGATCACGGTGGCGAGGATGTAGCTGCGGCAGGCGCCGCGTCCGGTGGTGGCGGTGTCGCATTCGGTGCGCCACCTGCGGCCGTCGGTGGCGGTCCAGCCCGGGGTGGTGTTGCCCAGGGGGTTGTTCTTCCAGAGGGCACGGTCCGACCAGCGGTACGTGAGCGAGTTGAACGCCCAGCTGTCGGTCTTGACGTACCGGCCGTCCTTCAGCGTGATGACGGAGGCCCAGATCTCGGTGCGGCAGCGGGCGGTGGCCGAGTACGGCTCGCAGGTGGTGCGCCACTGGCGAGAGTTGACGGTGCGCTCGCCGGGGACGGTGTAGACCTCCATCATCGGCTTGAAGAGCTTGGCGGTGGCGATGTTGTTGGCCTCGGACACGGCCCAGGTGTTGCCGGTCATGGAGGCCACCGCGCCCGGCGCGAACGTCCAGTAGTAGAACGCAGGGCTGGCGTCGGCCCACTTGAAGGCATCGGCGCCCAGCGCCGGTACGGGTTGCGGCTGGAACGGATAGGGGCTCTCGTCGGGCCACTCGGCGGCGATCGTCGCCTTGACCTCGGCCGGGGTGCCGACGGCGACGCTGACGGTGAAGCCGTCGTAGGCGTCGCCGCCCACCCTCTGGTAGCGGCAGGAGGTGGTGGTGACCTCTGTCCGGGTCATCTTCGCGCCCCAGGTGGCCGAGACGGCCTCGGCGCTGGGACAGGCGACGCGGGCCACGGGGGCGACCGGGGCGGCCTGCGCGGGAGTGGCCACACCGACGGCGAACATCGCTGCGGCGGCCAGGACGGTGAGTGTGGTGCGGAGCTTCATTGGAATCGCCTTCCTCAGCGGTCTGTACCGGTAAGACGCGATGAGCGGCGCTTTGGTTGACAGGCGGACCGGTTCGGCTCAGCTGAACAGGACCTGGTTGTTGAACACCCAGCCGACGGTGGTGACGAACTCCCCGTCCGATGCCACCTCGACGGTGGGGTGACGAAGCCAGGTTCGACAGGCGCCCCGTCCCGTGACGGCCGTGTCGCACTCGGTGCGCCAGACCCGGCCGTCGGCCCGCCACGTGCCGTCGGTGGCGAGCGGGTTGTGCGCCCACAGCGCGCGCTTGGACCAGAGGTACGTCAGCGAGTTGAAGGTCCAACCCTCCTGGCGGCGGAAGGAAGCCCCGTCAGGCACGACGGTGTGCGCCCAGATCTCGGTGCGGCAGCGGGTGGTTTCGGAGTACGGCTCGCAGGTGGTGCGCCACTTCCGGCCGCCCACCGTGCGCTCGCCCGGCACGGTGTAGACCTCCATCTGTGGGCGGAACAACTCCGCTGTGGCCACTGCCTTCGCGTGGTCGTCGACGCCGCTGAGCGTGCCCACCGCCCCGGGGCTGACCTCCCAGTAGACGTTGGCCGGGCCCGCGGACTCCCAGGAGAACGCCTCCGGGCCCAGCGCGACGGCCGAGCGGATGGTGGCGTCCTGCCACGCCTCGACGCGGGACCGGGCGGCGGCCAGGCCGGCGTCCTTGGTGTAGGTGAACTCGACGCGCTGCCGCGGGCCCTGCGCGGCGGTGGGGGCGCTCTCGTACCAGCAGGAGGCGCGAGTGGCGGTCAGGGAGGACAGGTCGTAGCCGGACACCTTCGAGACCTGCTCGGCGGTGGGGCACGAGATGCGCCGGACCGGCGTGACGGGGGTGGTGCCCTCATCGGCACGTGCCACGGCCGGGACGGCGAGGAGGACAGTGGCGGCGACGGCCAGCACACGGCGCAGCACGTTCATCGCATCTCCTCCTCGGCCCCACACCGAGGTGACGCGCCCGACGGTGTGTCTGACAAACTCTAAACCCAGCAGGGGCTGCCCGGATACGGGTAGCTTGGCTGACATTCAGTAAGGAGCATTCATGGCCTACTCAGAGGGTTACGAGTACCACATCCACCTCGCCCAGGGCGACATCGGGCGCTACGTCTTCCTCCCCGGCGACCCCGGCCGCTGCGAGGTCATCGCGCAGCATTTCGACAACCCCCGCTTCGTCGCGTCGAACCGCGAACACACCACCTGGGCGGGTGAACTCGACGGCGTGCCAGTCGCGGTCACGTCCACCGGCATGGGCGGCCCGTCCACCGCGATCGCCGTCGAGGAACTCATCCATGTGGGCGCCGACACCTTCATGCGCGTCGGCACCTCCGGCGCCATGCAGCCGGAGACGCAGCCCGGCGATGTCGCCGTGATCAACGCCGCCATCCGTGACGAGGGCACTGGCCTGCACTACCTGCCGATGGAGTTCCCCGCCGTCGCCCACCAGGACCTCGTCATGGGCCTGACCGAGGCCGCGCGGGACATGGGGAAGCGCTACCACGTGGGCGTCTCGCAGTCGAAGGATTCCTTCTACGGGCAGCACTCGCCGGATTCGATGCCCGTGGCGTCGCGCCTGAAGGAGCGGTGGGACGCCTGGGTGAAGGGCGGCTGCCTGGTCTCCGAGATGGAATGTGCCACGCTGTTCCTCGTCGCCGCCACCCGCCGCGTCCGCGCCGGCGGCGTGATGATGATCATGGGTCACCACGATTTCCAGCCCATGACCGACGAGGAGAAGGCAGCGTCGCAGATCGGCAACCTGATCCCCACCGCCATCGAGGGCATGCGTCGCGTGATCGCCGCCGACAAGGCCCGCGGCTGACGCCTCACCCGTCACTGATCCGCACGTCGCCCGCCTCCCGGGTCAGATCCCAGCGACGGGTGACGTGCAGGTCGCGGGCCAGGTGCGCGTCGTGGGTGACGATGAGGAGCGCCCCGCGGTAGTCGCCGAGCGCCGCCACCAGCTGCCCCACCGACGCCAGGTCGAGGTTGTTGGTGGGTTCGTCGAGCACCAGCAACTGCGGCGCCGGATCCGCGAACAGCGTGCGCGCCAGCCCCAGCCGGAACCGTTCACCGCCCGACAGGGTGGCCGGCGGCTGGTCCGCGCGGTCACCCCTGATCAGGAACCGCGCCAGGAGCGCCCGGGCGTCGTGCGGCGTCCGGCCCGGGGCGGCCGCCCGCACCGCCTCCAGCGCGGAGGGGAAAGCGTCCAACTCGTCGAGTGTCTGCGTCAGCACGCCGACGGGCACCTGGGGCGGGAGCGTGACCTCCACGTCGCGGAGAAGGCGGGACGCGGTGCCGTTTCCCAGCAGCCGGGCGAGCAGCGTTGACTTCCCCGCCCCGTTGTCGCCCGTGAGGCGGATCCGCTCAGGGCCGACCACCTCGAGCGGCGACTCACCGGGCCGATGCAGGGCCAGGATCCGCTTGCCCGGCGGCACCGTGGTGTCAGGCAGGTCGATCCTGATCACCTCGGGCGCGCGTGCCGCGGCGTCGGCGCTTCTGCGGGTGGCGAGCGCGTTGGCGACGGCCGCGGCGTGCGCCGCCGCCTTGGCGCCGGATCCCTTGTCCGCGCGGTCCTGGAAGTAGTGCGCGGCCATCTTGTCCACGTTGCCCTTGGCCCGCTCACGCCGCCCGGAGCGGTCCCGTTGGGCCTGCCGCTGCAGCTCCGCCTGTGCGGCGCGCTTCGCGCGGGACACCTCGGCGTCGGCCTCCCGAAGTCGCCGCTCAGCCGTGGCCTGAGCGGCGGCACGCTGCTCCTGGTAGGCGCTGAACGGGCCGCCGAAGCTGACGGTGCCGCGGGGATCGAGGTCCACCAGCGCGTCCACGCGCTCCAGCAGGTCGCGGTCGTGGCTGACGACGATGACCGCGCCGGCCCACGCGCTGAGGGCGTCGTGGAGCCACCGTCGGGTGCGGGTGTCGAGGTTGTTGGTGGGCTCGTCGAGCAGGGTGATGTCGGCCCGGGCGAGCCGCGCGCCCGCCAGGGCGATCCGGGTGGCTTCGCCGCCGGACAGCGAGCCGGCGTCGCGGTCGAGGAAGTCCGTGTCGACCGGCAGCCCGAGGGTGGCCAGTGCGGCCAGGGCGCGGGGCTCCACATCCCAGTCCTCGCCGACGGCGTCGAACTGCGCTTGGTCGACGGACCCGGCTTCGAGGGCCCGCAGCGCGGATCGGACGGGTGTGATGCCGAGCAGGTCAGCGACCGAGCTCGCAGTCGACACGCGCTGGGGCAGGAGATGAACCCGTCCCGAGACCAGCAGTTGGCCCGCCGTCGGCTGGAGGCGGCCGGCGATGAGGCGCAGCAGGGTGGTTTTCCCGGAGCCGTTGGGCCCGATGAGCCCCGTCCGGGCAGCCGGGAACGTGGCGGAGACGCTGTCGAGGATGACGGCTCCGTTGGGCAGGTGGAAGGAGAGGCCGTCTACGACGACGGCAGGGGACTGAGCCATGAGGGTCCTGAGGGTCGCTGGGATGCGGTCTGGTGGACGGCACGCCAACGGGCGCGCCCGGCTCAGTCAGTCATGTCACTTCCAAGGTCGGGTCCGACCAGTCTAGACACCGGCGGGCACGTCTGTCACGGTGCGCGTTAGGCTGGAGAACGCCCAACGGAGGGGAACCCCATGAATCACGTCGTCGCACGCGTCCGCAGCATCATCGAGCAGCATGGCCAGCGCACCGCCACCAGAATCCGCGAGAACGACGCGTGGCGAACGCAGACCTACGCGCAGTTCGGTGAGCAGATCCGACGGGTGGGTCAGGGTCTCCTGAACCTGGGCGTCGAAACCGGTGGGCGCGTGGGCATCTTCCTGGGCAACAGCCCCGAGTGGTCCGAGATCGACCTCGGTTCCGGCCTGGTGCGTGCGGTGCCCGTGCCGTTGTACGCCACGTCCACGCCGGAGCAGATCCAGCACATCGCCCAGGATTCGGGCCTGACGGTGATGTTCGTCGGCAACCAGTCTGAGGCCGAGCGGGTGCTGGAGGTGTTCGACTCCCTGCCGGAGCTGGAGCATGTCATCATCACCAGGCCCTACGACGGCATGCCGCCCCAGATCGTCAGCTACGCGGACTTCCTGGCCGAGCCCACCCCCGCCGTCGAAGAGCGCTTCGCCGGGGCCGACGGGGACGACCTCGCCTCGATCATCTACACCTCCGGAACCACCGGCAACCCCAAGGGCGTGATGCTCCAGCACAAGGCGTTCGTGATGCAGTCCGAGGCGCTGGACCAGTTCTTCGACATCACCCCCGACGACCACTCGCTGTCGTTCCTGCCCCTCTCGCATGCGCTGGAGCGGGCCTGGACCTACGTCGTGCTGATGCACGGCTGCATGAACACCTACGTCGAGAACGCGCGCACCGTCGCGGAGCAGATGGTGCTGGCCCAGCCCACCCTGATGGTCTCGGTGCCGAAGCTGTTCGAGACGGTCTACACCACGGCGCACCAGAAGGCCGGCGGGTCGCCGGTGAAGCGGGCGATCTTCGCCTGGGCGCTGAAGGTGGGCCGGCACAACCAGTACGCGTTCCGCGCCGGCCGTGAGCCCGGCGCCTCGCTCCGCGCGAAGCTGCGGATCGCCGACAAGCTGGTGCTCGGCAACGTCCGCGCCGCGCTGGGCGGCCCGAAGACCGTGCTGGCCTGCGGCGGCGCCCCGCTGCGCCCGGAGATCGAGGAGTTCTTCGCGTCGGTGGGTCTGCCGGTGATGCAGGGCTACGGGCTGACGGAGGCCTCGCCGCTGGTGTCGTTCAACGCGCCGGACGACTTCAAGGAGAACACCACCGGCAAGGTGCTGCCGGGCGGCCAACTCCGCATCGGCGACTTCGGCGAAATCCTCTACAAGGGTCTCAACGTCATGTTGGGCTACTGGAACGACCAGGAGGCCACAGATCAGGTGATCAAGGACGGCTGGCTGCACACCGGCGACGTCGGCTACGTCGACACCGACGGCTTCCTCATCATCACGGACCGGCTGAAGGACATCATCGTCACCCTCGGCGGCAAGAACGTCGCCCCGCAGCCCATCGAGGGCCTGATCCTGGCGGACCCGCTGTTCGAACACGCCGTGCTGCTCGGCGACAACAGGCCGTTCGTGACGCTGCTGGTCAAGCCGTCGCTGCCCGCGGTGGAGGAGCTGGCCAAGCGCTTCTCCTGGCCGGGCGAGATGAAGGACTGGATGAACTCGAGCGAGCTGCTCGACGAGCTGCGCCGCCGCGTCGACGAGATCACGGCGCGGCTGCCATCGCAGGAGCGGCCGAAGGAGACCACCGTCCTGCACGAGGAATTCACCATGGACAACGGGCTGCTGACGCCCACACTCAAGGTGCGTCGCCGCGAGGTGGAGAAGCGCTTCCGCGAGTTGGTGGACGAGATGTACGCCCGCCTGGAGAAGGCCCGCAAGCAGGGCTGAGTCACCACAGGTAGAAGAACATCTGCAGCTGCGGGTAGCGCACGTGCACGATCGACAGGAACACCACCACGTCGAACAGCAGGTGCACCACCAGCACGTACAGCAGCGAGCGGGTCTTCGAGTACAGGTACGCCTGGAGGAGGGCGAACGGGGTGGTGAGCAGCGGGCCCCACTCCTGGTAGCCCAACTCCCAGAGGAACGACACGAAGATCACCGCGGTCAGCACGTTGGCGAACCAGAAGGAGAAGTGCCGGCGCAGCAGCACGAAGATCGTGATGATGAAGAAGAACTCGTCCCAGGAACCCACGAAGTTCACGCCGACGAAGAAGCGGGCCACCTCCGTCCAGTCCTCGAGCGCGGGCCAGTTGCGGTACGCACCGGAGCGCACGAAGTAGGTGGGCAGCAGCACCCAGCCGATCACCGGCACCGCCAGCAGATAGGCCCACATCCATGTCGTCCAGCGGCCTGAGAGCCAGTGGAAACGGATGGTGTGGTCTCCGTAGCCGAAGCGGTTGAGCAGGTACGGCACCGCCACGGCCAGCGTCAGCACCGTGCCCATCAGCGCCACGTTGCCCCAACTCACGTCGGCGCGCACCGAGATGGTGGAGACGATGATGAGGCCGACGGCGACCAGCAGGAGGTCGCGGAGCAGGACCCGGTCGAGCCAGACGGCCAGGGCGATGCCGAGCGCCATCGTCAGGTAACCGACGGGCCGGGCCTCGAGGCCGAAGAGGAAGAACGCGGAGAGGGAGACCAGCGCGGCGGGAATCAGCGACGCGCTCCATCCCGGCCTGCGCGCGACGTCGGGGGAGTCCGTGGTCTCGACGGTCACGCCGTCACCCTATCCGGCGGCGCCGAGCCGCGGGATAGCGGCGATCAGCGCCTGGGTGTACGGCTCCCGTGGTGCGTTCAGCACCTCCATCGTGGGGCCGGATTCGACGAGCCGGCCGTCCTGCAGGACCACCGTCTCGTCGCACAGCGCGGCCACGACGCTGACGTCGTGCGACACCATCACGATGCTCAGCCCGCGGTCCTTCCGCAGCCTGTCGAACAGCGCGATCACCTCGATGCGCGTGGTCACGTCGAGGGCGCTCACCGGCTCGTCGGCGATCAGCACCTCGGGGTTGGTCACGAGGGCTCGGGCGATGGCGATGCGCTGCCGCTGCCCGCCGGAGAACTCGTGCGGGTAGCGCTTCAGGACGTCGGGCTCCAGGCCCACCTCCGCCAGCGCGTCGGCCACCCGGGCTCGACGCCGGGCGCCGTCGCGCTCCACCGCCAGCGACACCAGCGGCTCGGCCACGATGCGGTCCACCCGCATCCGCGGGTCCAGCGACGCGTACGGGTCCTGGAAGACCGGCTGCACCGCGCGACGCAGCCGCCGCACCTGCCCGGCGTTCCGCAGCGACAGCGGCTCGCCGTCGAACAGCACCCGCCCCTCGCTGGGCGACGCCAGTGCCAGCAGCAGCCGCAGCGCGGTGGTCTTGCCGGAACCCGATTCGCCCACCACGCCCAAGCTCCGCCCCTTGTCGACGGCGAGGTCAAGCCCCTGCAGGGCCGGCTCTGTGGCCCCGCGGTAGCGGTAGGTGGCGCCCTCCAGCGCGAGGATCGTCACTCGAGCCTCCCGGTGGTCAGCGCACGGTCCAGCGCCCGAGCGCTGCCCACCAGCCGGTGCGTGTACGGGTCACGGGGGTCCGTGATCAGGGCCTCCACCGGCCCCTCCTCCACGACGCGTCCGTCGCGCATCACCAGCGCCCGCGTGACGGTTTGCGAGACGACGGCGAGGTCGTGCGAGACGAACAGCAACCCCATCTCGTGTTCCTCCACCACCCGGGCGAGCAGGCTCAGGACGCCCGCCTGCACCGTCACGTCGAGCGCGGTGGTGGGCTCGTCCGCCAGCAGGATCTTCGGCCGGCACGCCAGGGCGGCCGCGATCGCCACGCGCTGGCGTTGCCCGCCGGACAGTTCGTGCGGGAAGGCGCGCAGCACCCGGTCCGTCGACGGCAGCGCCACCTCGTCCAGGGCCTGCCGGATGGCCGCCTCCAGGCCGGAGCCGCCCAGCCCACGGTGTCGGTGCAGCGGCTCGGCGAGGAACGCCCCCACGCGCGTCAGCGGATCCAGTGCGGTGGAGGGATCCTGGAACACCATCGCCACCTTCGCGCCCCGCACGCCCGCGAGGGACCGCTCAGACGCGCCGATGATCTCCTGCCCGTCCACCCGGACGGACCCGGAGGCCCGCAGCCCGCGCGGCAGCAGCCCCAACACCGAGAAGATGCTCAGCGACTTCCCGGAGCCGGATTCGCCGATGATGCCCACGCGCTCACCGGCGTCGACGGCGAACGACACTCCGTCCACCACCCGCCGGCCGCCGGCCACGACGGCCATATCGGAGACTTCGAGGTAGCTCACGACCGCTCCCTCCGCGTCGGGTCGAGCCGCTCGCGCAGCCCGTCGGCGACGAAGTTGGCCCCCAGCACGATGATCACGATGACCACACCCGGCGCGACGGCTCCCCAGGGCGCCGAGTTCACCGTCGACTGGGACTCCTGCAGCAACCGCCCCAGCGACGAGTTGGGCGGCGGCACGCCCAGCCCCAGGTAGGACAGCGACGCCTCCGCCAGCACGGCGGCCCCAAAGATCAACGCGCCCGCCACCACGAGCGTGGGCCACATGTTGGGCAGCAGATGCGAGCGGATGATGCCCAGCCAGCCGGTGCCCGACGTTCGGGCGGCCGTGACGAACTGCGCGCCCAGCAGCCTCTTGGCGAGGATGCGGGTGAGGCGCGCGACGATTGCGGAGGCCGCCAGCCCGATGGAGACGACGGCGGAACCCAGGCTCGCGCCCTGCGCGGCGCCGATGAGCATGGCCAGCAGCAGCGTGGGGAACGCGATGAGCACGTCGAGCAGCGACGACTGGATGTCGTCGAGCCAGCCCCTGGAGAACGCGGCGATCAGCCCGATGACCGTGCCCACCACCATGGCGATGGCCGAGCTGCCCACGCCGACGGTCAGCGCGATGCGGGTGCCGGCCATGATGAAGCTGAAGGTGTCGCGGCCCAGCCTGTCGGTGCCCATCCAGTGCTGGGCGCCGGGCGGTTCGAGGCGCCCGCCGGAGGTGTCCGCCAGGTCGAACGGCAACCAGACGAGGGAGACGACTCCGAGCGCCACGGCGAACAGCAGGAATGCCGTGCCCACCAGCAGCGTCAGCGGCAACCGCGCCCGCCGGCGGGCCGGCGCGGGCACGACGGCCGCGGGCAGCTCGACCGGGGCGCTCATGCGTCGGCCCCCGAGAGTGAGACGCGCAGCCGCGGGTCCACGAGGCGCTGCACCACGTCGGCGAGGAAACCGATCAACAGCACGAACAGCGTGGTGACCAGCAGCACGCCCTGGATGCTGGGGTAGTCGTGCTCCGCGATGGCCTTGGTCAGCATGGATCCCAGCCCCGGCAGGTTGAAGACGGCCTCCACCACCACGGCGCCCAGCAGGGTGGACGCCAGCTCGATGCCCAGGATGGAGATCACCGGCACCGACGCGTTGCGCAGCCCGTGACGGAGGAAGGCCTCGGTGGGGCTCGCGCCCAGAGCTCGGGCGTTGCGCAGGTGGTCCGCGTCCAGCACGTCCAGCACGGCGGAGCGGACGTAGCGCGTCAGGGAGGCGCTCATCACGAAGACGATGGTGATCACCGGCAGCGTCAACGACGTGAGCGCGGCGAGCGGATCCTCCCAATCCGTGCGCGGGAAACCGCCCGAGGGGAACAGCCGCAGCTCCAGCGCGAGCAGCCAGACGAGCAGGATGCCGATCCAGAAGACCGGCACCGCGATGCCCACCTGGGCCACGCCGGACAGCAGCACGCCCAGCCGGGTGTTGGAGCGCACGGCCGCGGTGTAGCCCAGCAGGCCGGCGACGACCACCGACAGCGCGAACGCGATGAGTGTCAACGGCAGCGTGACGGTCAGCCGTTGGGCGATGTCGGGCAGGACCCGGCTGCCGGAGATGAAGGAGTTGCCCAGGTCGAGCCGGGCAACGTCGGAGAGCCAGGTGGTGAGCTGTTCCCCGAGCGGCAGGTTCGAGCCCACCTGCTCCTGCGCCGCCTGGATCTGTTCCGGCGTGGCGTCGACGGACAACAGCGCGTTGGCCGGGTCACCCGGAAGGAGGCGCAACAGCACGAAGATCAGCAGCATCGCCAGGAGGAAGCTGAGCAGCAGAAACCCGAGCCGGCGCACCAGGTAACTGGTCATGCGCCCGCCCGGGTTTCCCGCTGGATCATTGCCAAAGATTAGCCCTTGGTGATGCCGTAGACGAAGAACTGGGAGTTCAGGCCGTTGACCGGGAACCCGCTGATGTCCTTGTGCGCCACGACGATCTGCGGGAACAGGTAGAGCCAGTTGCTGGCGGCCTCATCCGCGATGATCCGGTTGGCCTCCTTCAGCTTCTCCGCCTGCGCCTCGGGCGAATCCGCCTGCTCTGCCTCGGCCACGAGCGTCTGCACCTCGGCGTTGTCGTAGCCCCAGTAGAAGTCGGGGTTGGCGTACCAGACCACGTCGCGGTCGTTGACGTGTTCCTGCAGCGTGGCCTCGAAGGCGCGCTCCTTGAACACGTTGGAGTACCACTCGTCGGCGGTGATGGTCTTGATGTTGACCGTGATGCCCACCTTGGCCAGCTCCGACTTCAGGAACTCGGCCACCTGCGGGTGCGGGTCGTAGTTGGGGGTCTGGAGTTCGAACTCGAAGCCGTCCGCCAGGCCCGCCTCGGTCAGCAGTTCCTTGGAGAGCTCCGGGTCGTACGGGTTGAGGTCCGTGAGGTCCTCGTACCAGGGGTCCGTGGGCGGCACCATGGAGCCGATCAGCGTGCCGCGGCCGTCCCAGATCGCGTTGAGGAGCTTCTCGCGGTCGACGGCGGAGTAGACCGCCTTGCGGACGAGGGCGTCGTCGAACGGGGCGACCCGGTCGTTGAACGCCAGCAGTTCCTTCACCGTCGAGGTGCCCTCGCTGATCTGGAACTCGTCGTTGTCCTCGAACGGGACGAGCGAATCCGGGCTCTGGATGGTGGTGACCAGGTCGAGTTGGCCGGTCAGTAGGGCGTTGCCCAAGGCGCTGGCGTCGGTGAAGTAGTTGAAGGTGACGCGGCCGTTCTTGGCCTTGTCGCCCCAGTAGTCGTCGTTGCGCACCAGGCTGAGCGTGCTGCCGCGCTTCCACTCGTCCAGCGTGTAGGGGCCGGTGCCGTCGGTCTCTGTGAGCGGGTCGCCGAGCTCCGGGTTCACGATCCACACGTAGGCCATGTAGTACGGGAATGAGATGGACTTCGAGTTGAGCGTGAAGACCACCGTCTTGTCGTCGGGGGCCGCCACGGAATCCACGACGGCGAAGCTGGACTTGCGGGCCGCCTGGGAATCCTCGGCCACCACTGCCTCGTAGCTGGCCTGCACGTCTGCTGCGGTCAGGTCGCGGCCGGAGTGGAACTTCACGCCGTCGCGCAGCGTGAAGGTGTAGGTGAGGCCGTCGTCGCTGACCGCGTAGTCCTCCGCGAGGAGGTTGCTGATGGAGCCGTCGTCGTTCAGCTTGATCAGGGCCTCGTAGACGTTGCCGCCCAGGGCCTCGGTGACGCCCTGGCCGCCGCCGCCGGTGTTGCTGAGGTTGCCGGGCTCGTAGATGGAGCCGATCTCGATGGCGGCCTCCGGGTCTGCGCCCACCGCTGCGGGATCCGCTCCGTCGTCGGAGCCGCCGCAGCCGGTCAGCATCACGCCCATGGCTGCTATGGCGGCGACTGCTTTCCAGAGTTTCTTCATGACGGCTCCTGTGTTCATTCGGGTCGGCCGGTCAGCCGCCCTGCCCATCTCCCAACCCGGGGGAGGGCCATTTCATTCCCGGTTGGCCGGGACCATTTCCACCGGGGTGCCGAGGGCGACGGTGCGCGAGACGGTGCAGAGGACATCCCGGGCGCGCTCGATGGACTTGTCGAGGATCCGGCGGGCCCGGTCGCCGTCCTCGCCCTCGGGGAAGCGCACGTCGAACGTGACCCGGATGTCCTCCAGGCGGTTGCCCGTCTCGTCCTTGACGCTGGTGCCGGACGCCTCGACGGCGAACACGTCGGGCACGGCGCGGCGGGTGGTCAGCATGTCGACGTCGATCGATCCGCAGGCGGCGATGGCGGCCAGCAGGAGTTCCACGGGGGTGAAGAGGTCGTCGCCGCCGGTGCCGATGGCGATCTCGCCGCCGCGCTCGTTGGTGGCGCGGAAATCGGTGGACGACACGCGCTGCACGTCGACCGCGCGGGGGCTCCTGGTCTGTTCGGTCATGGCGCCAGCCTAGGCCGGGCGGACGGGTGGCGGCGACCCCTCGTCGGCCGGGGGACGCGCCACATCTAGACTCGGCGTCGTCCACGGCCCCACATCTGGATTCGGGCCGTGCGGCATGGATGGGGCTGGTGCTCAGCCGCGGTTTGATGAGTGGACCCCCGCCGGCGCCGGTGTGCGTCGGGGATACCATCACCTCCATGGCCCAGTTCTCCATCAAACGCAGCACGACCCCCACCGCCGAAGCAGCCCGCCACGCGGCGCTCGCAGACCCCGGTTTCGGTCGCTACTACGTGGACCACATGGCAGTGATCGACTACATCAGTGGCGACGGCTGGCAGGAACCGCGCATCGTGCCCACCACCGAATGGGCGCTGCACCCCGCCTCCGCCGTCCTGCACTACGGCCAGGAGATCTTCGAGGGACTGAAGGCCTACCGCCACGACGACGACTCGATCTGGCTGTTCCGTCCCGAGCGCAACGCCGCCCGCTTCGTGAACTCCGCCCGCCGCCTGGGCATGGCCGTCCTGCCGGAAGACCTCTTCCTCGCGTCGGTGGAGGAACTGGTGAAGCTGGAGCACCACTGGGTGCCGGTCAGCGAGAACGAGCAGAGTCTCTACCTGCGCCCGTTCACCATCGCCTCGGAGCCCTATCTCGGCGTCCGTGAGGCCAACACCTACCGCTACGCCGTGATCGCCACGCCCGCGGGCCCGTACTACTCGGAGCCCGTGAAGCTGTGGATCACCCCCAACTACACGCGCGCCGCCCCCGGCGGCACCGGCACCGCCAAGTGCGGCGGCAACTATGCCGCCAGCCTGATCGCCACGGAGGAGGCGGCGGCCAACGGCTGCGGCCAGGTGCTGTGGCTCGACGGCGCGGAGCGCAAGTGGGTGGAGGAGTGCGGCACCATGAACATCATGTTCGTGACGGCCGACGGCGAACTGCTCACGCCGGCCCTCGGCACCATCCTGCCGGGCGTCACGCGCGAATCCATCCTGGAACTCGCGGCGGATCATGACCTCAAGGCCGTTGAACGCAAGATCTCCATCGACGAGGTGCTCGACGGCGTGGCCAGCGGCCAGATCGCCGAGGTGTTCGCCTGCGGCACCGCCGCCGTCGTGACCCCCATCACCGGCTTCAACTCCCCGGACCGCGGCCCCCAGCAGGTGGCCGACGGCATGCCGGGCAGCAAGACCCGCGAGATCCGCCAGCACCTCGTGGACATCCAGTACGGCCGCGCGGAGGACAAGCACGGCTGGATGCGCCGCGTCGTCTGACCGAGGGCCGCTGTCGTCACGGAGCTCTTGTTTCGCCTCAGGCGGAGCCGCCCCAGCACCACCCCATGAGGGGTGTCGCCGCCGGCCGCGTCATGTGAGGCTGGAACATGTTTGCAGTCACCTGGCAAGGCATTGAAGACATCCGCACCGTGGAGGTCGACGAGCCGCGGATCATGGAGCCCACAGACGCCGTGCTGCGCGTCACCTCCACCGCCATCTGCGGCTCGGACCTGCACCTCTACTCCACTTTCGCGCCGTTCCTCGAGAAGGGCGACATTCTCGGCCACGAGTTCATGGGCATCGTCGAGGAGGTCGGCGGCGCGGTGCAGAACCTCGCCGTGGGTGACCGCGTGGTGGTCCCGTTCACCATTACCTGCGGCCACTGCTGGATGTGCACCCGCGGCCTCCATACGCAGTGCGAGACCACGCAGGTGCGCGAACAGGGCCGGGGGGCGGCGCTGTTCGGGTACACCTCGATGTACGGCGGCGTGCCGGGCGGGCAGGCGGAGCGGGTGCGGGTGCCGCACGCCGACTTCGGGCCGGTGAAGCTCCCGGCCGATTTCGACGACGAGCGGTTCCTCTACCTCAGCGACATCCTCCCCACCGCGTGGCAGGCGGCGAAGTACGCGGAGGTGAAGCCCGGCGACACCGTCGCGGTCCTCGGGCTGGGCCCGGTGGGGCAGATGGCGGTGCGCTCCGCGTTCCGCCAGGGCGCCACCCGGGTGCTGGGCGTCGACCTCGTCGACGAGCGGCTCCGCCTGGCCGAGGAGTGGGGCGCGGAGACCGTCGACTACCGTCAGGTCAAGGATGTCGCCGTGGCGCTGCGCGGACGTACGGACGGCCGCGGCCCGGACTGCGTCATCGATGCCGTCGGGATGGAGGCGCACGGCAATCCGGTCACCGCGCAGATCATCGCCGGGACCGCCCGTATGCCTAAGCCGGTGGGCCGCCGGATGTTCAAAGACCTCGGCATCGACAGGCTGGATGCCCTGCACACCGCCATCGACGCCGTCCGTCGCGGCGGCGTCCTGTCGGTCGCCGGCGTCTACGGCGGGATGGTCGATCCCATGCCCATGATGACGTTGTTCGACAAGCAGCTGACGTTGCGCCTCGGCCAGTGCAACGTGCCCCGGTGGACCGATGAACTGTTGGCCCTCGCGCTGGAGGACGGCGACGTCATGGGGCTGGAGGGCTTCGCCACCCACCGCGTGCCGCTGTCTGAGGCCTCGGAGGCTTACAAGATGTTCCAGACCAAGTCCGACGGTTGCCTCAAGGTGGTGCTGCAACCCTGAGCTGCCGGCGCGCTTGGGCCCGGGGAGAGGAATAGTTGAATCCTCAAGTATGTTGTACAGTGATGACATCAGCTTGAAGGAAAGGCACATCATGCAGTTCGGCATCTTCACCATCGGTGACGTCACCACGGACCCCACCACGGGCCGGACGCCCACGGAGAATGCCCGCATCCGGGCCACCGTCGAGCTCGCCATGAAGGCTGAGGAAGTGGGTCTGGACGTGTTCGCCACCGGTGAGCACCACAACCCGCCGTTCATCGCGCCGGCCAACCCGCCCATCCTGATGGCGTACCTGGCCGCGAAGACCGAGAAGATCCTCCTCTCCACCGCCACCACGCTCATCACCACCAACGACCCGGTGCGCCTGGCCGAGGACTACGCCTACGCGCAGCACCTGGCTGAGGGCCGCGTCGACCTCATGATGGGCCGCGGCAACACCGGCCCGGTCTACCCCTGGTTCGGCAAGGACATCCGCGAGGGCATTGGGCTCGCCGTCGAGAACTACTCGCTGCTGCACGCGCTGTGGCGCGAGGAGGTCGTCAACTTCGAGGGCAAGTACCGCACCCCGCTGCACGGCTTCACCTCCACGCCACGCCCGCTCGACGGCATCCCGCCGTTCGTCTGGCACGGTTCCATCCGCTCCCCCGAGATCGCGGAGCAGGCCGCCTACTACGGTGACGGCTTCTTCCACAACAACATCTTCTGGCCCTCGTCGCACACCAAGCGCATGGTGGAGCTGTACCGCCGCCGCTTCGAGCACTACGGCCACGGCACGGCGGACCAGGCGATCGTCGGGCTCGGCGGCCAGGTGTTCATGCGCAAGAACTCCCAGGACGCCGTGCGCGAATTCCGCCCGTACTTCGACAACGCCCCCGTCTACGGCGGCGGCCCGTCGCTGGAGGACTTCACCCGCGAGACGCCGCTCACCGTCGGGTCGCCCCAACAGGTCATCGAGCGGGTGCTCGGCTTCCGCGAGTACGCCGGCGACTACCAGCGCCAGCTGTTCCTCATGGACCACGCCGGCCTGCCGCAGAAGGTGGTGCTCGAGCAGCTCGACCTGCTCGGCGCAGAGGTCGTGCCCGTGCTCCGCAAGGAGTTCGCGAAGCTCAAGCCCGCGCACGTGCCCGACGCCCCCACCCACGCGAGCCTGCTCGCCGCCCGGGGGCCCGTCGAGGAGGCGGCGCCCGGCGAGCCGCAGGTGGACCGCTGGACCGGCACCCGCGCCGAAGACGACAACAAGCTCTGAGGAGAGACACATGCAGCGCATCGTCGTTATTTCCGGCGGCCTGGGGTCGCCGTCGTCCACCCGCGTGCTGAGCGACGACATCGTCGCCCGGCTGCGTGATTCCCTCGCCGCCAAGGGGGAGGAGCTCGAGGTCACCGTCGCGGAACTCCGCGAGCTGGCCCACCCCATCGTCGACGCCATGCTCACCGGGTTCCCCACCGGCGAACTGGCCCGCATCACCGACGCCGTGGCCGCCGCGGACGGCCTCATCGTCGTCAGTCCCACGTTCTCGGCCTCAATCTCCGGCCTGTTCAAGAGCTTCTTCGACATCCTCGACATGGACACGCTCAAGGGCAAGCAGGTCCTCATGGCCGCCACCGGCGGCACGGAGCGCCACTCGCTGATGCTCGAGTTCGCCATGCGCCCCCTCTTCAGCTACCTGGGCGCGCTGACCATGCGCACGGCCATCTTCGCCGCGACGTCGGACTTTGGCGGCCCGGGTGTCGCCTCGCTGGGCCGCCGCGTCCGCGCCGGCGCCGACGAACTCGCCGACGCCCTCGTGGGCTCGAAGCGCAAGGTTGAGGTCGACGACTTCGTCGAGTTCGCCACTCTGCTCAGGAACTGACGGTGCCTATGCTGAAGGACATGCTCCCTGATCGCCGGCTCCTGCTCGTGCACGCCCATCCCGACGACGAATCCAGCCAGTCCGCCGCCACCATGGCCCGGTACCTCGCCGAAGGCGCCCAGGTCACGCTCGTGACCTGCACGCTGGGCGAACTCGGCGAGATCCTGGTGCCCGACTGGGCGCACTACTCCCCGCAGGAGTTGGGCGTGCACCGGCAGGAGGAGATCGCGCAGGCCATGAGTGTCATCGGCGTCACGGACCACCTCTTCCTCGGCGGGGTCGGCCGCTACCACGACAGCGGGATGATCACCACGGAGGCGGGCCGCGCGGGCGTGCCCGACGAGATGCCGGCCAACGCCTTCTGGCGCGCGGACCTCCTCGAGGCGGCGGACCACCTCGTCGATGTCATCCGCACCCGCCGCCCGCAGGTGGCGGTGACGTACGACCCGCACGGCAACTACGGCCACCCGGACCACATCCAGGCCCACCGCGTGCTGATGTACGCCGTGCAGTTGGCGGCCACACCGTCGCACAGGCCGGATCTCGGACCGCCCTGGGAGGTGCAGCGGGTGCTCTGGAACACGCACAACACCAGCCGTTGGGCGGAGGCCTACGCCATCGCTCGCGAGCGGGGGCTGGAGCTGTGGGGTGCCGATCACGACCACAGCGACGAGGCGGAGCGCCGCTTCGGCCCGGACCCGGAACAGATCGTCGCGGTGGTCGAGCTGCAGCCGTACCTCGACATCTGCCGCCGCGCGCTCTTCACCCACCGCAGCCAGGTCAACGCGGAGGACCCGTTCTGGCAGTTCTTCTCGATCATGCAGGAACTCCCCGGCGCGGGGGAGGCCTATCTCCTGGGTGCCGGGCAGCCGTTCCCGCAGGGCGACGGGCCGGCCACGGACCTCTTCGAGGGCCTGCCTCCGGACGCTACATAGAATTGCGCCCATGAGGATGAGACCCGCCGCACTTGCCGTCACCGTTGTCGCCGCGCTTTCGCTTGCCGCCTGCACCGGCTCGGACGAACCCACGCCTGCGCCCGAGGCCACCGCGTCCGCCCCGGCGGGTGGCACCCAGAGCGGCCTCCCGCAGCCGGAGGAGGAGGCGTTCACCGGCGAGATCCAGACAGAGGTGATCAAGGTTGGCCCCATGGACGTCACCGTGCCGAAGGGCATGAAGTTGCCGGAGAGCACCATCGTGACGCAGTCGGAGCAGTCAGCCGTGATGATGATCGACGAGGACCCGCAGCCAGTCATCGACTCCGTCATGAGCAGCGCCGCGGACGCCGGCTACGAGATCTACGCCGAGCCTAGCGAGGACCAGACGGTCTTCGTGGGCCACGGCAACGCCGTCCTCTTCACGGCCATCCCCAACGCCCAGATCCTGACGTGGGGCCCGGAGTCTATGAAGGACGTGCTCGCGGAAGGCTGACGCGGCGGCCGCATCAGATCTTCTCCAGTGCGGACCTCCCTGTGTGGGCCCGCGCGGACGCCCCCTGCTGGCGGACATCCCATGCGGTAGTAGATTCACCTCGTGATCGACCTCGACCCCGCCAAGGCCCGCCTGCTGCGCCGCACCGTGCTGGTGGTGGCGTGCCTGAACCTGGGCTACTTCTTCATCGAGGCGACGGTGGCGTGGGCCATCGGGTCGGTGTCGCTGTTCGCGGATTCGGTTGACTTCCTCGAGGACACCGCCGTCAACCTGCTGATCTTCGGCGCCCTCGGCTGGCCGCTCGCGCGGCGCGCGAAGGCCGGCAAGGTCATGGCGGTGGTCATCCTCGCCCCGGCAGCCGCGGCGCTGTGGCAGGCGGTGGCCAAGTTCTCCCACCCGGACGCACCTGATCCGCTGTCGCTGATCCTCACCGCAGGCGGCGCAGTGGTGGTCAACTCCCTGTGCGCGTTCCTGCTGCTGCGCCAGCGCGACCACGGCGGCTCCATGACCAAGGCCGCCTGGCTCGCCGCCCGCAACGACGTGATCATCAACATCGGCATCATCGCCATGGGCATCCTGACGCTCACCGTGGTACCCAACGGATGGCCGGACCTCATCCTCGGCCTCGGCATCGTCGTGCTCAACTTCCACGCCGCCAAGGAGGTCTGGGAGGTGGCCGAGGAGGAGAACCTCGCGGCCAAGGCCCTGGCCGGCGAGGTCGACGACGACTGAGCCGCCGGCCAACTGCCCCTGACCGGGGGCGTGAGACGCGGTGCCCGATCCTGGCGGCGGCGAGGGATAGTCTCAGAGCATGACCGAGAGCACCCAACCCGGCCCCGGGTACGTCCTCGCCGGCCGCTACCTGCTCGAGGAGAGGCTCGGTCGCGGCGGCATGTCCACCGTCTGGCGCGCCCGGGACCAGGTGCTGGGCCGCGAGGTCGCCGTCAAGGTGGTCGCGGAGATGGAGGACGCAGAGGTCACCGCGGAACGCTTCCGCCGCGAGACCCGCGTCACGGCCGCGCTGAACCATCCCAACATCGTCACCGTCTTCGACGCCGGCGTCGACAATGACCGGGCATTCCTCGTCATGGAGCTGCTGCCCGGCAGCACGCTGGCGGACGAACTGCGGACCCGCGGCGCCTTCCCCTTCGAAGAGATCCGCAGCATCGCCATCCAGGTCTCCGCCGCGCTCGGCGCCGCCCACCACGCCGGCCTGGTGCACCGCGACGTCAAGCCCGGCAACATCGCCCGCGCCGCCGACGGTGCGGTCAAGGTGCTCGACTTCGGCATCACCCACATCATCGACGAGGCGGTGGCAGATTCCGGTTCGCCTCTGACCGCCACCGGTGCCGTCATCGGCACCGCCGCCTACCTGGCGCCGGAACAGGCCCGCGGGATGCGGGTGGACCAGCGCGCAGACATCTACGCGCTCGGCTGCGTGCTGTTCGCCCTCATCACCGGCCGGCCCCCGTTCCAGGGCCCCACCGCGGTGTCCACGATGATGGCCCACGCCACCGAGCCGGTGCCCAACATCCAGGAGGCCCGTCCCGACGTGCCACCGCAGCTGGCCGCCATCGTCGCCGCCATGCTGGCCAAAGACCCGGAGGCCCGGCCGACCGACGCGGCCACCCTTGAGGCAGCGCTGCGCGCCGAGACCTCCGAGGCCGTCACCCAGCTCCTCCCGCCACCCGTGGTGGAGGGCGAACACACCGCCGTGGTGCCGGCGGCGGACCTCCCCGCGCCCATGCGGGCCTACCCGGCAGATGCCCCCGGCCCGGTGGTTGCGGCGCCTGTGGTTGCGCCAGCCCGAGCCGCCGTCGACCCGGAGGGCACCGACGACGACGTGCTCCCCATGGAAGAAGAGGAAGAGAGCAGCCGCCGGGGCCTGTTGATCGGCCTCATCACGCTGGCCGTGCTGCTGGTCGTGGGCTTCGCCTGGTGGCTGCTGTCCGGGGACCCGCAGCTCACGGCTGACCGGTCGCCGACCGCTGCCGTGCCGGCGTCGACCTCCCCGAGCGTCGACGCCTCGCCCTCGGTCTCACCCTCCCCGCAGACCACCGAGGCGTCCCCCAGCCCCACGCCCTCGCCCAGCCCCAGCCCTTCGGCCGCCCCCGCGACGACGACGGCTGCGCCGGCAACGACGGCCCCGGTCACTACCGAGGCGCCTCCGCCGCAGACTGAACCGCCCGTGGAGACCGCGCCCCCTGTCACTCAGGCGCCCCCACCGGCGGACCCGGGCAACATCGAGGGGGCCGCGCAGTCGGCTCAGGCGGCGGCCGATGAGCTCAGCACCGCCGTACGTGAAGCCTTCACGGGCGGCAACCTCGACAACGACGCGCGCAAGGCCGTCGACGCCGGCCTGCGCGATCTCTCCAGCGCGCTCCGCAGCGGCGACGAACAACTGGCCAGCGACGCCATCTCCGCGGTGGACCAGGCCCTCAGTGATTCCGGTCAGAAGGACCAGTTCGAAGGGCTCTACGAGCGGTTGAAGGACCAGGTCGACAGCTGGAACGACTTCCTCTAGGCCCCGTGCGGCCGAGAATCGAGGCCCAGGAGCGGGCGCAGGTCGTCCAGGTGGGCGACTGAGTGCTCGGCCGCGTCGTCGACGGGAGCAGCAGCCGACTCCACCGTGGCCGCCGTCATCCCCGCCGCCATGGCGGCCTCCGCGTCGATCGGCCGGTCGCCCACGCTCAGGCAGTCCGCCGGGTCCAGCCCGTGCCGCTCCATCAGCATCAGGTACAGCTGGGGGTCAGGCTTGCGCGGGTGGCCGTCGGAGGTGGAGATGAGGTCGTCGACCACGAGTCCCAGCCCGTCCAGCAGCGTCTGGGCGGAACTGCGGTCGCGGTGTGTCACCACGAGGTTGAGACCGCCCGCCGCGGAGACATCGCGCAGCAGTTCCCGGGCGCCGGGCATGGCCGGCGGGGGAGCCGACCTCCACCGCGTCTTCAAGGCAGCCTCGGCGTCCTCGAACTCCGACTCCGGCAGGTCGAAGCGCCCGCTCAGCGCGGCGATGGCCTCGCCCGTCGACCTGCGCGTCAGCATCGCCACCTCTGAATCCAACAGTTCGAGGCCGTGGCTGCGCACCACGTCGGCCAGTGCCGCGTCGAGCGCCGGATAGGTGTCGACGAGCGTCCCGCCCAGGTCCCAGAAGACGTGCCTGTACATCCTGAGAGACTACGGCGCCGCGGGACCCTCGGAGTGCCCGTCCGAGGAGAATTTTCATGGTGTGGGGTGGCGCCGCCGGGGTACGGCCTGCCGCAGGATGAGGCGTGTTTTACTGGGCGGCCCCAGTGTTTGCCACAATCGAGGGATGATCATCGCACTCGACGAACCCGGCTGGCCCACCGCGGACTGGCCGCTCGGAGCAAGCCCTTCGGCGGAAGGCATCACGTTCGCCGTCCACGCCCCGGCCGCCACCCGCGTCCAACTGGAGATCTATCCGGAGGCGCTGGGCGCCGACGCGTCCCACACCTTCCTCCCCGCCAAGGGGCCGGACGGGATCTGGCGCGCCAACATCCAGGGCCTGCCGCTCGGGGCCCTGTACGGCTATCGGGTCTGGGGCCGCAACTGGCCCTACGTCGACACCTGGGAGCCCGGCACGGAGGAGGGCTTCGAGGCGGACATGGACGAGGACGGCAACCGGTTCAACCCGAACAAGGTGCTGTTCGACCCCTATGCGCGCGAGATCAGCCACAACGTCTTCTCCGACAGCATCCTCGAGCACGGCAACGATGAGGTGTTCGGCACCGGCCCTGCGGAGGTCGACCCCACCCCGGCCGTCGAGGACGTCGAGCCCGAAGAACCGCTGCCCACGCGGCGCTCGGTCGACACCGCCCGCCAGGCGCCGAAGGGCATCGTGATCACCGACTACACCCCCATGGTCGACACACCCCACCTGCCCCCCGAGAAGTCGGCCATCTACGAGGTCTCGGTGCCGCAGCTCACCGGGCACCCGTCCGTCTGCCGGCTGAGCGAGCTGTTGAAGGACGAGCCCGGCTACGAGGGGGTCCAGAGCATCCCCGACGAGTATCGCGGCACCTACAAGGGCGCCGGCATGATGGCGCCCTACCTGAAGGCGCTGGGCTTCACCACCGTCGAACTGCTCCCGCTGCAGCAGACCAACGCGTCGGAATCCGCCCGCCGCGGCTACACCAACGCCTGGGGCTACATGACGCTGAGCTACTTCGCGCCCCACCGCGGCTACTCGTCGGACCAGAGCTACGGCGGCCCGACGCGGGAGTTCAAGGAGATGGTCTCCGCCTTCCACGCCGTCGGCATGGAGGTCTACCTCGACGTCGTCTACAACCACACGGCCGAGGGCGGCAACTGGGACGGCGACGTCAACAGCACCGGCTTCACCTCGCTGGGCGGCTTCGCCACGGCCGACTATTACCAGATGACCGCCGATTTCGTGCTGGTCGACGGCGCCACCGGCACCTCCAACCAGCTCAACTTCTCGTCGGACGCCGCCTGCAGGCTGGTGCTGGACTCGCTGCGCTACTGGACCACGGACATGGGCGTCGACGGGTTCCGCTTCGACCTTGCCACCGTGCTGGGCCGCAAACCGGACGAGGCGCACCCGGAGGACTGGGCCAACCAGAAGCGGTTCTTCACGGACCACCCGCTGCTGGTCGCCATCGCGGACTTCGCCGCCAGTGAGCACATCGAGGTCATCGCCGAGGCGTGGGACCTGTGGGGCTACGAGGTGGGCAACTTCCCGCGCGGCTGGGGCGAATGGAACGGCCGGTACCGCGACGCGGTGCGCCGCTTCAGCAAGGGCGACGCCAACATGCGTGACTTCCTCGACATGATGAACGGCGACTACCACCACTTCCACGACTCGGGCGGCGCGCAGAAGTCCATCAACTTCGTCGACGCGCACGACGGCTTCAACATGGTGGACCTCGTCAGCTACCAGGAGAAGAACAACGACCAGCCATACCCGTTCGGGCCCTCCGACGGCGGCTCCGACAACAACCTGTCCTGGGATTCGGGTGGCTCCCAGGCGCTGCGCCGCCAGCGGGTGCGCAACCTGTGGACCATCCTGTTCTTCTCCCGCGGCGTGCCGATGGTGGTGGCCGGCGACGAGTTCGGCCGCACCCAGAACGGCAACAACAACCCCTGGGAGCTCGACTCGCTGGCCATGCTGAACAACTACGCCATGATCCCGACGGCGGCGCCCCACCTCGTCGACGTCGAGGCAGGCGTCGACGCGGCCTACCACGACAACTTCGGGCGCTTCGACAACCAGGACGATGCCAACTCGCTGTTCCGGTTCGCCACCTTCATCGCCAATCTCCGGCAGCGTCACGAGGCGCTGCAGCAGACCCACTGGGGTGACCTCATCCCCGACAACAGGGACGTCAGTTACCTGTTCTCCACGCCGACGGGCGACGGTTACCCGGAGGAGGGCCACCGGGCCGTGGCGGTGCGCATCAACAACCCCGGCGACGACTTCTGGGTGCTGATCAACATGGCCGAGCACCCCATCGACTTCACGTTGCCGATGCCCGCCGAGGGGTGCGTCCTGCGCCGCCTCATCGACACCGCGTCATGGGCCGAGCCCGCGCACAACTACTGGCAGGAGGGCGAGGGAATGATCATGGAAGGGGCCACCACTGTGGAGCCCTGGGCCATCGTGGTGCTGCAGGAAGGCGTCCTCGAACCCCGCGACGTCCCGGTGTGGGAGGACTGAGCCCCTTGCCAATCGACCCGAGCCGCCCCGGGAACGGCCACACTAGGGACATGAGCACTCTCGCCGTGATCTTCAACCCCACCAAGATCGACCGCGCCGACCTCGAGGCGGTCGTCGAGCCGGCACGCGTCGAAGCGGGTTGGGGGGAGGTCCTCTGGTTGGAGACCGAGGAGGACGACCCCGGAGTCGGGATGGCGCGCGAGGCCGTCGAGAAGGGCGTCGACGTGGTGCTCGGCGTGGGGGGCGACGGCACCATCCGTTGCGTCGCCGAAGGGCTGCGCGACAGCGGGGTCCCGCTGGCGCTCGCGCCGCAGGGCACGGGCAACCTGCTCGCCCGCAACCTGGACCTCACCCTCGACAACCTGCCGGAGTCCGTCGACGCGGCCTTCAACGGAAAGCCCCGCAAGGTGGACCTCGGCATCGCCCGCTGGGTCCGCCCCAACGGCGACGAGGAGGAACGCGTTTTCCTCGTGGCCGCGGGGGTGGGGCTGGATGCGCAGATCATGTCGACCACCGACGAGAAGCTGAAGAAGCGCGTGGGCATGCTCGCGTACGTGAAGGCAGGCGTCGAGGCGCTGTTCCGCAACCATCGCATGCGGCTCACCTACCGGCTCGACGAATCCGAACCCGAGCGCGCCCGCCTGCACACCATCCTGATCGGCAACTGCGGCTCCATCGGCGGCAACGTGCTGCTGCTGCCGGACGCGGCCGTCGACGACGGTGTGCTGGACGTGGTCGGCGTCTTCCCCCGCGGCGTCTTCGGCTGGCCCAGGGTGGCCTGGAAGGTGCTGGTGGACAACGCCATCCTGCACCGCACCCGCAGCGAATTCGTCCGCAAGCAGCGCGACCGCAGCCGCGAGCTGAACTACCAGCAGTGCCGCGAGATCGAGATCACCTTCCACCGGCCGGAGGAGATCGAACTCGACGGCGACCACTTCGGGGAGATCAGGTCGCTGCTGGTGCAGGTGGAGGACGGTGGGTTGCTCGTCCAGATGCCGGCAGGCTGGACCCCCGCAGAGGACTGAGCCGGCCCCCATTTCCCCCTGATCCCGGCCTGCAGGCCTGTTGCTGAGCGTGCCCGCGACGCATACTTCAACGCATGGAACTGCTGCCAATGACCTTCGCCTCGGGCTGGGCCTCGGGCATCAACGCGTACGCCACTGTGTTCATCCTCGGCATCCTCGGGCGCTTCCTGAACACCGGCGGAGTCCCTGAGGGGTTCCAGCGCACCGACGTCCTGATCGTCATGGGCATCCTCGCCCTGGTGGAACTGGTGGCCGACAAGGTGCCGGTCATCGATTCGGTCTGGGACGTGCCCTCCACCGTCATCCGCCCGGTGGCGGGCGCGGTGATCGGCGCCCTGATCGCGGGCGCCAACGGCGACCTCCTCACCATCTCGCTCGCCGCGGTGGGCGGCGTCACGGCACTGCTCAGCCACCTCTCGAAGGCGGGGATCCGGTTGGCCGTCAACAGCTCGCCGGAGCCGGTCTCGAACGTGACCGCTTCGGTCGCCGGCGACATCGGGGTGGTCGGCGTCACCACCCTCGCAGTGCTGTTCCCCGTGATGGCCGCGGTCGTGGCCGCGGTCCTGCTGGCCCTGATGATCTGGCTCGCGTTGGCGATGATGGCCAGGATCCGACGGGGGTGGCGCTGGCTCAAGCAGCGCTGGACAGCGCCGCCGGCGGCCGTCTAGTCGGAGCGACGGCGGCGCGCCCAACCGAGCACGACCAGCGCCAGCAGCGCGGCCGCGGCCACCCCCAGCGCCGCGTAGAGGACCGCCGGGCTGCCGTTGTCGGGGCCGGGGGAGGGCGCCGTCGAGGAGTCGGCCGACGGGGTGAGCACCGTCGGCTCGCCCTCCGCGGTGGTCAGTTCCGCGGCCATCGCCTCGGTCATGGGGCCGGTGCCGTCGCAGAGGTCTGATCGCCACACGCCGTTGTCGTCGCGGGAGAACAGCGCGATGGTCATGCCCTCGGAGAGTCCCTCCAGGCCGCAGCTCGCGCCGCTGACCGGGGAGAGCACGGCCACCTGGGGGGCCTCGGGGCCTTTCCACAAGCGGGTGAGTTCGACGGTGTAGGTGGCGTCATCCATGGAGCTCTGAGGGTTCTCGGGCCGGTCCACACCCACCACGACGCCCTCCGCAACCAGGTCCGCGCTCTCGGCGTGTTCCGTGACCGACTGGGCCACACAGCTGCACGCGGCCGCGCGCGGGGCCTGCTGCCAGCTCACGACGCCGATCCCGGCGAGCAGCAGCAGCACCATCAGCATTGACCGTGTCCTCATCTTCCAAGTCTGGGGCCGTGCCCTCCGGTCGGCCCCGCCCCGCGGCCAACAGCAACCGGATTGTTATCCCTGGGATCGTCGCGGGTCGGCGGTAGGTTGGCGGTGATCAGAGAGAAGGGGCGACCATGTCAGAGCTGACCATCCTCCACAACCCGCGCTGCTCCACCTCGCGCGCCGCGCTCGAGGCGGCAGAGGCGTCGCCGTTCGCGCTCACCGTGCGCAACTACGTCAAGGTGCCGCTCACCGAGGAGGAGTGGCTCGAGGTGATCGCCAAGCTCGACGGCGACCCCACGGACCTGGTCCGCCGCGACGCCAACTTCAACTGCAGCACGTTGTCCGACGACGACGTCCGCACCGCCGAGCAGGTCGCCAAGGTGCTGGCTGAGCACCCGGAAATGGCACAGCGCCCCGTGCTGATCCGCGGAGACCGCGCGATCATCGGACGGCCCAAGGCCGCCGTCGCACCGTTCCTCGCGGGCTGAGCCGCCTGCCGGGCTTCAGGCGTCTGCGAGCACGTCCTCGACGGGGGCCCAGTCACGGTTGAAGGCCTCGGCCACCGGCTGCGACGTGAGCCGCCCGGCGTGCGTCGCCAGACCCTTCGCCAGCGCTGCGTCGATACGCATGGCTTCGCGCCAGCCGTGCTCGGCGATCCGCTCCACGTAGGGCAGCGTGGCGTTGGTCAACGCCCACGTCGAGGTGTTGGGCACCATCGCGGGCATGTTGGCCACGCAGTAGAAGGTGGAGCCGTGCACCTGGTAGGTGGGGTCGTCGTGCGTGGTGGGCCGGCTGTCCTCGAAGCAGCCGCCCTGGTCGATGGACACGTCCACCAGCACCGAGCCCGGCTTCATGGTGGCCACCATCTCGTTGGTGACCAGGCGCGGTGCCCGGGCGCCTGGGATCAGGACGGTGCCGATCACCAGATCCGCCTGCGGCAGGTGCTCCCGGATGGCCATTTCGGACGAGCGGAGGCCGTGCACCCGGTTGTCCCAGCGCCAGTAGGCCTGGCGCAGCTTGTCGATGTCGGTGTCCAGCATGGTCACGTCGGCGTTCATGCCGAGGGCGGTGTTGACGGCGTTCTGGCCGGCGGTGCCGCCGCCCAGCACCAGCACCTTCGCGTTGGGCACGCCCGCCACGCCGCCCATCAGCACGCCGCGGCCGCCCTGCGTCTTCATCAGGTGGTAGGCGCCCATCTGGGGGGCGAGGCACCCCGCCACCTCGCTCATGGGGTAGAGGAGGGGGAGCAGCCCGGTGGGCTTCTGCACCGTCTCGTAGGCGATGGACGTGGCGCCGGAGCTGAGCAGCGCGTCCACCAGCGGTTCGTCCGCGGCCAGGTGGAGGTAGGTGAAGACGCTGATCCCCTCGCGCAGGTGGCGGTACTCCGAGGCGACGGGCTCCTTCACCTTGAGAACGAGCTCGGCGTCGCCCCAGACGCGGTCCACGTCCGCCACCACCGAGGCGCCGGCATCACGATACGAGTCGTCGGTGAAGCTGGATCCCACACCGGCGCCCGCCTCCACGACGACCTCGTGCCCGCGATGGGTGAGTTCCTGGACGCCGACGGGGGTGATGGCGACCCGGTTCTCGTTGTTCTTGACCTCGCGGGGGACGCTGATGCGCATAGGGGAATCCTTCCGGTATCTGCTCAGGCTAGCCGCCGCTCTGGTGGGGCGTGACCGATGAAGGGCAGATGCCGCGGGGGGCCGGAGTTTCACGTCGGTGAACGAGCGCTGAGAGTTCTCAGTCGCCCACGGGGACCCTGCGGGTAAAGGCGCTTGTGGAGGTCGCGAATTGCGGTGAACCTGAAGCCAATCCTGAGAAATTCTTTGGAAAAGGGGGCCTCGGGGTGTTAACGTCATCCCGCTACTTCGAAAGGACCCCCTCCATGCTGAAGCGCCTCCTAGCCGCAGCCTCCGCGGCCGTCGTCGGTCTCGGGCTGGCCCTTGTGGCCCCGCAGACCGCGCAGGCCGTCGAGACGAACATGTACACGACGCCGGGCAATCACCTTGTCAACGGCCGGTACTGGAAGACCGCCTGCGACAAGTACTCAGACTCCGTCGTGCGGTGCCGCACCGAGATCTGGACCACCAAGGTGGCCACGGTCCAGGGCCAGCACGTCCTGCACAACGGGTGGGTGTTCAACAACCTCACCTACCTCCCCTCCGGTCGTGACCAGTGGGCGGGCAACCCCCTCGCCGCGGGCGGCCAGCCCGGCGGCACCCGCACCTGGACGGCCACTGACGGCCGCCAGTGGCGCACCGAGTGCGACACCGCCGCCACCGGCCGCAACGGCTGCCGCACCTACGCCCTGACCTCCGTGGTCGCCCACGAGGACGGCGCGTTCGTCACGGAGAACCAGTGGCAGTTCAACAACATCATCCAGTTCGCCACCACCGGCACCCCCGCAGTGACGACGATCCCGGCCGCGGCCCCGCCGCTGGCCGGGGTCCCCGTCGAGACCGCCCCGCAGCTGCCGGCGAACCAGCGCATCGACCTGAGCCGCGCCGCGACGTGGGACCGGATCGCCCGGTGCGAGTCCGGCGGCCGCTGGAACATCAACACCGGCAACGGCTACTACGGCGGCCTGCAGTTCAACCTGCAGACCTGGCGCTCGGTCAACGGCGGCGACTTCGCTGCCTACCCGCACCAGGCCACCCGCGAGGAGCAGATCACCGTGGCCAACCGCCTCTACGCGCAGCGCGGCTTCCAGCCGTGGAGCTGTGCCTGATTCCCTGAAGTAGCTGACGAACCCCCGGGCGCAATGCCCGGGGGTTCGTTGCTTAGACTGACCCATCGTGCGTACGAAGTGGGCAGCCCTAGTCGGCGGTGTGTTGGTTCAGTTGGTCATCGGCGGCGTGTACGCCTGGAGCCTGTTCGGGCGCGCCCTGCAGGCGCCGGAGGCGATGGCCCTGAGCCACGTGCAGGCCTCCGTCCCGTTCGAGACGGCCATCGGCATGATCTTCGTCGGCGCCTCCATCGGCGGGCGCCTGCAGGACCGCAGCAGCCCCCGCACCGTCGCCATCATCGGCATGGTCATCTACGGGCTGGGCGTCCTGCTGGCCTCCCTGGCCACGGCCCCGAGCCACTTCTGGCTGCTGGTGCTGGGGTACGGCGTCATCGGCGGGTTCGGCCTGGGCATGGCCTACATCGTGCCGGTCGCACTCCTGCAGAAGTGGTTCCCGGACCACACCGCGCTGGTCACCGGCCTCGCCGTCGGCGGCTTCGGCTTCGGCGCGACCGTGACCTCGCCCTTCGCGCAGTGGCTCGTCGCGATGACGCCCGACACGCCCGCGTTGGCGTTCCGCTGGCTGGGCGTCGCCTACTTGGTGCTGGGGCTGATCGGAGCCGCGCTCCTGGTGTCGCCCGTTGTCGCGGCCGGTGCCAAGAAGGTCGTCGAGGGCGACCTCACCGCGCCCCAGGCCCTGCGCACCGGCCAGTGGTACCTGCTGACCGGCACCCTGATGCTCGCCGTGATGGCGGGCATCTCCCTGATTTCGATGATGGCCAGCGCCGCTGTCGACGTGGGTGGCTTCACCCCCGCGGCGGCCGCGGGCATCGTCGGCGTGCTGGCGCTGTTCAACGGTGGCGGCCGGGTGGCCTGGGCCGCCGTCGCGGAGAGGCTGGGTCGCCTGCCGATGCTGGCCACGATCCTGGCCCTCGAGGGCGTGGCGCTGATCCTGCTGCCGCACGCGCAGGGCTTCTGGTTCCTGGCGCTCGCCGCGGTGGTGTACCTCTGCTACGGCGGGGCGTTCGGCGTGCTGCCGTCCACGGCCGGACAGTTCTTCGGGTTGAGCCACGCCGGCGCCATCTACGGGCTGATGCTGGTGGGCTGGTCGGGCGGCGGAGTGCTCGGGCCCCTGCTGGCGGCAGGCCTGGTCGGCGATGCAGGCTCCTACACCCTGGCGTTCTCCGTGATGGGCGCCCTCGCAGTGGTGGCCGTGGCGTTGCCGCTGGTCACGCGCCCTGTGCGCCGCGCCCCTGCGGATCAGGCCGGGAGCACCCCCAGCGTGGTGAGCCAGGCGCGCGTGTCGTGATCGTCCACCCAGCGGTGGGCCTGCCAGCCCACCGATAGGGCGCCGTCGACGTTGGCCTGCTTGTCGTCGATGAAGGCGATCTCGCCGGGTGCCAGCCCGAGGTCGCTGGTCACGCGTTCGTAGATGGCGGGCTGCGGCTTGACCGCCCCTAGGCTGGCCGAGACGTAGAGGTGGTCCACGTCGGCGCGCCAGGCGGCCCCGTCGGCGGCCCGTTGCATGGCGTGCGGCGAGTTGGACAGCACGGCCACGGTCACCCCGGCCTGCCTGCAGTCGCGGAGGAGTTGCCACGCCGCCGGGCGGAGGTTGGCCCAGATGTCGGCGTCGAGGTGCGCGATCTCGGCGATGAGGTCGGCGTCGTGGACCTCGTGCCCGACGGCCGTGAGCAGCGGGCCCCAGTAGTCGCCGTCCGGGGCGCCGGCGTCATACTCGGCCCGGCCCGTCCAGTAGTGCTCCTTGAGGAGTTCGGGGGTGGTGCCGACCCGCCCCGCCAGCACTGGCAGGAGCGACGGCGGCGAGGAGAGGACCTCCCCCAGGTCGAAGACGACGGCCTTGATCATGGCTCCAGCCTAGGCCGTCCGTGACCTGTCGTCCCGCGCTAGTGGGGCAGGGCGAGGGCATCTTCGTGGGCGACGGCCAGGCCGTCGTCGACCAGCGACGTGATGCAGCGGCGGAGTTGATCCGGGTCCGGCCAGGTGAGGTCGGCCACGGGGACGGGCACGTGGGCCGAGCGGAGGGCGGCCATGATGCGACCGCGGCACTGGCGGTCCGTGCCCTCCCACGCCTGGCCCACCCGCCGCTTGCCTTCCCAGCCGGGCCGCCCGAGGGCGAGCCAGGAGCAGTGCCCGGCCACGGGGCAGCGGCCGCACTGCGGGTTGCGGGCGGTGCAGACGGTGGCGCCCAGTTCCATGGCCGCGGCGGACCAGGTGGCCGCCTCCGCGTCGCCCTCGGGGACGAAGACCCAGGCGCGGCGGCGTTCCGCCGCGGTCTCCGTGCGGGCCGGATGCTCCACCCCGCCGTCGAGGCGGGCGAGGACCCGCCGCACATTCACGTCCAGCACCAGGGACCGGCGGCCGAAAGCGAAGGCCATGACCGCGGCGGCCGTGTAGCTGCCCACCCCTGGGAGCGCGAGCAGGGCGTCCTCGCTCTCGGGGAGCTCGCCGTCGTGCCGCTCCACCACAGCTCGGGCCGCCTCCTGCAGGCGCAGCGCGCGGCGGGGGTAGCCGAGCCGACCCCAGGAACGCAGGACGTCCGCCGTGGGCGCCGCCGCGAGCGCGGCAGGAGTCGGCCAGCGCTCCATCCACGCCAGCCACGTCCCCTCCACCCTGGCCGCGGGGGTCTGCTGCAGCATGATCTCGCTGACGAGGATGCCCCACGGAGACACTCCGGGCTCACGCCACGACAGCGGCCGGGCGTTGGCCGCGTACCAGGCGCTCAGCGTGTGCCGGAGCTCCGAACGCCGGGTCCTCACGCCTCGAGGAGGGGGGCGATGGTGTCCACCAGTTCCGGATGGTCGGCGAGGGCCTCCCTCAGCTCGCGTGGACCGTGCGGCGCGAGGCCGGCGAGGAAACCCCGGACCAACAGGGGGACGTAGCGTTCACCGAGCCGGGCCTCGAGGATGAGGTCTGCCGTGCGGAGCACTTCGTGGGCGGCCTTGTCGCGGACCTGGGTGCCGGTGAGCCTGCGCATCTTCAGCAGGGTGGAGGTGTAGGACGCGTCCTCCAGCGCGGAAGCGAAGTAGACCCGTGCCGCATCGGACAACTCGTCATCGACGGCGGGGCCGCCGGCCTCCTCAACCGCCCTCCGGAGGTCCTGGCCGGATTCGAACTTCTCCACCTGGCGCTTCACGTTGCTCAGGCTGGGCCGCATCTGCTGGGCCTCGACGATCATGCCCAACCAGAGGCCGACGAACAGGTCGCCCGTGCGGCGCTTCCCGTAGCGGGCCAGTGCGACGGCGGGATGCATGTCATCGGGGTCTGTGAGGTGGTACTCGGTGAGCAGCGCGGCCATGGGGCAACGGTACCCCCCGGCCCGGGGCGAGGGTTGATTACCGTCGCGGCAAGGCGTCCAATGGGGGCATGGACAACTTCCCGCTGCTGCGCACCCCGATCCGCTCGATCGTGGTCGACGACTCCGCCTGCGACGTCAACGACCTCGCGGTCTGTGGAGGGGTGCAGGTCACCGTGCCGGCCACCGGGAGCTGGGCGGAGCTGGTCGAGCGCGCCGTCGGCTCCGACTGGACGGGGATCGAGGCGCTGGCAGGTCTCCCGGGCACCGTCGCAGACGTGGTGCGCCGCAACGCCACCGCGCACGGGCAGCGGGCGGCCGACACCGTGATGTCCGTGCGCACCTGGGACCTCGAGGCCGACGCCCAGCGCACCTTCGCCGCCGTCGACTGTGGCTTCACCGACGGAGGCTCCCGGTTCCAGAAGGAACTCGCGGCTGGCTCCCCGCGCTACGAGATCCTCGACGTGAGCTTCCTGTTCCGCCAGGGCGACCTCACCCGGGTGGGCGCGGAAATCGCCGCCCTGCTCAATGTGGGCCTGGGCGAGCGGGTGCCGCTGCGCACCGTCGCAGACGCCGTCACCGCCTGCTGAGCCGGTCGGCGCCGGCTGGGGATCACATGGGCGCGTTCGTGAACCGGCTGTAGTGGCCCTGGAAGAGCGCGTCGATCTTGCCGGTCTCGCCGTTTCGGTGCTTCGGGATGTGGAAGGCCGCCAGCCCGCGCTCCTCGTCGGAGGGGTTCTGGGAGTACATCTCCGGGCGGTGCAGCATCAACACGATGTCCGCGTCCTGCTCCAGCGAGCCTGATTCACGCAGGTCTGACAGTTGGGGGATGCCGTCCTTGCGCTGTTCGGTGTTACGCGAGAGCTGCGACAGGGCGATGACCGGGATCTCGAGTTCCTTGGCCAGCAGCTTGATCTGGCGGGAGAACTCCGAGACCTCCAGCTGACGCGACTCCACCTTCTTGCCGGAGCTCATCAGCTGGATGTAGTCGATGGCGAGCAGCTGAAGGTCGTGGCGCTGCTTCAGGCGGCGGGCCTTCGCGCGGATCTCCATCATGGTGAGGTTGGGGGAGTCGTCGATGAAGAAGTTCTTCTCCGCGAGGATGGCCGACTTGTCCGTGACCCGCTGCCAGTCGTTCTCGTCCATCTTGCCGCCGCGGATACGCCCCAGGGGTACCGAAGCCTCCGCGGAGAGCACCTTCATCACGATCTCCGTGCGGCTCATTTCGAGAGAGAAGAACGCGGCGGGGAGGTTGTGGTGGATGGCGGCCGAGCGGCACACGTCGAGCGCGAACGTCGACTTTCCGACGCCCGGGCGCGCGGCGACGATGATCATCTGGCCGCCGTGCAGGCCGTTGGTGATGCGGTCTAGTTCGGTGAAACCGGTGGGGACGCCGGAGAGTGCGTCGCCGCTGTTGGCGATGGCCTCCATCTCATCGAACGTGGGCTCCAGCAGTTCCCGGAGCGACTTGTAGTCTTCCGAGGAGTTGCGGTCCGTCACCTCGAAGAGCGTCTGCTGGGCCTCGTCGACGATCTTGTCCACTTCGCCCTGGCCGCCGTAGCCCAACTGCGCGATGCGGATGGAGGCGTTGACCAACCGACGCAACACGGCCTTGTCGCGGACGATCTCCGCGTAGTACGGCGCGTTCGCGGCGATGGAGACGCTGGAGAGCAGGTCGTGCAGGTAGACGGCGCCGCCCACCTTGGCCAGGAGCCCCGTCTTGCCGAGTTCGCCTGCCACGGTGATGGGATCCGCCGGCTCACCACGGCCGTAGAGGCTGATGATGGCGTCGTAGATGGACTCGTGGTTGGGGCGGTAAAAGTCTGTGCCGCGCAACACCTCGACGACATCCGAGATGGCATCCTTCGACATCATCATCGCGCCCAGCACGCTCTGCTCCGCAGCGAGATCCTGGGGAGGCGTGCGGTCGAGCTCGCGGTCATCGAAGACCGCGGTTGTTGCGTGCGCCGTCATCAGCTCACCCCCTTCCAGTTCCGTTGCTTAGGCTAAGGCACCCCTCTGACGGTTCCTGCCCACGTGTGCCCCCAGCGTGTGGAGAGCTCTGTGGACAGCCTGTGGAGGGCTGTGGATAAGTGCGCGGCGCTGAGTCCCAGGGGTGTGGACGAACCTGTGGGCTGAGCGTGGATTCACCGTTATCAAATCGTTATATCCAGGGTGGCTGCCTGGCCCCTGGGGATTTGTCCACAAAGAGACGCGGCCCGCCCGGCATCCGCTCGTCATCTCGGCCCGGGTGCTCCGGGGGTGCGGCGGGGGCGGGGTCTTAAACCAGCGCTGACAATGCACTTTGTACGATTCAACCCCATTTTCCATCCGGAGGGGCCAGCGTGGTATACGGGGCCGAGTTCACCCACCGTTCATCTTCACGACGCCAGTTATCCACAGCGCCTGTGGGTTCATTGTGGATATGTGGGGAATCGCGCCTCGACCCGGGCGGTAGGCCACCCCGGGGGCCCGTCGGGAAACCTCGATGGGATGATGGGATGAGATTGAATTCCTTACCCCCCCGGGGTATGCTCAGTCAAGAGGGAGGTGCCATGACGACGGAAACCGAAACCTGCCACACTCACGGCTACACGCCGGAGAAGGCAGCCTATTTGCGGCGCCTGCGCCTGATCGAAGGTCAGGTCCGCGGTCTCGCTCGCATGGTTGAAGAGGATCAGTACTGCATCGACGTCCTGACCCAGGTCACGGCCGTGACCTCGGCGCTGAAGGCGGTGTCGCTCGGGCTCCTCGAAGACCACCTCTCGCACTGTGTCGCCGACGCTGCCCGCAAGGGCGGCCCGGAGGGCAAAGAGAAGATTGACGAGGCGATGCAGGCGATCAAGCGCCTGACCCGATAGCCCGTCACCCAAGGAAGGACTTTCTCTGTGATCACCAACTACACCGTTTCGGGCATGACCTGCGGTAACTGCGTCCACCACGTCACCGAAGAGGTCTCTGACGTCGAAGGCGTCAACAACGTCTCCGTCACGCTCGAGGGTGGCGCCATGTCGGTCGAATCCGACGAGCGCATCCCGTTCGACGCCATCATCGAGGCGGTCCGCGAGGCCGGCGGCTACACCGTCGTCGAGGCCTGAGCGCCTGACCCTCTGACCCCATCCGGGCAACTTTCCCGGGCGTAGCCGCCCGGGGCCTGTTCGGCCTGCCCTGCGCCAGCCGCGGGCATCGCAGTACCCACCGCGCACCAGGCAAGAGGAAGCATGTCCACCACCAGGACCCAACCCATCACCAACAAGATCCAGCTCGACATCCAGGGCATGACCTGTGCCTCCTGTGCCGCGCGGATCGAGAAGAAGCTCAACAAGGTGGACGGGGTGACCGCCTCGGTGAACTACTCCACCGAGAAGGCGACGGTAGAAGCACCGCCCAACTTCACCGCTGAGGACCTCATCGCCGTCGTCGAGAAGACCGGCTACGGGGCCACGTTGCCCGTCCCTGTCGGGGAGAAGAACGACGAGGCCGCAGCCCTCAAGCCGCGCGTGCTCTGGTCGTTCATCCTCAGCACCCCCGTCGTGCTCGTCTCGATGATCCCCGCGTTGCAGTTCCCGGGTTGGCAGTGGGCGGCTCTGGTCCTGTCCGCCGTCGTCGTGCTCTGGTTGGGCCGGTCTTTCCACAAGGCGACCTTCACCAACCTGCGCCACGGCGCCACCACGATGGACACGCTCGTGACCATGGGCACCGGCACCGCGTTCGCCTGGTCCCTGTACGCCATGCTGTTCGGCCACGCCGGTGAGATCGGCATGAAGCACCACTTCGAGTTCAACCTCGCGCAACAGGACGCGATGGGCTTCATCTACTTCGAGGCCGCCGTCGTCATCATCTCCTTCCTGCTGCTCGGCCGCTACATCGAGGCCCGCGCGAAGACCGAATCGGGCGCGGCCATGCGTGCGCTGCTCGAGGTGGGCGCCAAGCAGGCCACCGTCCTGCGCGACGGGCAGGAGAAGCGCGTCGACGTGAAGTCGCTCGCGGTGGGCGACCTCGTCGTCGTCCGCCCCGGCGAGAAGGTCGCCGCCGACGGTGAGGTCGTGGAGGGCCGCTCCGCCGTCGACGCGTCGATCATCACCGGTGAGTCGCTGCCGGTGGAGGTGGAGCCGGGCACGACGGTGGTGGGCGGTTCCGTGAACACCACCGGCCGCCTGGTGGTGCGCACCACTGCGGTGGGCGCCAACTCGCAGCTGGCGCGCATCGCGAAGATGGTCGAGGAGGCCCAGGAGGGCAAAGCCGACGTCCAGCGCCTGGCGGACAAGGTGTCCAGCATCTTCGTGCCCGTCGTCCTGGGTATCGCCGCCGTGACGCTGGTGGGCCACCTGGTCGCCGCGCACGGCTGGACGGTTGCGCTCTCCGCCGCCATCTCCGTGCTGATCATCGCCTGCCCGTGTGCGCTCGGTCTGGCCACCCCGTCGGCCCTCATGGTGGGGACCGGCAGGGGCGCCCAGTTGGGCACCGTGATCCGGGGCCCGCAGGTGTTGGAGCGTGCCCGCCGCGTGCAGACCATCGTGTTCGACAAGACCGGCACGCTGACCACGGGCCACATGTCCGTCGTGGACGTGGAGCCCGTCGATGGCGTGGACCGCGAGGAGCTGCTCGGGCTGGCGGCCGCCGTCGAGGCCGCCTCTGAGCACCCCATCGCCGCCGCTCTCGTCGCGGCGGTGGACCGGCCCCTGCCCGTCGAGGACTTCCAGAACGTGCCCGGCCGCGGTGTCCGCGGCATCGTGGACGGCCGCACCGTCTACGCCGGTTCGCCCGCGTTCATGGCCGATCTGGGCCATGGCCGCGCGGAGTGGAGCCGCGACGTGATCGGTTCCGTCGTCGAGGTCGCCGATGAAAACCGGATCCTCGGCCGCGTGGTGGTGGCCGACACCATCAAGGAGTCGGCCGGCGTCGCCGTCGAGCAGTTGAAGAAGCTGGGCCTCACCCCCGTGCTGCTGAGTGGCGACAACGAAGCCACGGCCCGCGCCGTTGCGGAGTCACTCGGCATCCACGACGTCCGTGCAGGCGTCACCCCCGAGGGCAAGGTGGCCGCCATCAAGGAACTGCAGGCCAAGGGCCAGCAGGTGGCCATGGTGGGCGACGGCGTCAACGACGCGGCTGCCATCGCGCAGGCGGACCTGGGCATCGCCATGGGCACCGGCACCGACGCGGCCATCGCCGCCGGCGACATCACGCTGATGCGCCACGACCTCAGCGCCGCCGTCGACGCGGTGCGCCTGTCCCGAGCCACATTGCGCACGATCAAGGGCAACCTGCTGTGGGCCTTCGGCTACAACACCGCCGCCATCCCGCTGGCGGCCTTCGGGATGCTGACGCCCATGATCGCGGGTGCGGCCATGGCGTTCTCCAGTGTCTTCGTGGTCTTGAACAGTCTCAGGTTGCGGGGGTTCCGCTCCCTCCGGAAGGGCTGATACCGGCCGCTGGCTAGGGCAAACTGCTCCTGAGAAGCGCTTTCAGGAAAAATTCAGGGAAACATCAGACAATTTGCCCCGTCCGGCTTTGCAGTGGCGAGAAATCCCGCTACAGTAATCCCATCTTCTGGATCAAACAGAAGCCCGAAAGCCGCCCGGACCGCTGCCGCCCCCCAAGGGCAGCGGTCCGGGCCTTTTCATGCCCGTGCCGCTCGGCGTCTGCCGGATCTCACCTCTGCCGAATCGTCCCGATCAGTCGTCGCGGCGGGGTAGCGTCGGGGGCATGGCACGCATTGAATCCGACTCCATGGGCAACATCGACGTTGCCGCAGACCGCTACTGGGGCGCGCAGACCGAACGCAGCCTCCACAACTTCGACATCGGCCGCAACGCCTTCGTCTGGGGCCGCCCCATGGTGCGGGCCCTCGGGGTCCTGAAGAAGGCCGCCGCGCAGGCCAACGGCGAACTGGGCGAACTGCCTTCCGATGTGGCCGAGCTCATCGCCCGGGCCGCTGACGAGGTGATCGCCGGCAACCTCGACGACCACTTCCCGCTGGTGGTGTTCCAGACCGGCTCCGGCACCCAGTCCAACATGAACTCCAACGAGGTCATCTCCAACCGCGCCATCGAGATGGCCGGCGGCGAGATGGGCTCCAAGCAGCCCGTCCACCCCAACGACCACGTCAACCGCGGCCAGTCGTCCAACGACACCTTCCCCACGGCCATGCACATCGCGGTGGTCAGCGAGCTCAACTCGCTGCTGTACCCGGCCTTAGAGAAGCTGCGTGAGGTGCTGGACACCAAGGCCAGGCAGTACGACGACGTGGTGATGGTGGGACGAACCCACCTGCAGGACGCCACGCCGGTGCGGCTGGGACAGGTGTTCGGCGGCTGGGTCGCCCAGCTCGACTTCGCCGCCGAGGGCATCAGGTTCGCGGATTCGCGGGCGCGTGACCTGGCGATCGGCGGCACCGCCGTCGGCACGGGCCTCAACGCCCACCCGGAGTTCGGCGCGCTGACCGCGCAGAAGATCTCCGAGGAGACGGGCCTGGAGTTCCGCCAGGCGGAGAACCTGTTCGCCGCGCTGTCGGCGCACGACTCCCTGGTCGAGGTCAGCGGCTCGCTGCGCGTGCTGGCCGGCGCGCTGATGAAGCTGGCCAACGACGTGCGCTGGTACGCCTCGGGCCCGCGCAACGGCATCGGCGAGCTGCTGATCCCCGAGAACGAGCCCGGCTCGTCGATCATGCCCGGCAAGGTGAACCCGACGCAGTCGGAGGCCCTCACCATGGTGGTCGCGCGGGTGTTCGGCAACGACGCCACCGTCGGCTTCTCGGGAAGCCAGGGCAACTTCCAGCTCAACGTGTTCAAGCCCGTGATGGCCCACGCCGTGCTGGAGTCGATCCGCTTGCTGGCGGACGGCATGCGCTCGTTCACGGACCACTGCGCCGTCGGCATCGAGCCGAACCTGGAGCGGATCAACGCGAACCTGTCGTCCAACCTGATGCTGGTCACCGCGCTGAACCGGCACATCGGCTACGACATGGCCGCCAAGATCGCCAAGCAGGCGCACAAGGAGGGCACGTCGCTGCGTGAGTCTGCGATCGCCAACGGTGTCGCCGGCGAGGACTTCGACGCCTGGGTGATCCCGGCCGACATGACCGGTAAGTAGGCCGCGCCGGGCGCTGGTCTCAGCGCCCGGAGGCGGCGACCTCGGCGTAGATCGACAGCATCTCCGCGGCCTGCGAGGCGATGCTCCACTGCGAACCGAGTTCGACGGAGCGCTCGCGCGCCCTGGCCCGCCAGGTGTCATCCGGCAGCTTCTCCAGCACCCGGATGATGCCGGCGGCCAGGGACGCGGGCGTCGGGCGGGTGATCTCGCCGTTGACGCCGGGTTCGATCACGAGTTGCAGTTCGTGGTCCACTGAGACGATGGGCAGGCCCGCCAGTGCGGCCTCGTGCAGGACGAGGGCCTGGGTGTCGGTGAGGCTGGGGAATGCGAACACGTCCGCCATGCCGTAGAACGCACCGAGGTCGTCGCGCTTCTGCTCACCGGGAAGGATGATGCGGCCCGCGTCGCGGCCTTCGGTGAGGATCCGCTTGATGCCCGAATACCGTTGCCAGTCTCCGACGATGCACAGCCGTGCGTCGGGGTACTGGGCGTGCACCAACGTGAAGGCCTCGGCCAGCAGCGGGATGCCCTTCTCCGGTGCGATGCGGCCGGCGTACAACACCATCGGCCCGTCGGGATGAGTGATCGGCGGGGGGCCGGGCGGGAGCGGGTCCACACCGTTGGGCACCACCCGCACGTTGATGTTCTCCGTGAGGTGCCGGCAGCGCAGCGCGGTCTTCGGCGACGGGGTGGTCACCAGGGTGGCCGTCTCCAGCATCTTCTGACACAGGGCGAGCAGCGACGCCGTCGAGCGGCCGCGGTCCTCGTAACGCACCTCTGCGGCGCGGATGTCGCGCTGGCTGACGAAGTCGCCCCGGGTGATCGTCGCCCAGGCCCGCAGCACTCCGGTGAGCAGGGGCAACACGGTTGAATAGTGGTCTGCGTACGCGTCGAAATCGGTGTGCCACGTCAGCAGCATGGGGATGCCGAGCCGCTGCGCTGCCCAGGTGCCCAGCACGCCGATGGTGCCGAAGCCGTGCACGTGCAGGACGTCGGGCTTCAGCTTCGCGATCTCGTCGATGGTGCGCTCGAAGTGCCGCCCGTTGGCCACGCGCGTGGGCATCTTCGGTACGCGCACCGAGGGGAGCCGGATCTCGCTGCGGCCGGGGCGGCCGTGGTGCGGGTTGGGCCCTTTCGCGGCGGGGGCGACGACGATCACCTCGTGCCCGGCGTCGAGCAGGTTGCCCTCCAACTGCTGCACGGCGAACATCAGGCCGTTGGCACCCGGGCCGTAGTTATCGATGAACTGGGCCACCCTGAGGCGGCGTCCATCGGTGGAAACGGGGGCGGTCACCCGGCCACTCTAGCGGCTGATCGCGGGCGCCTGTCGGCGGGCGTGGCAGCCGGTCGAACCGTGGGCAACCGGGCGCCATCCCAGGGTTTCCACGCCGTTCCACCGGCGTGTCGGAGGGCGACTGCCGCGAAGTGCTCGCGTTGTAGACCCCCTCCGGGTTACCGTCGTCCATGCGCGTGGTGATCGCACCCGACTCCTTCAAGTCGACCATGACCGCCGTCCAGGCCGCACATGCGATCGCGGACGGGTGGGTCGACGTGCGCCCGGCGGACCGCCTGACCATCCGCCCCATGGCCGACGGCGGGGAGGGCACCCTCGACGCCTTCGCCACCCTCGCGGGGGCCGAGCGGCTGCCGCTCGACACGGTCGACGCGCTCGGCAACCCCCGGCACGCGTCGTGGGTGCGGCTCCCGGACGGCACGGGCGTGGTGGAGCTGGCACACTGCTGCGGGCTCACCACCATCGGGCATCTGGCCCCACGTGAGGCGCACACCCGCGGCTTCGGCCTGGCCATCCGCGCCGCGCTGGACGCCGGCGCCACCCGGCTCCTCCTGGCCCTCGGTGGCAGCGCCTCCACCGACGGCGGACTGGGCCTGCTCGTGGCGCTCGGCCTCAGCGTGGGGCGCGCGCCCCAGCCGCCCGCGCTCACCGAGCAGCTGGGCAACGCCGCACTGCCCGCAATCACGGCCGTGGAGTGGGCCGGCGTCGTGCCGCCGCCCGAACGCGGTGCCCTGGTGCTGTCCGACGTGACCAACCCGCTGCTCGGCCCCGACGGCGCGGCGGCGGTGTTCGGGCCGCAGAAGGGCGGCGCCTCCCTCATCGAGGAGATGGACGCCAACCTCGCGCACTGGGCCGCGGTGGTGGGAGGCGACCCCCACGCACCCGGCGCCGGCGCGGCGGGCGGCGCAGGCTTCGCGCTGCAGCTCTGGGGCGCCACCACCACCTCCGGCGCCCGGGTGGTGGCCGACGCGATCGAGCTCCGCGAGGCCATGCAGGACGCCGACCTCGTCGTGACGGGGGAGGGCTCGTTCGACGCCCAGAGCTTCAGCGGCAAGGCCGTCGACGTGGTGCGGCAGATCGCTTCCGAGGTCGGGGAGGCGCGGGGGAGGGAACTGCCGGTCGCGCTGGTGGCCGGCCGCCAGGACGTGGACTTCCACGGCCTCGCCGTCGCGCTCTGGGACCTTGCCGGTGAGCGCGCCCTGGCGGACCCCATCGCAGTGGCGAGGGAAGCGGGACGCCAGGTGGCTATGAGCTTCCGCTGACCACGGGGGAGGCGGACTGGCCGGCGGGGCTCATCCGCACCACCCTGGTGCACTGAGCCACCACGTCCGGGTCGTGCGTGATGACCAGGACGGGCTCGTCCGCGAAGGCGGCCCACACGTCGCGCATCAGCGCGTCGGCGGTCTCTCGGTCCAGGTGCTCGGTGGGCTCGTCGAGGATGATGAGGTCGCGCGTGCCCACCAGGAGCCGCGCCAGCGCGAGGCGACGACGCTCGCCGCCGCTGATCGTCGTGCCTGATTCGCCCAGCCGTCGCTGCGGGTCCATCGGCAGCCCGGCCTTCGCCAGCGCGTCGACGACGGCCTGATCGGTTGCGTCCTTGTCGCCGATGCGCACGTTCTCCGCAACCGTGGTGGCGAAGATGTGGGCGTCCTGCTCCAGGTAGCCGACGCGCCCGCCCCGCGACACGCGGCCGGCCAGTGCGGGGATGAGCCCCATGGCGGTGGCGGCCAGGGTCGTCTTGCCGACGCCCGACTGTCCCACCAGCGCCACCCGCTCGCCCGGGGCCACCGACAGGGAGACGTGCTCCTGGACCGCCACGGAGTCGCCGTCGGGCAGCGGCCAGCCGATGGTCGCGTCCTCCAGGAGGAGGCCCGGTGCGCCGTCGCCGGGCACCACGTCGCCGGTGCCGACAGGCTCGACCTCCAGCACCTCGGAGAGGCGGCCGAGCGCGGAGCGCGCCCGGGTGTAGGTCTGCGCCGCCTGCGCGAAGGTGCCGAGCACCTCGTGCAGCGCCAGCGGGGTGAGGACGAGCACGGCCAGCAGACGCGGGTCCAGGTTTCCCGCCGTCAGGGCGCCGGTGCCGAACCACAGCGCAGCCCCGACGGCTAGCCCCGAGGCCACCAACTGGCCGCCTGTGGCGATGCCGCGGATCCAGGCGCCGCGGGCCTCCTGCCGGCGCAGTTCATCGTCGATCCCCAGCAGCCTGTCGAGCGCGGCGGAGTCGGCGCCGTAGGCCACCAGATCCGTGGCGGTCCGCGCCAGTTCGCGCACGCCGTCCGCCAGGCGACCCCGGGTGGGCACCGCCGCCAGGTCGACGGCGAGGCTGGCCCGCTGGGTCCACCACGGCAGCACCACCCCGGCCAGCAGCGCGGTCGCCAGCAGCGCGAGGGCGGTGGGCCAGTTGAACACGCTGAACATCACCGCGGTGGCCACGACGACCAGCGCGGCCGAGACGAACGGGATCACCACGCGCACCACGAGGTCCTGGATGGCGGTGACGTCTGCCACGACGCGCGTGAGCAGGTCGCCGCGACGCCTGCCGATCAGGGTGGTGGCGGCCAGCTTCTCGTAGACGCGCACCCGCAGCGCCGTCTGCATGCGCAGGGCCAGGTCGTGGCCGACGATGCGCTCCAGGTAGCGGAAGACGCCCCGCGAGATGGCGAACGCGCGCACGCCCACGGCGGCGGCCTGCAGGTACAGCACCGGCGGCGCCATCGCGGCGAACGACAGCAGCCAGGCGGAGACGCCCAGCAGCGCGACGGAGGAACTGGAGGCGAGCATCGCCAGCAGCACCGCCAGCAGGAACCGACGGCGACCCTTGGGTGTCGCGTCCATCAACTCCCGGGCCAGGAGGACTGTCTTCCTCATGCCAGCACCACCTCCACCACGCGGTCGGCGGCGGCCAGCACGGCGGGCCGATGGCTGACGATGAGGGCGCCTGCGCCTGTGGCGCGGACGGCCCCGATGACGTGCGCCTCCGTGGCAGCGTCCAGGCCGGCCGTCGGCTCGTCGAGCACGAGCAGCCGCGCGCCGCCGAGCCTGATCCGCACCAACGCGCGGGCCAGCGCGACGCGGCGCCGCTCGCCGGCGGACAGGCCCTCCCCGTCGTCGCCCACGTGCTTGTCGAGGCCGAAATCGGCCCCGGCGTCGGCCAGCGCCTGGGCGAGGTCCGCCTCCCGGGCGGGGGGATGGCCGAGGGCCACGTTGTCGCCGACGGTGCCGTTGACCAGCCCCGGTTCCTGCGCCACCCACGCCACCTGGGCCCGCCACGAGGCCAGGTCGATGTCGGTCAGGGAGACGCCGCCCACGGACACCGTGCCGGAATCCGGCGTGAGGAAGCCCATGGTCATGGCCAGTGTCGTGGACTTGCCGCCGCCCGAGGACCCGCTCAGCGCCACCACCTCGCCGGGCTCCACCCGCAGGTTCAGCTGGTCGACGGCGGGGCCGGCCGCTCCGGGATAGGTGAACGACACCGCGTCCAGGACGAGGGCGCCTTCCGGCGCGGGCAGCGTTCCCGCGTGGGCCTGGGCCGCGTCGATCACCTCGAACGCGGCATCGGCGGCCGCGATGCCGTCGGCTGAGTCGTGGAAGTGCACGCCCACCTGCCGCACGGGCAGGAAGGCCTCCGGCGCCAGGATGAGGACGAAGAGGGCGGTGGTGAAGTCGACGTCGCCGTAAACCAGCCGGAAGCCCACCGTGACCGCGACGATCGCCACCGACAGCGACGCCAGCAGCTCCAGCGCGAACGCCGACAGGAAGGAGATGTAGAGCACCTTCATGGTGGCGCCGCGGTACTGCTCCTCGGTGAGGTCCACGCCGCGCTTCTGGGCCCGGGCGCGCGCGAACGCCTGCAGCGTGGGGAGGCCGCTGATGAGGTCGCCGAAGTGGTTGGCCAGCCGGTCTGCCACGGAGTACGAGTGCCGCGTGGCCTTCTCCGTCGTCCATCCGATCAGCGCCATGAACACCGGGATGAGCGGCAGAGTGAACGCGATGATCAGCGCGGACTGCCAATCTGCCAGCAGGATGGTGCCGCCCACGAGCAGCGGCACGGTGACGGCCAGGCCGAGTTGTGGGAGGTACTTGCTGAAATAGCCGTCGAGCGCGTCCAGTCCTTGCGTGACGGTGCGCAGCAGGGACGCCGACGACGTGGCCCCCACCGGGGTGGCCAGCCTGGCCGCCAGCACGTCGCGACGCAGCGTCGACTTCACGGAGGCCGCGCTGCGGTGCGCCAGCCACGAGTTGAGCCAGGCCAGGAGGCCGCGGCCCAGGAACACGAGGAGCAGCAGCACCAGGGCGGTGCCCCAGCCGGGTGGGAAACCGCCGCTGTCGAACGCCAGGGTGACCCAGTCGGCGATGAGCCTGGCCTGGGCGATCAGCAGCCCCGCCGTGACCACGCCGACGACCACCGTGGCCACCAGGAACCTGCGGGTCGCCTCGGCGCGCTTCAGGAGTCTGGGATGGATGGGTCCGGCCACTCCATCATCCTTCCACAGGGCGTCCGGCGCTCAGCCGGGCGTGCGAGTCACCGCAGGTCGGCGTAGGCGCCGCCGTCGATGACGTCGGTGAAGCCCATCTCGTCCATGAGGGCCTTGGCCTGCCCGGAGCGGTTGCCGCTCTGGCAGTAGACCACGTACTGGTCGTCCTTCGGCAGTTCCGCGAGCTGGTCTGCGAAGTCTGCGGCGTAGAAGTCGATGTTGCGTGCTCCCTCGACGTGACCGGCGTCGTACTCCTCCGCGGTGCGGACATCGAGGTACACCGCGTCGGTGGGGAGCTCGGCCGTCTCCCCGGTGCCGCAGGCGGCGAGGACGGCGGTGAGGGACAGGACCAGGGCGAGGAGGAACGTGCGCACGGCAACATCATACCCCCACCGGTATATATGAGCGGGCGAGGGGCCCACTTCCACCGAAGCGAGCCCCTCGTCGTCGGGATCCGGAGGTCAGGCAGCGACCTGCACCTCGTCGGGGATGTTCTTCGTCGAGATCCGCTTGCTGAACACGTAGTAGCTCCAGCTCTGGTACGCGATCACGATGGGCACGAAGATCACTGCCGCCCACGTCATGATCGTCAGAGTGGTGGGCGACGACGCGGCCGACAGCATGGTGAGGCGCTCGCCGATGGCGATGGTCTCGTTCTGGGCGAAGCCCAGGTTGCCGTACATCTTCAGGAAGATGCCGGTGAACAGCGCCACCACGGTGATGCCGGTGGAGATGAAGCCCCAGCCGTCGCGGCCCTTGGTGATCAGCAGCGTGCCCGCCACGATCGCGATGATCGCAACCGCCCCGGCCACCCAGGCGTAGATCGAGAAGTCGCCGAACTCGGAGGTGGCCGGCCAGAAGATGTTCTGACCGATCACGAAGAGCGCGACGAGCGCCGCGGCCAGCCAGCCGACCTTCGACGCGAACGCCTTGGCGCGGTCATGGATGATGCCGCTGGTCTTCAGCGCCAGGAACATCGAGCCGTGCACCAGGAACAGCACGACGAGCAGCACGCCGCCGAGCAGGGCGAACGGGCCGAAGAGGCCCCAGAAGGTGCCGTCGAACAGTGGCGCCGGTCCCACGGGGGTGTCGACGGTGGCCTGCGGCAGGCCAACGACGAAGTTGGCGAAGCCGACGCCCAGCACCAGCGACGGGATGAAGGAGCCGATGGTGGCGAACCAGTCGAGCATGGAGCGGTACTTCGAGTCGTGGTGCTTCGAGCGGTACTCGAACGCGACGCCACGCAGGATCAGCCCGACGAGCACGAGCAGGAGCGGCAGGTACAACGCCGAGAACGTCGTCGCGTACCAGCCGGGGAAGGCGGCGAACATCGCGCCGCCCGCGGTCAGCAGCCACACCTCGTTGCCGTCCCACAGGGGGCCGATGGTGTTGACGATGACGCGTTTCTCCTTCTCGTTCTTGCCGAACACGGGGATGAGCATGGCCACGCCGAAGTCGAAGCCTTCGAGGAAGAAGAAGCCGATCCACAGGACGGCGACCAGGAGGAACCAGACGGCCACGAGGATCGGGGTCTGAACGGTGGTTTCAAGCAGATTCAACATGTCTCAACCTGTCAGTAAGCGAAGCTCATCGGGGCGTCGGCATCCGTCTGTACCTCGACGGGGGCGACCTCTGGGAGACCGGCCTTCGCGTACTTGAGGAACAGCCACACCTCGAGGACGGCCAGGCCGCCGTAGAGGAGGGTGAAGACGATCATGGAGAACAGCACCTCGCCCGCCGAAACGGAGGCGGAGACGCCTGCCTGGGTGGGCAGCACGCCCGCGACCAGCCACGGCTGGCGGCCCATCTCGGTGAAGATCCAGCCGAACGAGTTGGCGAAGAGGGGCAGCAGCGGCATGGCGAACATGAACACCGTCCAGAACCGGCTGTACTTCGGCAGGCGGTCCTTGCGAACGCTCCAGAGCGTGAAGGCAGCGATCGCGATGCCGATGAAGCCCAGGCCGATCATGAGCCGGAAGGTCCAGTAGGACACGGCCACGTTGGGCATGGGGTCCACCTCGTAGTTGGCCTGGAGTTCGGCCGCGTACTGGGTCTGGAGCGTGGTCTTGGTCTCATCGAAGCGCTGGAAGCCGTTGGCGGCGTACTCGTCGCGCAGGTTGTTGATGCCCTTGACCGTTTCGTGGCCCGAGAGGGTGGACAGCAGGCCGGGGATCTTGATGGCGAAGACCTCCTCCGTGCCCTCCAGGTTGCCGATCGTCACGATGGAGAACGAGGCGTTCTCCTCCGTGTAGAACAGTCCCTCGGCGGCGGCCATCTTCATGGGCTGCACCTCGGTCATGATCTTGGACTGGAGGTCGCCGGTGAAGATGACACCGACGGAGGCCACGAGCAGCACCCAGGCGCCGAACTTGGTGGCGAAGCGGTAGGCCTGCGTGTCGCCGGGCTTGGCTTCACCGTCGCGGTTGAGCTTGGCCAGGTGCCAGCCGCCGATGGCCGCGAGCAGACCGCCGGCCACCATGTAGGCGCCGAAGATGACGTGCGGGAAGGTGACGAGGAACACCGGGTTGCTCAGCACCTCCAGGAAGCCGTCGACACCGTCGAGCTCAGCGCGGCCGTTCGTGAAGATGGTTCCGACGGGGTGCTGCATCCACGAGTTCGCCGCGAGGATGAACACGGCCGACAGCATGGTGCCGAACGCGGCCATGTAGATGGCCATGAGGTGCAGCCACTTGGGCAGCTTGTCCCAGCCGAAGATCCACAGGCCCAGGAACGTGGACTCGAGGAAGAAGGCCAGCAGCGCCTCGAGCGCGAGCGGTGCGCCGAACACGTCGCCGACGAATCGTGAGTACTCGGACCAGTTCATGCCGAACTGGAACTCCTGGACGATGCCGGTCACGACACCCAACGCGAAGTTGATCAGGAAAAGCTTGCCGAAGAATTTGGTGAGGCGCAGGTAGGCATCCTTGCCGGTGCGCACCCAGAACGTCTGGAGGACCGCCACGAGCATTGACATGGCGATCGTGATGGGGACGAAAAGGTAGTGGTAGACGGTGGTGATCCCGAATTGCCACCGTGCAAGAATCACAGGATCCATGGCCGCACGGTACTACTTTGCGTCGTACTTCGACAACCTGTCGCTAAAACAGGGACGAGTAGCGCCTATGCTTGCCCCATGTCATCCAGGGGTGAACTCGAGCAGCGTGTGATGGAGGTGCTCTGGGCCGCGGAAGCGCCCATGAGCGTCGCCGACGTGCACGCCAAGCTCTCCGAAGAGCGGGAACTCGCATACACGACTGTGATGACCGTGCTCGATCGCCTGACGAAGAAGGATCTGGTGGACCGCGAACTGGTCGCCCGCGCGTGGCAGTACACGCCGCGCAGCACGCAGGCCGAGGTCATCGCTGCGGACATGCTGCGCCAGATCGACGGCGTGGACAGCTCGGTTCGGGTGGAAGCGCTGAAGCTGCTGGTGCGGTACCTGCCTGATGACGAGCGCACCGCGCTGGAACGCCCCGCGGAACTCGTCTAGCGCTTCCCGCCCTACTTGCCGACGGGCCTGCCCCGCTGGTCGAGCAGTTCCCGCTTGTGCGCCAGCGTCGCGTCGAGATCCGCCAGGAGCGCGGCCCGCTTGCCCTCCACCTCCGCGACGGCGGTCTGCTGCACGTCCTGCGGCTCCGCCTGGGTGCGGATCCGGGCGGCGTCCTCCGACGCCTCGAGGCTGTTGTCGATCGCATCGAGGACGGTCTCCTCGGTGTCGGCGAAGTCCTCGGCCAGCGCCTCGGTACTCATGGTCTCCGCCAGGCGGGCGCGTTCCCGCTCCGGCGTCCACCCCTCCTCGGGTTCGGGCCAGCGCAGGTCCATGTCGATGAGGGTGCGCAGCAGGATCTCGGTGACCGCCAGCCGCGAGTACCACTTCCGGTCCGCCGGCAACACCATCCACGGTGCGTACCCAGTGCTGGTGAGGCGGAAGACGTCCGCGTAGGCCTCCTGGAACTCGTCCCACTTGGCCCGGGTGTCGAGGTCGCCGGGGTTGTACTTCCACCGCTTGTCGGGGCGGTCGATGCGCTCCATGAGGCGCTTGGCCTGCTCGTCCTTCGAGACCATCATGGCGAACTTCAACACCACGGTGTCGTCGTCGACGAGCTGCTGCTCCCACTCGTTGATCTCGTCGTAGCGCTTGGACCAGACGTCCTCCTCCACGATGCCCTCCACCCGCACGACGAGCACGTCCTCGTAGTGGGAGCGGTCGAACAACCCGATGAGGCCGGGCGGGGGGAGAGCCTTCTCGACGCGCCAGAGGTAGTGGTGCGAGCGTTCCTCCTCGGTGGGTACCCCGAAGCTGGTGAGCCGGATGCCCTGGGGGTCGAACAGCCCGAAGACGTGGCGGGCGATGCCGCCCTTGCCCGCGGTGTCGAGGCCCTGCACCACGACGAGGATCTTCTTCGTGCCCCCGGAGCGACCGTGGGCGAAGAACCGTTCCTGGAGCTCGTTGAGCAGCTGCTCGTTGCCGGCGATGTACTCCTTGGCGTCGTCCTTGCTGCCTTCCCAGCCCGGGGTGGAGTTGCGGTCGAACGTGGCCAGGTCGAAATCGGGTGTGACCCGCAGCGCGTACCGGGGGTCCTGGCTCCAGAGATCGGTCATGGGGAGTCCTTTCGGGAGGATCACCCATTCTTGCGCGCATAGGGGCCGTTGTGTGGGCGATCGCGGGCCCCGGATGCCAAATCCAGATCTGGGGTCATGAGTGACACCGAATCTGGATTTGGGCGTCTCCCTGGGTTCGTCAGACGTCGGCCGTCAGGCGGATCTCGTTGCGCCACGGGTCGAGCACCGTGAGGGTGCGCCCGTCGTGCGACCCGGTGAAGCCCGCGGCCCGCAGCCGCTCGTCGGCCTTGGCGACCTCGTCGACGGTGGGCACGAGGATGTCCACGACGCCCATGCCCAGCGTGTTGGCGCGAGGGCCGGCGCCGGCGGAGTTCCACACGTTCATCGCCATGTGGTGGTGGTAGCCGCCGGCGGACACGAACAGCGCCTGGCCGCCCAGCAGGAACGTCTGGTTGAACCCCAGTGCATCGACGTAGAACTTCTGGGCCGACGCCACGTCGCCCACCTGAAGGTGCACGTGGCCCAGCTCGCCCGCCTGGCTGGTGGGCTGGTCCGTGAGGTGGGTGCGCACGAACTTCTCGGGATCGATGTAGAGGGTGCTCATCTGCACCTGGTCGCCGATCCAGGTCCACTCGTCGCGGGGGCGGTCGTGGTAGAGCTCGACGCCGTTGCCCTCCGGGTCTGTGAAGTAGAACGCCTGCGACACCAGGTGGTCGCCCGTGCCGGCATAGGTCTCGGGGTACTTGGTGTACATCGACACCAGGGTGCGGGCCAGGTCCGGCAACTCGTTGTACAGCACGGCTGTGTGGAACAGGCCGGCGGCGCTACGCGGCGCGGAGCGCAGTTCGCGGGACTCGGTGAGGCGGACGATGGGGGTCTGACCCAGGCCGAGCGTCACGGCGCCGGGCTCGTCCGCCAGCGGGGCGAGGCCCACGCCGTCGGTGTAGAAGGCGAGTTGCTGGTTCATGTCGCGGACGCGCAGCTCGAGGCGGCCCATGTGCGTTTCGGGTGCGAGAGTCATGCCTCCAGCATACGGTTGAAAGTTAAACTAATCAAGTCGCGGTAGGGCTTCAAACCCAGCCGGCCGTCACTGCTGCGCCCAGCGCTGACTTTGAGGCGAAGGACGGCGTCAAACCCAGCAGTCGCCCGAGACGTCCTGCGAGGCACGGGACGTGACGAGGTCCTAAGCCCGATGCCGTACCCCGCGAGCTGCCGCCCCCAGGCCTGGGCGGCCGCCAGCGTGGCCGCCAGCGCGCTCGTCATCGCGTACGTTCTCGCTCCCTGAGCCAGCCCGCAGCGGCAGGTCGAGGAGAGGGCATGGCTCCCGGGGCACGTCCCCACTGCGTGGGAGAGCGCCGCCTCAAGCCGGTTGCCAGATTGCGGCTGTTCGGGCGATGAGGTCCTCGAGCTTGCTGACGTCTGCAGGCCCGCCATCGGGTTGATGCTCGGTGACTACGGCCTCGGGGCCTACCGGTTCGGCGGTGTCGGGTTCGTCTGGGCAGGGTGGTGCCTTGGCCGAGGAGACGAGGTGTTCGCGCAGGAGGTGCCTTCGGTGTTGCCTGGGTCTCCGGGCCGGGTCCACGTGTCGGGGTGGGGTGAACCACGGCTTTCCGGTGGCCGGATCGAGGTGGACCTGCCACTGTGATTCGGTTGATTGGTGTGGGTCTGGTTCGACCAGCCGGTGGTGGTGTGGACACAAAAGGACCGCATTGCCTAGACAGCTGGTTCCGCCTGCCCACCAGGGGATGATGTGGTGGGCTTCGCAGGCGCGTGGTTTGGCGGTGCAGCCGGGGAATGCGCAGCCCCCGTCACGCAGTGCGAGGGCTGTGCGGATCCCGGCGGGGAACAGGCGGTGTTTGCGGCCCACGTCCAGGGGTTGGGAGTGGGTGCCGAGTACGACGGGGATCAGGTCCGCGTCGCAGGCCAAATGTCTGGCGTCGGCGCCGGATAGGCCGCCGGGGCCGTGGCCGCCGAGGACGTCGACGCGTCCCAGGCCGGTGAGCAGGGTGTTGTAGTTGACGGTGATGTGGACCTGGGGCCGGTCCCCGCCGTGGGCGGGGAGTGCCCCGGTGGCGGCTGCGGTGTGGACCAGGATCATCAACGCGTCCGCGCGGCGGACGGCCGGGTCCGATGGCTCATCGGAGTCGCGGTAGGACGACGCCGGGGGCGTCACCGCGTCGAGTTGGGCGGCGAGTAGTTCTGCCTGGGCGGTGGGCAGCAGGCCGGTGAAGCGGGAGGCGCCGTGGTGGTCCGGGGTGATGGTGAGGTACCGGTTGCGGTGGGCGGCGCGGTCTTGGGCGTCGAGTCTCTTTTTGTCTTCGGCTTCGGCGCCGTCGGGGTCGATCACCCGGAACACGTGGCTGGCCAGTTCCCGCAATTCGTCCGGGCCGAGGTTGTGAACCTCCGCCAGGACGGAGCGCTGGCACAGTTCCACGTCTGCACGGGTCACGGCGTTGGGGAGCTTTCGGAGCCCGGAGACGATCGCCTCGGCCTGCGCCAGCGAGATGTCCCCGTCGTTCAACGCCGCAGCGATCAGCGGGAACCGCTCCCCGAGATCCAGCGCCAGCTTCAGGGAGGCGGTGGCCTGGGCGGTGGTGGTGCGCACGGACTGCCGCACCCCCTCGACCAGAGCTTCGTCGGCTGCGAGGCGTGCGTCGTGCAGCAGTCGCAGCCGGGCGCCCGCGGCCTGCGCCTGGACCTCGTCCAACAGTGCCGCGAGCTGGGCGCGACGCTGGACGTCGGCTTCCGGGTCCATTCCCAGCGAGCCGATGTCCTGCCACAGGGCAGCCATGCCCTGCAGCAACACCTCGCGCGTCTCGTTCATACGTACCATTAAATAAGAACGCACTGACAAAATCGCTCGAGTCGGCGCCCCTCTTCGAAAACCACCCCAAAGGGTGGGCGCAGTTTAGAACGAAGGAACCCCCGGACCCGTGGGGCCCTGGGTCAGGCCCCCCGTGCCCGGGGGTTCCGGCGCTCGCCGGCGGTGCGCGGATCTACCCGTCAGTCCTCGATCGCCGCCGCGAACTGCGACTGATACAGGTCGTAATACGCACCCTCGGCTGCCAGCAGTTCGTGGTGGTCGCCCTTCTCGACGATGGCCCCGTCCTCCATCACGAGGATGAGGTCCGCGTCGCGAATGGTGGACAACCGGTGGGCGATCACGAACGACGTCCTGCCGGTCCGCAGCGCCGCCATGGCGTGCTGCAGCAGCAGCTCGGTGCGCGTGTCCACGGAGCTGGTGGCCTCGTCGAGAATGAGCAGCGCAGGGTCGGCCAGGAACGCCCTGGCGATCGTGATGAGCTGCTTCTCGCCCGCCGACACGTTCGAGCCCTCCTCGTCGATCACCGTGTCGTAACCGTCCGGCAGCGAGTGCACGAAGCGGTCGACGAACGTGGCCTTGGCGGCCTCGATGATCTCGTCCGGGGTGGCGTCCGGGCGGCCGTAGGCGATGTTGTCCCAGATGGTCCCGCCGAACAGCCAGGTGTCCTGCAGCACCATGCCGATGTTCCGGCGCACCTCGCCGCGCGGGAGCATGGCGATGTCCACGCCGTCGATGGTGATGCGGCCGCTGTCGAGGTCGTAGAACCGCATTATGAGGTTGACCAACGTGGTCTTGCCGGCTCCGGTGGGGCCGACGATGGCGACGGTTTGGCCGGGCTCGGCGGCCAGGTTGAGATCGCGGATCAGCGGCTTGTCGGGGGAGTACGAGAAGTCGACGTGCTCGAACTCGATGCGGCCCGTCACGTTGCCGGGCGCTCCCGCCTGGCCTGCGCTCTGCGCCTGGCCAGACTCGGCGAACGTGTCGAGCCCGGTCATCTCTTCGGCGTCCAGCAGTTCGAAGACGCGCTCCGCGGAGGCGACACCCGACTGCATGAGGTTGGCCATCGACGCCACCTGGGTCAGCGGCTGCGTGAACTGGCGGCTGTACTGGATGAACGCCTGCACGTCGCCGATGTTCATCTGTCCCGTGGCGACCCTCAGGCCACCGAGCACCGCGATCACCACGTAGTTGAGGTTCCCGACGAAGAACATCAGCGGCATGATGATGCCGGAGATGAACTGGGCACCGAAGCCGGCCTTGTACAGCTCATCGTTGCGTTCGGCGAAGACCGCCTCGACCTCCTTCTGGCGGCCGAACACCTTCACCAGCGCGTGGCCCGTGAACGCCTCTTCGATGTGGGCGTTGAGCTCACCCGTCGACTTCCAGTTCTGCGCGAACAGCTTCTGGGAGCGCTTGCCGATGATGGCGGTGATGAGCACGGCCACCGGGATGCTGACCAGGGCGACGAGGGCCAGCGTCGGCGAGATCCAGAACATCATGATCAGCACGCCGATGACCATCAGCAGCGAGTTGAGCAGCTGCGACAGTGTCTGCTGCAGCGTCTGCGACACGTTGTCGATGTCGTTGGTGACGCGGCTGAGCACCTCGCCGCGGGGCTGCTTGTCGAAGTAGCGGAGCGGCAGCCGGTCCAGCTTGGCGGAGACGCGCTGCCGCATCTGGTAGATGGTGCGCTGCACGGCGCCGTTGAGGATCCAGCCCTGGAGGTAGGAGAACGCGAACGAAGCAACGTACAACGCCAGCACCAGCATCAGGATGCTGCCGATGGCGCCGAAGTCGATGCCTTCTCCGGGGACGAAGTTGAGGTTGAGGAGTAGGTCGGCGAACTCGGTCTGCCCCTGTGCCTCGGCGCCCTGGATGATCTGTTCCTTGGTGGCGGTGGCCGGGAACTGCTTGCCGACGATGCCCTCGAGCATCTTGTCGGTGGCCAGGCCCAGGATCTTCGGGCCGACCACGCCGAGCGCGACGGAGAGGGTGCCCAGCGCGACGGCGGTGATGATCCAGGCGCGCTCGGGCCGGAGGTGGCGCAGGAGTCGCCGGGCGGAGACGCCGAAGTTGGCGGCCTTCTCTCCGGTGCCCATGCCGTGGCCGCCAGGGCCCATCTGGCGTCCGGGGCCGTGTTTGGGGCGCTCGTTGGCCTTGACTGGCAGGGCCATGTCGTCGTCGGGGTTCTGGGTGGTGGTCGTGTCGGTCATCAGGCCGCCTCCTCCGCGCTGAGCTGGGATTCGACGATCTCTTGATACGTCGGGTTGCTCTCGAGGAGCTCTTCGTGGGTGCCGCGGCCGACGATCTGCCCGTGGTCCATGACCAGGATCTCGTCGGCGGAGGTGATGGTGGAGATGCGCTGCGCGACCACCAGCACCGACGATTCGCGCGTCACCGGGGCGAGCGCGGCGCGGAGCCGGGCGTCGGTGGCGACGTCGAGCGCGGAGAAGGAGTCGTCGAACACGTACACGCCGGGCTTCTTCACCAACGCGCGGGCGATGGCGAGGCGCTGGCGCTGACCGCCGGAGACGTTGGTGCCGCCCTGGACGATGCTCGACTCGAGCTGCCCGTCGCGTTCACGGACAAAATCCGCGGCCTGGGCGACGGTGAGCGCCTCCCACAGTTCGTCGTCGGTGGCGTCCGGCTTGCCGTAGCGCAGGTTGCTGCCCACCGTGCCGGTGAACAGGTACGGCTTCTGGGGGATGAGGCCGATGCGGGCCCAGAGGTCGTCCGGGTCGTAGTCGCGCACGTCCACGCCGTCGACGAGGACGCGGCCACCCGTCGCGTCGAACAGGCGGGGGATGAGGTTGATGAGCGTCGACTTGCCGGCGCCGGTCGAGCCGATGATCGCCGTGGTCTTGCCGGGGGTGAGCGTGAAGGAGACGTCCTTGATGACCGGGGCCTCGGCGCCCGGGTAGGCGAAGCTCACGCCGTCGAAGACGACGTTGCCGCGCACCATGGTCGCCTGCTGCGGGTGGGCCGGCGGCGCGACGGAGGACTCGGTGTCGAGGACCTCCATGATGCGGTCTGCGGAGACGGCGGCGCGGGGCGCCATCACCAGCAGCATGGTGGTCATCATCACGGAGATGAGGATCTGCATGAGGTAGGCGATGAACGCGGTGAGCTGGCCGATCTGGATGTCGCCGGATTCGATGCGGTACGCGCCGAACCACATCACGCCCACCGTCGAGAGGTTCATGATGAACCCGACGAAGGGGAAGAGGAAGGCCATGAGGCGGCCCACCTTGGTGGTGACGTCCACCAGTTCTGCGTTGGTCTTCTCGAAGCGGACGGCCTCGTGGGGTTCGCGGACGAACGCGCGCACGACGCGGATGCCGGTGATCTGCTCGCGGAGCACGCGGTTGAGGGAGTCGATGCGCTTCTGCATCTTCTCGAACAGCGGGCCCATGTTCACGATGAGCACGACGATGCCGATGCCGAGGATGACGACGGCGGCCAGGATGATCCAGGACAGCCCGGCGTCTTCACGCAGCGCCATGAACACGCCGCCCACCATGGTGATGGGTGCCGAGACCAGCATGACCGCGGTCATGAGGACCAGCATCTGCACCTGCTGCACGTCGTTGGTGTTGCGGGTGATCAGCGACGGGGCGCCGAACTTGTTGAGCTCCTGCGTGGAGAAGCTCAGCGCGCGGTTGAAGATGGCGGTGCGGACGTCGCGCCCGAACTGCATGGCCGCGTTCGCACCGGCCCAGACCGCGCCGATCTGCGCGGCGCCCTGGACGGCGGAGAGGAGCAGCATGATGCCGCCGGTGCCCCAGATGAAGCCGGGGTCGCCCTTCACGACGCCCTCATCGATGATGCGTGCGTTGAGGGTGGGGAGGTAAAGGCTCATGATGGTGGCGATGGTCTGCAGCACGATCACGATGGAGAGGAGGCCCCAGTAGGGGCGGATATAGCGGTTGATGAGCCGCGCCAGGCGGGAGAGCATTAGTAGGCCTTTCGGGCGCCCGTGAGGGCGAGGGAGGCGAGGGTTTCGGGGGTGAGGGCTGCGGAGCCGTGCGTGTAGTTGAACACGTGGCCCAGTGCGATGGTGCGCAGGAACTCGACGTAGGCCTGCGGCTCGATCGAGAGTTCGTCGATGTGGGGTTCGAGCTGTTCCATCAGCCAGGCCTCGAGTTCGTCGCGGCGAGCTTCGAGTTCGTCGCGGAGGCAGGCCCCGCCGTCGGACTCCTGGCTGTGGTGGACGGTGTGGAGGAGGTTGCGGATGTCGGCCATGCGCTGGGTCAGGATGGCGATGGCTGCGTGCGACTTCGAGAGGAGGGTGTCGCCTGGTTCGACGGCGGCGATGTCCCGCTGCAGACGCTGGGCGGAGAGCGCCTCACGCGTGGTGGCGGCGATGAGGTCGGGGAGCGAGGTGAAGGCACGGAAGATGGTGCCCTCGGCCACGCCGGCGGCTTCGGCCACCTGCTTGGTGGTGAGGGAGGGTCCGTGTTGGAGGAGGAGGGGGAGTGTCGCCTCTACGAGGGAGGCGCGTCGCTCCTGTGGGGGCATGGGTGTCGCGCGGGTCACGGATCGAGTGTAGTGAGTGAGAGCTCACTCATCAACTCACCGCGCGGCGGGGCGACGGCGCAAGGTCCAAACGTCGCGCTGCGCTATCGGTGAATACTCGCGCGACTCCGGGTGCGGCCTTGCTCAGAGCCTCACCGGGTTGCGCATGAGGGCGGCTGCTACTGAGCCCCTCCGCCCACGGACGTCAGCGGAGCTCTGTCGAGAAGTGCTCAGCCAGCGGTCAAGATTTCCGCGGGGCGTCGGTTCGTTACTGCCCCCTCGTATTCGTTAATTGCTAACTCAAGCAGGGAACGAATATCACCTTGGTGGGCTTCCTCGGCTAGCGAGTGCACTGCAGCTGCAAGGATCCTGCCCGGAACTAGGACTATTGGATACTCGTCATCCTGAACCTCGATCTGGGCACGTTGGCTGAACGTGCCTGTAGTCACGTACACCCCAATCCATCCCCGCCGTAGCCTGGCTACTACACGCGCCACTTGATCTGGGCTGATGATGGAGTCCGGGTGGATGCACTTCGCCTGGCCCAGCACTACGAGTGGGGTTTTCGCGGACGTTGTCCCCACGTCGAGCCTTCCGACGAAATCCATACCGCCGTCCCCGCTTGGTCGGGTCAGCCAGCCCACGTCGTAGTGGGCACCGGACGCTCTGAGAACCCATTCAGCCACGCGCGAGGCCAGCCACTCGAAGGCGTGCTTGCGCTCGTCGAAAGCACCGTAGACCTGCCGGAGGATAGCTTCGTCGACGGAGCCAGGCTCAGGCAGTTGCTCCGCTTTGCCGAGTACCGGGCTGGTGAGAACTCGGCGCCGGATACGCGGGAGTTCCACCTTGCCACGCTCAACCCATGCCCGCCACGTTGCCGGGGCATGCCTGAGCGTCTCCGCGGCCGACAGCCTTTCGTCCCGCCGATCATCGATCCAACGCCAATCCAACTCATCATCCTCGCCCAACCTGATGACGTTGAGGTCGACCACGAGGTTTGGAAAGGTGCCTCGTCCGGCCGGATCGCGCTGAACGATGTACTCGAGACGTTCCATGACGGCGACTCCACAGAATTCTAGGAAACCCTTATCCCTCCGCTGACCATCAATGACTGTGGGGCTGGCGCGAAACAAGAGAATCGGGCTGGCGAGAACGCGGTCTTCGCGGCGGCCTGAAGCGTGGAGGTTCCATACGGATAGCAGCTGAGCGTTGCCTGGCGTCGACCCAAGGGGCTTTAGGGTCGTGACCTTGTGGTCGCCGAAGTACCGCACATGACCATGGTCAAGGTCGAACTCGTCATGCCAAGGCGTTGAATCCTGGCCCGCCTTCCAGGGACTCGAGCGGAGAAGGAGCACGGGGAGACGCGCCACGCCCTGCAGGTCACTAATCAATGCGACTCGGTTGATACCTGCTTCCAGCATCAAACGAGGGCCAGCGTGACCGGGCGGATGCTGTACAAACCAGAAGTTTGGGTATCCGTCAAGGGTTGCCTGCTTAGTGTCATAAGTGCGGTCATAGCGAACTACCTCGTTAACCCCGAGGAAGCGCATGTCTACGTTGGGACCCATGCGAGACACAATGCCAGGTGTGTCGGTTCGCTGGTGGCTCTTGATCCCTGAGCTGCTGGTTCACCTGCCGGACTTGACTGTGTGGGGCAGGGCGCGTGCCCCGCTAGAAAAGGTCAGAGGAACCAGATACCCTTCCCCTCATGGATACGGGGAACATGGTGGAGAGTGCGAAAATCCTTCCCCTCCGTGTCTTGGATCTTTTCGCAGGCGCGGGAGGTCTGAGCGAGGGATTTCGGCTAGCCAGCCACAGGTTCATGGTCGTTCAAGCGGTCGAGCTTGATTTGCATGCGGCCGCCACCTATCAACTGAACCATGGCGATGTGATCCACCGTGGTGACATCGAAGAGTGGCTGGACTCGCACGTCGTCCCCGAGGTTGACGTCGTCTTGGGCGGTCCCCCATGTCAGGGCTTTTCGACCCTGGGGAAAAGGGACGCTCAGGATCTGCGCAACCAACTTTGGGTGCAGTACGCTCGAACGCTTGAGAAGGCTCAGCCGAAGTACTTCGTGCTAGAGAACGTCGCGGTGTTCATGAAGTCTGCGGAGTTAGCTGCCTTGGAGGAGTGGACCCTCCCCGGAGCGCCGCTTGAGAACTACGTCATCGAAGCGAGAGTCCTCAACGCCGCCGATTATGGCGCGCACCAGCTTCGTAAGCGTGCCATCCTCCTTGGGTGGCGTAGGGACATGCCTAGACCCGGTTGGCCCGTACCGACACACCAGCCAAGCGAATGGAGGTCCGTTCGGGACGCCTTTGCAGGATTGGAACCCGCCGTCACGCGGACCGAGTTGCCGGATCGGTCGATGAACAGCTTGGGCAATCTTGTTCCAGGGCCGTTCACCACGGCAGAGCTGCACATAACCAGGAACTACAAACAGGTTTCGCTCGATCGGTTCCAGTGCATACCCCCTGGAGGCAACCGATTTGACCTCCCGGACGAACTCAAGGCTCCATGTTGGCGCAAACACACCAGCGGGAGTGGAGACGTAATGGGACGTCTCCGAAGCGCTCGCCCCTCCGTGACAATTCGTACGGAGTTCTTCAAGCCGGAAAAAGGCAGATACATCCACCCAACGGAGGACCGAGCGCTCACTCACCATGAGGCAGCGCGCCTGCAGGGTTTTCCTGATTCCTATCGCTGGGCGGGCACGAAGACGTCGATCGCCAGGCAGATCGGGAATGCTGTCCCGATCCCCCTGGGCAAGGCCATCGGTCAAGTGGTGGCAGAAGCGCTCGAAGCACCAGACAGGTGCCTGTGCATCGACGCTTGATAACTACGGGTTAGTCGCGAGTTTGTCAGTGAAGTCCGCTAGCCTCATGCCTACGTAGTCGAGGAGGGGCATCGTGGGTTTGTTGATATCCAAAAGCAACTGGGACCCGGATCCAGGATTGGTCCAGGAGATCGAGGATCACTATCAGCGGGCTCTGGGGGCCTACTCGAAGAACCCTAACCTGATCAGTGAGCATGCCAATCAGGAGGAATCTGTCCGTGTTGGCGGTTACGCGAACAGAACTCTGCTGGAGCTTGTCCAGAACGGCGCTGATGCGATGGCTGGCATTTCGGGCGAAGAGCACGGCCGGGTCGAAATCCTGCTGGATGAGGAAGACAGTGCTGTGTACGTCGCCAACTCAGGACGACCTTTCAGCAGCAGCGGATTGCGTTCGCTCTTCCACGCGCACCTAAGTGCCAAACGAGGCGACGAGATCGGGCGCTTCGGCCTTGGGTTCAAGTCAGTTCTTGCAGTGTCCGAGGCCCCGCAAGTATTCAGCCGGTCGGTCTCGTTCCAATTCAATGCGGAGCGGGCTCGCGCCGATCTGACGAAGCTCCCGGGTGGTGCGGCACGGTTCCCTATCCTGCGGACGCCGACCCTGTTGGACTCGTGGGAAGAGTTCCAGGAAGACCCCGTGCTGGAGGAGCTGTCCCGGTGGGCCACGACGATCGTGAAACTCCCTGCTGCGAGGAACCTCAGCCGGCTGCGGGACGAGGTTGAGGATTTCCACTCTGAGTTCCTGCTATTTGTCCGAGCGGTAAGGGAAATCCGCCTACGAGTCATCGGGGACGACCGCTTCACGACATCGCACAGTTCCCGAGAAACCGGCCCGGGGCGACTCCGTATCGAGCGGCCCTCTGGCGAAGGCGAAGACTGGCTGGTCGCTGAGCAGATGCACCGACCCTCACACGAGGCCAAGAAGGAAGTCGGTGAAGCTGTTTCTCGTGATGAGGTCAAGGTGACGGTTGCCGTCCCGCTAGGCACCCGGGCCCAAGCGGTCGGCAAGTTTTGGTCCTACTTCCCACTGGCCGATCAAACAACTGCGAGCGGACTCTTCAACGCTCCATGGAGCGTCAACGATGACCGGACGAACCTGTTAGTAAATAGCTACAACGAAGAGATTCTCCAAACGGTTTCCGAGATGTTCGTTGAGCTCGTTCCGAATGTGAGAACAGCGGATGATCCTGCACTGCACTTGCGTTATCTCCCTGCCCGCGGTCGAGAGATACGCTCGTGGGGAGACCAGAAGCTCAGCACACTTATTCCTGCTATGGCCGCCACTTCTTGCTTCATCCCCGACGCGAAGGGAGTTCTGCGGAAGCCTGGGGAGCTACGGCCCCTGGACTTCCTGTCTGAACTCGACATCAGCGAGAGGACTCACGAAGCATGGTGCATGTCCCCGCATACTGGTGATGATGTCCCCCACCCCCGTTGCTATGGCGATAGGCAGCGTCTGACTCGACTCCGGACGCTTTGCGCGGTGCAACAGAACAGCGACCTGTTCGAGGAAGAGACACGCGACTGGAAGCGCGCCCTAGAGCAACTTCCGAAACGCGGTGGTAGGTCATGGCTCCGTGAATGGGCCGACGGTCCCGACTTGGTATCAGCTGCCGACGCGTTGCGAGTAGCTGCGCCGCAAAAGGCTTGCGAGGAAGCAGTCAAAGCCAGAGTAATTCCCACGACTGCCGGTCTGAAGAGCCTCGACGACCACGCTGGTGTCTACATGCGCAGAGTGGAGGATGTAGAGGTCGAAGACGCTGTATTCGTGTTGGAGGCGTTCCTCGAGGAGGAGGGTATCGAACGGTTGCTCAGAGAGAACCGGTTCCAGGATCTGTCGCCCTCCACACTGCTTCGCGCGAGGCTCATGAACCTATCCAGAGATCCGCAGGAAGAAGAACTGCTCCAGATCTGGGACAACGTCCTCGACCTGCCCTTGGAGACTGCCAAGCGGGTGTTCCGTGAATGCCCGGGAGCAGCCATAAAGGTACCGACGCGCGATGGCGGGTGGGACTGGCCTCAAAGAGTGATCGATCTCGAGCGACCCTTGGCTGGTGAGTTTGAAAGCGTGCAGCTCGATCCACGGCGATGTGTGAGACCCCTCGCGCATTCTCTCGGCGTGATTTCAGGAGCCGTGAAGGACTTCCAGCTCGAAGATGAACCGCTGGAAGCCGAGTACCAGCAGTGGGTGCTGGACTCCATCAACGCATGCTTGGGACCGGGCGAGCGGCCTATTGAGCGCCTGTCGCTATTCCCGACCACCGAGGTCAGCAGCGGACCAGCGTCGGTTCTTCTGATTCTTTTGCGTTCCCATGCTTCGAGCGAAGAAAGAGTTAAGTGGACCGAACGGCTCTTGGCGTGGGGTGATGAGCCTTGGGATGGCGAGGACGAGGCAGGTGTCAATCACCGGGTCCCCTCGCCAGTCGCGTGGGCAGTCGAGGTAGCCGGACTCCTCAACACCATTCGTGGGCCGCTTCATCCTTCGATGGTCGTCTCACCCACACTCACGCGATACCATGCCTTTCTTCCTCTGTTGAAAGCGCCATCGGTGGTGGCCGAGGCTTTGGGGTTGCCCCGTGAGCTTGACTGCGTAGCGCCTGAAATCTTGGCTCGAGCATTGAACGAGGACGAGTACCCGGGTGCGGTGACGGATGAGCTTCTTCTTGAGTTCGTGTTGGCCGCGGCGCCCGTCGCCTATCCAAACACCGCCCCAGCGCGCATTCTCGCGCGCGTGGGGGGACGGGTTGAGAGCCGGGAGCCATCCCTCGTTTACCTGGCACATGATGATGAGCAGCAGGACTTTCTTCGGAGCAGGCAAAAACCGTACTTGCGGGTAGCAGAGGATGACGTCGATCAAGTAGTCGAGAGCCTGCGCTGCATGCGATTCGAGGACAGCTTCTCATTCTCTGTCGAATGGGCTGGAGAGCAACGATCGGACCAGGTTCTCGACGCCTTCCCCGGGCTGCGGGAGCCCTGGTGGGCGCAAGCACTAACACACGCCTCTGTGACTCGTGCCGCCGAGATCGAGAAGTTGGTAACGACCGAGGACGGCGTCGTATCGGAGACGCTGGATTGGCACCTAGAGGGTCTCAATCTCATCGTCGCGTCCGGCGCGAGTGACAAACAGGTTTTGGACTGGATCAGCGACGCATTCGCATTGGGACTCAACCACGCAGACATACTGAGCATTATGCAGGCTGGCGTAAACGCGCAGCTGGAGGCCATGAGGGCCGAAGCCGCAGCTGCACAGACCGATGCGCAGCGGCTGGAGGCCTATTTTGGGGACGATACCCTTAAAGACCAGCTCCCCCAGGGCCTCTGGGTGGGGCTTGAGTCTCAAGGATTGGTGAACAGGCGCACGTCCGTGGCTGATCTCTTCCTCACGGTGTACGGGACTGACTCAGTCAAGAACCTCAAGGACCAGTTCATGGATCTGGGATTCGGGGATGTGCCCGAGAGTTGGGCTGGTAGCCCGGCGGCGGTCCAGTGGCTACGCCGGATGGGATTCGGTCCAGAGTACGCGGGTACAAGAAGAATTCGCCAGGATGCTGAATTCATAGTTCCAGGGGCCGTCACACTCCCGCCTCTTCACGATTTTCAATCTGAGATCAGCGCCCAGATGAATCGGGTATTAACCGAACGGGATGCGAAGACGTCAAGGCATCTCAAAGCCATGCTGGAGTTGCCAACCGGTGCTGGCAAAACGCGGGTGGCAACTGAAACCGTCCTGCGCGCCTTCATCAGTGGTGATCTCCAGGGGACAGTGCTCTGGATCGCTCAGTCGCAGGAACTGTGTGAGCAGGCAGTCCAGACTTGGAGCACCGTCTGGCGAGGATTGGGCGACGAGCGCCCCCTCACCGTTGGACGTCTCTGGGAAAGCAACGACGTATCTCGGCCAGAGACGGAATTCTCTGTTGTCGTAGCAACCGACGCAAAGCTTGACGTGGTCCTGGGGAGGGCGGAATACGAGTGGCTGTCGAAGCCTGCAGCGGTGATCGTGGACGAAGCGCATAGGAGTGGTGACTCGACGCTTTACACGAGAATCTTCCAGTGGCTTGGCATAGACGGGCGCAGTTGGGATCGCCCGCTCGTGGGTCTATCAGCGACTCCCTTCAAGGGCCAATCCGGCCAGGGCACAGCGAACCTCGCCACCCGCTACGGAAGCCACAGGCTAACGGCCTTCACGGAGGGGCAGCACCAGTATGACGAGCTGGTCAAGCGCGGTGTTCTGGCCAGGGTCCGCCATGAAGTTCTGCCTGGTGTGAAGGTCGACCTGGACCCCAAGGAGCGAGCAGACGCTGCAAAGAGCCGACGCTTCTCCGCCGTCGTGATGGACCGGGTCGGACGAGATCAGGAACGCATGAGGATCCTCGCCGATCACGTACTGTCCCAGGACCCTGAATGGCCCATCCTTGTCTTTACTCCCAGCGTGCTGTCAGCGCAGGTGCTCGCCGCCACTCTGCGCTATAGGGGTGCGACTGCAGATTCTGTCAGCGGGCAGACCGGCCGATACCAGAGGCAGGAAGCAATCAAGAAGTTCAAGAATGGCGAGACTCAGATCCTCGCGAACTGTGACCTCCTCATCCAGGGGTTCGATGCCCCTGGCGTCAAGGCTCTGTACATTGCCCGCCCAACCATTAGCCCGAATGCGTACATTCAGATGGCCGGGCGCGGTTTACGTGGACCGAGAAATGGCGGCAAGGAGGAGTGTCTCATCGTGGACCTCGCTGACAACTTCGGCGATCTCAATGACTTCCTGGGCTACCGCGAGTACGAAGAATACTGGGGCCATCGCAGATGGTAGATGCCTGATAGGAGAGCAAATGTTGACGCCAACCCAGAGGAAAGCGTTGGAACACCTGAGGTCTGCCTACTGTGGACCTGAGGACGGAGAGTTCGAAGTTCTTCGGAATCGTCCACATCTGCAGTACCCCGTGGGGATGCTCTTCCCCATCGAGTCGGAACTACCGGTTACGCCGGTCGATTCCGACCTCTCGGCTCCTGGCGGGGTAGCAGAAGGAGACGTTGAAGAAGACGACTCGTCTCCTCTCGCGGAGGACTGGCGCCCCACTTCGGTTGCCATCTCTTTCGTGACCGACAAGCCCGAGATTCGCTGCACGATAGAAGGTGCGACCTACGCCTCAGTCGAGTCAGACGGTGGCCAGCGGTGGGCGCGCAGTCCGTTGGGTATTCCGGTGTTCGGATTGGACTCTAGCAACGCCACCCAACGCTTCGATCAGGGAGGGACATCTCTCGAAGTTGGGTCTCGCTGGCGTCCTTATGGAACCGCCTTCTTGGTTACGGTACACCTGCGAGTCACCGCTATGAGTGCGGGCAATGATCGAGCGGATGTTGAGCGGATGCTCTTTCAAGCAGGTCTATCAGTCGCTCCCGTTGGTGGTGGACACATCCTCGAATACGACACCTCACGCACCTACGACGACGATGCCGAAGCGCAGGAGCTTCACCTACGCTTCCGCAACCGGCAGGTCTTTGCGGTTGGTCATGGCATGGCCGCCGACTGGATCGTTGAGAACGGTGTGTGCGAAAGGATTTGGCTCACGCCTGTCCCGGCGTTCGTCGTCTCCGACGTGGAGACCACGGGTTTTTCCCCGGGGACGCCGGAATATGATTCGCTGAGCTTGGAATTCTTATCGACCATCGATCAAGACGCTTCCTCGGTCTCAAGGGCGCTTCATGGATTCGTCAATGGGTTTGAGGGATGGATCGGTAGCCAGGAATCGCGGGTCGCGCATTTCGGTTCGCGTAGCGAAGTGGCTTCCAGAATCGTGGCGCGATCACGCGTGGCTCTTGAGCGTATGAAGGAGAGCCTCCAGCGGCTGGATGAGGACACTCTACTGAAGCGCGCTTTTGCGCTGGCTATGAGTGCCATGCGGCTGCAAATGCTCAACGGCGCGAACATCAGTGGTAGGCCACAGGAGGAGCCTCGATGGAGACCGTTCCAGCTCGGGTTCATTCTTGTTTCGTTAGCATCTACTGCCGATTCGCGACATCCCGATCGGGAAATTGTGGATCTCATCTGGTTCCCTACCGGAGGTGGCAAAACTGAGGCCTACCTGGGTCTCGCCGCCATCGAGATTTTCCGGCGGCGTCTCACCGACGGGATCAAGGGCGGCGGCACTGCCGTGATAACTCGGTACACGCTTCGCCTGCTGACGGCGCAGCAGTTCCAGAGAGCAGCTGCTCTCATCTGCGCCATGGAGGTCATGAGAGATACCGACCCAAGAGTGGTCGGGATGGCACCCTTCACAATTGGTCTTTGGGTTGGCAACGAGGTGACGCCGGGCACGAAATTGGAGGCACGTGAGGCTGTCAATCGCCTGCGAAAGGCCGCTAACCCTCAAGGATCAAACGAGTTCCAGGTTGAAAGCTGTCCCTGGTGCGAGGCTGCACTGGTGCCCGAGGCTAGATCAGAAGGCCAGAACTACGGGATGGTGATTGTCGGGCATGACGTAATCATCCGCTGCCCGAACGCAAAATGTCATTTTCACGGTGAGCTTCCCCTCATAGTGATTGATGAACAACTGTATGAGGCCCCGCCCACAATCTTGCTTGCCACGGTCGATAAGTTTGCTCGTCTCCAATTCAACCCGATGGCGGGCCGGCTCCTGGGACTGAACTCACCATATCGTCAGCCATCCCTTATCATTCAGGACGAGTTGCACCTGCTGTCGGGCCCTTTGGGGACTACCGTGGCGGTTTTTGATGCGGTGATCCAGCAGTTGCTGAGCCAACACGGACACGCGCCCAAGATCGTTGCATCGACGGCCACGATCCGCGCAAGCGCTGATCAGGTGCGGGGACTATATGGCAGGGACGTGGCCCTCTACCCGCCATCAGGTCTCGACGACGATGTGACGTTCTTCTCAAAGCCAGTCGCGAGCGGCGAGGGCCGACTCTACGTCGGCCTCATGCCGCAGTCGATGTCCCAAGCTTCTGCCCTGATTTCGTCAGCGGCCCCCCTGTTAGAACTTCCGGACATCCTTGGGCAAACATCACTCGAGGACAAGCCTAGGCGGGATAGCTACTGGACCTTGGTGATGTACCACAATTCATTGCGAGAGCTAGGGCGCAGCGGGACGCTTGTTCTCGATGATGTTAACGGTCGATTAGAGACGCGTGCGGAGCGGCTGAGCCTCCGTGAGCGCTATGTCCGAACGTCAAATCTGATCGAACTCACGAGTCGTCGTGGTCCCGGGGAACTCCCAGACGATCTGAGGGCACTGAGCCGCAGCATCGATGAGCGCCCCGATGCGGTTGACGTTGTCCTGTCGTCGAACATGTTGTCAGTGGGGATCGATGTCCCTCGGCTGGCCCTCATGCTTATGGTGGGCCAGCCGAAGACGACCGCAGAATACATCCAGGCGACTAGTCGCGTCGGCCGTGGCGGCACGAAAGGACTGGTCACAACGTTGTTCCGGCCCAACAGAGCCCGCGATCGATCCCACTTTGAGACTTTCCGTGGTTATCACGAAGCCCTATACCGCGGGGTGGAGCCCTCCAGTGTGACGCCGTGGTCCTTGTCATCGCGAGATCGATCCCTGGCCGGAGCCATCGTGACTCTTGTCCGGCAAACGGTTACCGACCTAGCTGGCCCTGGTGATGCCATCAATATGGATCTCAGTGACCCGAACCTTAGTCGACGAATCAAGGCACTCGTTGAGGAGCTCGCACGGCGTATCACTGCCTCTGACCCCCTGGAGGCGCAGGAGACTGAGTCAGCGATCTGGCGCCTTCTTCGTGATTGGGATTGGCGTGCAAAAAAGCTCCGTGGTGAGGGATCTAGCTTACGCTATGAACGCCTACCTAAGGATGACTCAGCTCTGCTGAAACGCTTCGGCCAAATCGGTGAGGGTTGGCTGGTCGGCGATTCGATGCGCTCAGTAGAACCCAATGTGGCGGTGAGGGTGCAGGAGCCAAACGAAGGAAGGCGCGATGGAACAGATTAGTCATGACTTGAGGCTTCAGGAGATAGTGTCCCCGTTCGGGGTCGGCTCAATCGTCGATGTCTTGGGAGAATCCCTCATCGCTCCTGATACATCCTACTGGCAACGGCGTACAGCCCCGGTTATCGAGTGTCAGAGACTCGTGGACCAGCTTGGCCGAGGAGAGCTGCGTGAGCCACCTTCACACGGTGGAAAAGCTGGAAAGCAGACTGCATCGCTGGAATACCTGCGGTTCCCCGCGTGGCGTTTCTGCGAACGCTGTGAACGACTCACTCGCCTCTCCAGCAGAGTCAAGGGCCGGTGGAGCAATTCCTGCGCTTGTGGCGGCTTTCTGATTCCCATGCGGTTCGTGGGTGTTTGTCAGAAGGGTAGCCATATCCAGGACATCCCGTGGTTCATGTGGGCCCACAGAGGAACCGACGACGAGCTCAGCGAAACCATCCGCAATTGCCGGGAGTACACCGAGCTGCGGTTTGAGCGCCTGAAGGCGAGAGGAGAAGGACTGCAGTCCTTGAGGGTGGTTTGCGCCGGTTGTGGGCGCTCGCGAGGACTTGATGAACTCATCACACCATCCGCGCTACACCGGGACGGGATCACGTGCGAGGGACGTCAGCCCTGGGAGCCAAGGGACCTGGCGATGGGTACATGCGACTCGACGCTTGTAGCTGTACAAAGAGGCGCAACGGGCAATTACCTCGCTGAGCGCCTATCAGCCTTAGATATTCCTGAAGAGATGACCTCGCACGAAGAGGGTGTCCTTCGCGTCCGCAAGCACCCGTACTTCTCCCGTTTGGTAGACAGGATGGGCACGTCCCAGGGGGTTGCCATTGCGGGGTGGATCGCCGATGAGTTGGGTATCGAGCCGCGTGCGGTCGTTGGCGTCGCTGAACAGGGGCCGGAGGCCCACGGATCTTCGCCTTCCACCGCTTCCTCTTTACTCGAGCTCAAGGACGGAGAATGGGCAGCCTTCTTGAGAAAGTTGCCGAATGGCCGCGACTCGAACGTGGATAGCTTCGTCGTCGACGGATGGACCACGGCCGATTTCTCATGGCCCGAGAGCATCGGCACTGTGATCCAGCAAGTAGGACAGGTTCGCAGAGTGCGGGAGGTCCGGGCGCTGAAGGGCTTCCGGCGCTACTCGCCCGACGCGAGTTTTATTCCGGCGGACTTGGGTCGGGGGGCGGGCTATGTGCCTGTCTATCCTGCTGTGGAACTATTTGGCGAGGGTATCTTCCTTCGGTTCAATGAGGAAGCTATCGCGGCTTGGGAGAGCTTGCCCAAGGTGCAGGCTCGAGCACGAATCCTCCTTGACCGACGTGCGCAGCTCCCGTGGGCCTGCCGTCTTGATTCGCCAGAACCGCGGTTCCTCGCCCTACACACACTCGCTCACATGTTAATTCGCCGGCTCGCATTCGCCAGCGGGTATGCCTCCGCCGCATTACAGGAGCGTGTCTATGCGAGTTCTGAGAGACCTGACAAGACCGCGGGCATCCTAATCACAACATCCGCGGGTGACGCACAGGGGACGATGGGCGGGCTCGTACGCCTAGGTGAGCCCTCACATCTGCTCCAAGTGATTCTGGCTGCCTTGGATGACGCGGAGGTTTGCTCCAATGATCCAGTCTGTATCGAGAGCAGTAGACAGGGCTCGGCCCAATTGAACTTGTCGGCTTGCCATGGTTGTTCGTTAGTGAGTGAGACGTCCTGCGAGTCAGGAAACCGGCTCCTAGATCGGCAGCTCCTTCTTGGCGGGTCGCAAACCCCCGGCCTTATGGAGGCTGTTTTGCCGGAGATTCGAGCCCAGGCCGAACAACGCAACTGAGAGGCTGTCACCGCCTTGGATGAGGGCGGCTAATGTCCTGAACCCTCTACCATTCCGGTATCGCGAGGAGACCGCCGTGTCATCCCGACGGAACTCTCAAAGTGGCTCTTCACAGAAGTGAGTGGATCAGGGGTCTGAACCCGCCCGCGTCGAGTAGGCATCGGGCGACGTAGTTGACGATGCTGCGGAACCCGCGCGCTGTCCCGCGGAGGTGCTCCAGGAGGCCATTGACGGCCTCGGTTGGACCGTTCGATGTGCCGGGGTGGTCGAAGAACGCGAGGATGTCATCGCGGCGCCGTTTCATCGTCTGCCCCAGCGACCGCAGCTCGTCGAGGCCGGCCGGGACGCCGCTCTGGAGCCTGGTGATCAGCCGGGTCATGTGTCAACGCCGGCCAATTCTGACCCCCCTGTGCTGATTGAAAATTGACCCCTCTCGGCCGGTTTCTTGTTGGTTGGCTACTTGTTTTGCTGGTTGATGCTGTCGCGGTGTCCGCGGGTTCGGTAGGAGTCGCCGTCCAGGCCGATGACGTGGGCGTGGTGGACGAGGCGGTCGATGGTGGCGGCGGCGACGACGTCGTCGCCGAGGGTTTCGCCCCAGCGGCTGAAGGACAGGTTCGAGGTCACGATGATGGAGCCGGTCTCGTAACGGGAGGCGACGAGCTGGAAGAACAACGCCGCCGCGGCCGCGTCCAGCGGTAGGTATCCGACTTCGTCGATGATGAGTAGTCGGTAGCGGTTCAGCCGTCGGAGTTCTCGCTCGAGGCTGCCCTTGGCGTGGGCTTGGGCCAGCCGGTGGATCCAGCCGGTCGCGGAGTCGAACAACACCGGGTAGGACGCTTCGGCGGCCTTGATGCCCAAGGCGATCGCCAGGTGGGTCTTGCCGGTGCCGGGTGGCCCGAGCAGGACCACGTTCTCCCGTTTCGCGATGAAGGTGCAGGTCCCCAGGTGCGCGATCACGTCTCTGGTGACGGCGGGGATGTGATCGAAGGTGAAGTCCTGCATGGTCTTGACCTGTGGGAAGTGGGCTGCTGAGATCCTCATCCTGGTGCCGTTGGCGGTGCGGGATGCGACCTGCCTGCCCAGGACAGCGGCGAGGTATTCCTCGTGGGACCAGCCGGCTTGGCGGGCTTGGTCGCCCAGGGTTGTGAAGGTCTCGGTGATCACCGGGGTCTTCAGTTCCCGCGCCAGGAACGCGATCTCGGCTGCGATGTTCTTGCCGGTGGTCATCAGGCCACCTCCTTCACCGACTGCGCGGCAGTGTTGATGTTGAACAGCTCGTCGTAGTCACTCAGCGGCCGCAGTCCCACCTGCTGGCTTGGCTCCGCCCTGCGGGCCGCCGGGGTGGTGCGGGACTGGAAGGCTGCGCGCAGCTGTTTGGCGGCCGCGACATGGGTGGGGTCGGTGATGGTGCGTCGCAGGTCCCAGCAACGCTCATGCCGGGCCACCACAGTCCCGGCGCAGCGGACAGTGACGTGTTCCAGGCTGCAGGTGATGTCGACGAACCTGCCGATCATCGTCGGGTCCACGGAGTAGTCGTTGCCCATCACCCGGACGTAGTAGTCCCTGCCCAGCCTGATCCGGTCGCTGAACCCGACCGCGGGTGGCACTGGCGGCAGCGCAGTCATCGCTGCCACTTCGGCTGCCAACCGTGCCGCGGGAGCAGCGCCGGTGCGGCGCAGCAGCCGCTGGTTAGCCCGCGGCAGCCAAGCTCCGAGCTGGGTGTTGAACTCGACCGGGGATCCGAACTCGCGGCCCGGGAGGAACGAGGTCTGCAGGAAGCCGTTGGCGCGTTCCACCACCCCCTTGGCCTCCGGGTCTCTGGGTCTGGTCTGGTAGATCTGGGTTCCCAACGTCCCTACGAACGCTCGTGCCGCAACGGTGAGGCGGGACTGCTGACGGTTTGGTTGACTCCAAGACCGCATGATTCCTGAGAGGGGGGTCGTGCTGAAAGGATGGCAACCATGCCGAAGATCACCTACACCGACGAGTTCAAGCGCGACGCGGTCGCGTTGGTCGAGTCGGGTATCCCGCAAAAGCAGGTCGTCAAGGACCTCGGAGTGGCGAAGACCACGCTGCAAGCCTGGCTCCGTGATGCCAGGTTCAAGTCCCATGGGATGACCCCGACCACCGATCCAGAGGCCCGCAAGGACATGTCGCAGGCACTGCGTCGGATCCGGGAGTTGGAGATGGAAAACGAGGTGCTGCGGCGCGCGGCGGCGTATCTGTCGCAGGCTCACATCACGCCCCCAAAATGATCTATCCGCTCGTGAAGGAGATGGCCGCGGTCGGTGCCCGGGTGAGGGTGCCGGTGGCGGTCGCGTGCCGGATACTGGGATTCTCCAAACAGGGCTACTACAAATGGCTCAAGCAACCGGTGTCAGCCCGTGAGGCCGAGGAGCAAGAACTCATCTCGGTGCTGCATCAGCTGCACACCGACGACCCCGAGGGCGGCTACCGGGTACTGGCAGACGACCTCGCTGAGTTGGGCTACGAGTTGTCGGAGCGCAGAGTGTGGCGGTTGTGCCGGGTCGCCGGGATCCAGTCGGTGTTCACCAGGCGCAAGACCCGCTACAAGAAGGCCGGCGCGCCGGTTCACGATGACCTGGTCAACAGGCAGTTCAGCGCTGACGGGCCCAACCAGGTGTGGCTGACCGACATCACCGAACACCGCACCCGCGAGGGCAAGGTGTATCTGTGTGCGATCAAGGACGTGTTCTCCAACCGGATCGTGGGCTACTCGATCGATTCACGGATGAAGGCCCGTATCGCCGTCAACGCGCTCGAGATGGCGGTGGCCCACCGAGGCGGGCCCGCTGGGGTGATCGTCCATTCCGATAGAGGCTCCCAATTCCGGTCGCGCCGCTTCCGCAAGGCACTGAAGCGTCACAGGCTACGTGGCTCGATGGGCAGGGTCGGGGCATGTGGCGATAACGCCGCGATGGAGTCGTTCTTCGCGCTACTCCAGAAAAACGTCCTCGACCGTCGATCCTGGGGCACACGAGAGGAACTGCGCCTGGCTATCGTGTCCTGGATCGAGGGGAAGTACCACCGCAAACGCCGTCAACGCCGCCTCGGAAAACTCACCCCCATCGAGTTCGAACTCATCATGAACCCAGCCGCTAAACTGGCGGCATAACCCCGGAGGTCAACCAAACCTTCGGCAGTCCCTCAACCCAGCGAAGAGCGGTTCGATCGATTGTTCGATGCGGGACAGCCGACGAAGCGTGGCTTCCGCCGCGTCGAGGACATCGGAGCCGTAATTGCTGGCAGCAAATCGGGCGAACTCGTTGACGACGGCCGTGGCCTCTTCCATTGAGAATCCTAGGGCTCCCAAGTTCGCGCTGCTCTCATGCGACGAGTAGGTGCGACCGTAGCGCTTCTCGAAAGCGGACTCGGATCGGAAGTCTGGCAGCAGGCAGGCGCTTGACTCTGTTCCGGGCAGAGTTGGGAACTGGCGAGGCGAGAATGTGCTCTGGGCGAGCCCGTCTAGCTCCCGGTCCACGTGGCGGATGAAATCGTTTGTCTGCATTCGCTCCCCTTACTGCCCCTGGCGTGACTCTGTCTGTAGAGCGCTGGGGCCGCTCTCACTCGGCAACAGCGCTCCTCCCGCCGAGGGATGCCACCGTATCGCGCCCGTTGGGTGATCCGTCTGTCGGGCACCCTTTCCCGTCCGGATGGCCGCCACCCATTGCTTCAGTACTCAGTCGCTGACTCGTGCGGATTCGATGATGGCCGTCGCTCGCTTCACGCTGTGCTCCCACCGCTCCTGCATCGTGGGGGCGCGCTGGTCGTCGGCCGGCGGCTCGATGCCGCCCACCATGGCTGAGTGGACCTGGTTCCAGGAGCCTGACTGGTACGAACCGTGGACGATCTGACGGATCCAGGCGTAGATCAGCTGCCCGCGTTCGGAATTGGGGTTGCAGAGCCCCTCCGTCGCCTCCTTCAGTTGCGGGTAGGAGTCGCAGAGGATCTCTACCACCTCACGGTCAAGCTCCTCACCTAGGTGGGATGACGCCTCTTGGCCCTCCATGTCCTGGGCCCCCCACAAATCTTTGCGCTCGTCCTCTCCGAGGCCGGGCATGCCGACGGCAGAGAGCAGGTACGGCAGTTCCCAATCGAGTGACAGGATCCAGCCGGCGAGTTCGCGGGCGAGCCCCTCCGGCCGAGGCGCGGGGACGACATAGCTGACGGGATCCACATCACCCCACCGGTTGAACGCCCACAGTCTGGAGCCGCACCAGCCGAGCCCGGCCCCACCGTCCCAGGTGCAGGGGCCGCCAGACTCACCGTAGAAGCGCCACGATAAAAGGTCTTGCGTGAGCGTGGGTCTGGCCCACTCGTATTCGTTGTCGAGCATCCCGACGGCCGCGAACCCGGCTGGACCCCGCAGTACGAATGCCCGTTCGCCGTTGATCCGGATCCACCGCGGCACGATGTCGTGGCCGTCGGCCGGGCTGATGCTGAGGATCTCCTCGTCGTAGCCCCAGTCCTCGATGTCGATCCCGAGGTCCACCTTGGGTTCGCCCTCTGGGGTGAGCCAGTCGTCGGAGCTGGGATCGGGTTCGCCAGGCTCGTCGACGACGAGCATGCCGAGGAGCTCGTGCAGGCCGACCCCGCCGTTGGTGGTGATGTCCGTGAAACCCGCGCCGACGCGCAGGAGCGCTGGGTTGTACTGGAGGGCCTCGACGAGCCCGCCGCTCAAGGCTCCGAGGTCGCGGGTCTGGGGTTCTCCCGCGTCGTTGGTGGCGGTGATGCTGAAGGCTGAGTCGCATTCGGTGATGTCGTACTCGGTGGTGGTGCCGTCGGGCTGCACGGAGCGGCTGTGATACCGGCTCGTGCCGAGAAACTTAGTCATGGTTTCACTTCCTCAGGTGGGTGGGGATTGCCCGGCTCTGTCAGGGGGCGAAGGATTGCTTCCGCGGCCTGGGTGACACGGAACTCTCCACCGTGCTGGATGACCCAGGCGCGCAGGTCCTCAACCGGGATACCGAAGCATTTCAGTTCACCGGAGTCGGTCAGTTCGGGATGGTCCGTGCGGACCTCCACGTAGTCATAGGGGCCTGGATAGTCGCAGTCGACGACGCCGTCGGTCCCCTGCACGGTGCCGTCACCCTCACCGGTCGCGCACAGGCAGAAGGCGGGAGTCGGTTTCGACCAGGTGCCGTTTCCTGCAATCACCGAGATGACCGTGCCGTCCATGCAGAGGATGTCGTTGTTGTTGCGTTGATATCCGTGGTGGTGGCCACGATTCCCGTGGGCGGCGATCTCATCGAGAGTGGGCGTCTGGGTCTTCGTCATATGGTTCTTTCCAGGAAGGTGGTTGATGGGTTGAGCAAGAGACGCAAACCGCGCAGAATGTGCTGCCGTTCTCAGCCGCCTCCCTCCTAGGTCTGCGTGGTTCTCTTCACAGGTGTCCAGAACCGATGCAGGGGCCCAAGTAAGGGCTTGTCCAGGGCCTGTCTGAAAAGGGCTGCTTCTGTGGCTTGCCGCAGATCGCCGAGCTGCCGTTCAGTGTCTTGTTGCACTGGTTCTTTAGCAATCAATGTAGAGGGGGGCTCCGACAATTTCTCGCGGAGGGGATGTATCCATCTGACGGGTCTGAAGCGGCCGCGAAACGTGGTTCTGGACACTCTGTCGGGGTGCTGTGCCATACTCCCTGGTGGGTTAAGAGATGCGGCCCCAATCCCTCGGAATGGTCGCACGGCAACCGGTAACCGCTCCGGTGCCCTCCGAGGAAGACCCGGCCTCCACAGCCGTCGAGGTCATGCGGTCTCGTTCCAGCGAGACCTGGAACGAGGAGTTCTTTCATGTCGCCGTTGCCACTTCGTCCCGGTGAGGGTTCCTTCCCGGAGGACCAGATCTCGGTCCCCCGAGCGCCACACCGCACTGACCCTGACTACGGGAAAGTCCTGCGGCGCCGGCCCTCGGTGCCCGTGGTGGAGTCCTACCGCCAGACGGTCATCCGGATCTGGCCGAACGGGAGCGATGAGTCCCCCGTCGACGTGGTGCCCACGCCCGGTGCGGAGACCCACGGCCCGGAGGCTCTGTTCGGCGAGGGGTGCGGGCCGGTGTTCGTCGTGTCGGGGAACCACGCCTTCGGTCGGCTGACGATGCCGGATGAGGATGCTGCCACGCTGGGCGGGCTGTACTGGAGGTTGGAGTATCAGGGTGAGGACTGGGTGCCGAGCGTGTCGAGCTCGCCGAATCGTCAGTGGGTGGAGAAGGGTGCCGTGGTGAAGGGCATCGACGAGGAAGAGGCGCTCTCCACGGCCTTCTTCCACGGTCAGGACTTCGTCTTTCGGTGGGATTCCAGTGGGCTGACCCCGCTCGCCACGCGGGAGGGCGTTGACGTCGGAGGAGACGAACCGGTCGCGGTTCAGTTGGCCCCGGCGCGCACCGGCTGTCCGCTGCGGTGCGGAGCCGATGGGGTTTGCAAGATGTACGGGGGACCGTGGACGAGCTCGTCGATCACGGCCGCGTACTTCTGGAGCCAGCACCGCGCGCTGCTGCTGGACGCCTTCGGCTGCGACGTCTGCGAAGGCGAAGGTGGTGGCGGGCTGACCGGTGGCGTCGACCTGTTCACGCCCTCGAGGGAGGGCGGTTGGCAGCGGGGGGCGCCACGGACCCTGGAGCAGATCAGGGATACACCCAGCACGTCGTGACACGGGATACGCTCTCTGCGGATCGGGGCCGCTCCGAGAAGGGGTCCCCGGAGCGGGTCCATAACGGCGGCCGCTACAGCGTCGCAGAACCTCGAGGCCCGGCGGGGCGGCCGAGAACCCCGCAGATCAGTCCGGGCAGCCGCACACCCCGGACAGAGGCAGCCGGGTCAAACAGTGGGGGCATGCCTCTGCAATCTCTAGCGATCCAGCCTGTGAGCTGTTCTGGAAGGTGGACAGGGTTCGCCAGGTTCCGTTCCCGGCCAGGTCCGTGGGGACATATCCCTTCGGGAAGTCGACGTAGCCGGGGTAGATCCGGCAGGCCACTCGTCCCGCCTCCGTCCGGCATGCGACGTACGTGTGATTCATGGACCTGAACGTGACGGCTCCCACTCTGTCGAGTTCTGTGCCGATGATTCTCAGGTCTCCTGGCTCCAGCGATCGCGCCACTTCAGCACCTTGTCGCGGGTGATGGTGAGAGATGTCATTTGTCTGCCTCTCAGCTGATCCGACCCTTTCTATCTATGGCGGAGGTCCGACAGTTGCGGGGGTTCGGATGACCGAAATGGCTCGTCGATAACGCTCACTTGGCCGGGCAGATTGAACAAATCCGCACCGCTGTCAGTGGCAGCGGTCACGATGGAGAAACAGCCGAAGGAGGATTCAGTGCAGTTTCCAACAATTGGGCCTGTGGGCTTGCGTGACACGTTGGACGTCGCTCTCTTTGTTGACTACCTCCGCTCGACCTCTCGCACACGTCCGGTCGTAGTTCTCACTGTTGCGGATGGGGAGGCGGCGCCGTTCGTGTCGGCCGCCGGGCTCGAGAAGAAATTCGGGCGTCGTATCGATGTGGTGACCCTCCCCGCGAAGCAGCACACCTTCGCGCTGTCGGATGCAGTGGGCAAGGAGCGTGGAGCGTTCCTCGGCGCCTGCCGCGTCTACCCGCCGGGCGACTCTTGGGAGATCAATCCTATGGGCGTGCCCCTTCGGCTGGCGCGCAGCGCGGAGGAGCGCAGAGCCCAGCCTGGCCTGATCGAGAGGGACATCCGGGCCGCGCTCGACGCGGCCTGGTCCAACGCTTCGCTGCCATCGGCTCCCCCCGCGCCACTCGCGACGCCGGTACCGCGCCCGGCGCGGCGTCTTGGACCGCAGTACCCCTCGGTGCAAGCGGAGAAGCCGGCGCAACCGGCCACGCACCTGGTGCAGGTGGACACGGCGGCTGCGGCCGCTTCCCTGGCCCAGCACCTCGTGAGCGCGCAGCGGCCCCGGCCCGTCGTCGTGGTCACCAGGGCGACGGGCGCCCCCGCCGCCTTCGTAGACCTGGATTCATTGCGCAATGATCTCGCGGGGCTGGCGGATGTCGCGGAGATCACGACGGCAGAGGCCAGCTGGACATTCAGTGGGCAAGTGCCGGACCTGTGCCAGGTTTACGGCGGTGCCTCGCGGGTCTACCCGATAGGCGACGAGTGGACCCGAGACCCATACCTCTCCCCACTGCGCTTCGCCTATAGCTTGGCCGACAAGGTGGAGGTCACCAGGCAGTTGATCTCGGACGCCATGTCGATGGCGGCTCGGGGAGGTCTGACGCTCGCCAGCGGTCCCGCCGAAGCCCGAATGGTGGAGGGCATTGTGCAAGGCGTGGCAGGCGACCGCGGAATCGTGTCCGTCCCCGGCGATTCGTCGGCGGTGCTGTGGCCGGAACTTGTGCTACCTGGCTTACCCGCCGAGCGGCTGTTCTGCAAGGGAATGGAAATCACCGGTCTACTGGACCCGGAGTCGCGCCGGGTGGACCTACGCGAGGCCACGCGTTCGGCAGCGGAGGCGGTGGCTGGCTACCGTGACGGTGACACCATCCTCGCGCGCGTCGCCGCAGTCGATCAGGCGGGCTGTGACGTGGAACTGTTTCCCGGAGATATCCGGCGGGTCGCAGCCGAGGACCTAGGCGACGAGCGGGCGGCGGTGTCGTCGCTGGTCGCGGTGGGCGATGTCGTGCCCCTGTGGCTGGGCCAGGTCGACGGCGGCGAGTGGATGCTCTCGCTACTCGACGCCGGCGACCCATCGGAGGCGGTGCCCGCACCGTCGATCCTGGTGGGCGGCCCCCCTTGGTTGGTGCCGCAGGAACCCGCGCCCGAGGATCCCGCCGCTGACGACCATCCCGACGAGCCGGGGGATCTGAGCGACGCTGGCCAGCGTGAGCGCGCCCAGTTGGTGAAGCGGCTCCGCGCCACGGAGCGCCGCGTCGAGGAGTTGGGTGCCCAGCTCCAGAACGCCCGCGCCGCGCTGCGCGACGCGGAGAAGCGACTGAGACGCAAGCACGCTCAGGTCAGCGAGAACGCGCGCCTATTCGACAACGACGCCGACCAACTGGACTTCGAGATCCGCCACGCCTGGGCCCTGATGACGACTCCATCGGAGAAGCGCGTCAGGCGCCTAAAGAAGTGGAGGTACAGCGACCACTTCTTCGCCACCGTGGCGGAAGTTGAAGGCGTCTCGCGTGACAAAGTGGTAGAAGTGCTGGTCCACGTGCTCACCGGCCTCGACGCGGAGCTCACCTCCCGCGGGCGGCATCAGTTGCGCACCGGAGAGGGTGGCGACGCCCCGTCATTGGTGCGCCCCGGTGGGGAGACGGCGTGGCGCGTGAGCCTGCAGGTCAACGCCCCGAGCGCCCGACGGCTGCACTACTGGGTGTGCAACGACGGCTCGATCGAGCTGAGCAGCGTGCGGCTGCACGACGACATGCGCGTGTGACCGCGGCAGAGAGCATGTTCTGCGCGGGGCCTCTAACAAGGGACGGAGGGAGTCGTCGAGCTCATCTCATCACCTCCCACGCCCGCACGGAGGCTGTCGCGGTGGGCCCGACATGGCAGGAGGCATGACCTCGTTGACCAACCGGTCAAGACTCCGCCCGAGGCGCTCAAACTCGCTCATCATGGAGATACGTCGATCCCCGATCCAGATGATCCCCTCGGTGGTGTCCAGTGCACGAACAGGGGCACCGGCTTCTCCTCCCTGGATCGGGCACAAGAACCAGTATCGCGACGCGACGAGTTCCAGTGGATGGCCTTTTGGTTGGTGACGCGTCCGGTCCTTGGCCGCCTCAGGCATCGAGTCGAACAACTCCCCATGAGCTCCGGAGCCCTCGTCGTCCAAGAAGGCGCCGTTCGTCAGTACCCAGCGGTCGCGTTCCAGCGCCGTCCGTTGGAGGAACGCGGCGATTACACGCGGTCCGATGCTCATAGCGCGCGTCGTGGGGGTCGAGGCTGGTGGCGAGAGGTGGAGTTGGACCTCCAGGCGCTCGACCACGTCGAAACGTCGATCTGGCGCGAGTAGCACGTCCAGCCAATTCAGCCGTCCCTCGAGCGCCGCTTCTCCAAGCGGGGTGATGTGCATCTCTGCGCCGAGCGTGAGGAGCGCCAGAGGATGGCCATGCGACCCTATCCGGCCCTCCGGCGTCTTCCAGACAGTGAGGGCCGGACCGTATTGATGGGGGAACACCTCAATGAGGCGAAGCGAGTCTGGGTGTCTGCGCACCAGTTCGGCACCGACCACCAGGCCAGGGCTTGCCGGAGGGCAAAGGTCGGTACGTGGACCCGCTCGCCGAGCCCGTGTACTTCGTCGTTGTGCCAGACGCGCCGGCTGTTCGGCGTGTCATCCGTGGTCTAGAGTCGATACCTCCCGTGGCCGACCCTGACCAGGTCCGCGTACACCACGGCATGGTTCGGAGGTGCGTTCACGCACATGCGCGACACCACATGCGTCCGGATCGTGCTGTCGGTGAGCCGGGTCTGGCGCTGCCGCAGCCAACGGATGACATCGGCTGGACTGAATGTTCCGTCTGGACTGGACGCCTCCAGCGACTTGGCGGCCTCGAGGATGTCGTCTCGCGCGGTCATGAGTTCCTTTCCCTCGTGCGTTGAGATGCATTGCGTTTCTCTCGGCACTGTGACCGGGAGACACATGGCTTTCGTGGCGGGCCTTGTCCGTGAGCCGAGTACGGTCTGAGCGCTACAGACTTTCTACTTTGTAGCGCATTCACGCATCTGGCGGGGTCGAGCGCAGAGAAGAGCCGCCCTCTGTGTCTCTCCTGGCTACGGGTATCGTCTCCCCGACGCTGCAGCACAACGAGGAGCACAGCAGGGACACGCCACTGACCTGAACCGAGCTCGATACCCGAAAGATCCCGGCCCGGCACCACCTGGCCAAGTTCGGGATCTTCATCCTTTGGGGCATCTTCTCGGTCTCCGCCTGACGCACCCTCTGACGACCTGTTCGGCGGCCACGCTGAGTGGTACTACGCCTCCGTCTACGGGACCGTTCCGCAGCCAGGACGGTGACCACCAGGCCCGCAGCTACGTCGCAGACCCTGTGCACCGCCACTTCCCGGCCGACTTCACCGCCGCCGCGTTCGACCCCGCGGTCTGGGCCGCCTCTTCAAGCGCGCCGGCGCTCGCTGCGTCGTACTCATCCAAGCACCACGAGGGCTTCTGCCCGGTGGCCCACCAACAACCCGCACAAGCACCGGTGGAACGGGGGCGAGGTGCCCCGCCGCGACCTCGTCGGCGACCTCACCTACGCCCTCCGCGCCGAGGCCATGAGGATTGGCCTCTGCTGCTACTCGTGCGCGAGTGGGAGCCCAACCCCACCCCCGGGGTGGCGGCGGATACTTCATCTCCGTGCGCCGTCCTCCGCTTCGGCACGGAGCCCACCCGCTACCCGGACGACATCCTTGCCGCCGACGCTGGGCGGAGCCCTCGGGGTCCCTGCGGCGTCGCTGGGCGTCGACGGGTTCGGCCAGAGCGGCTCGATCGACGCGCTCTACCGGGAGAATCACCTGGACTCCGGCTCGATCGTCAACGGGGCCTTGGGCGTGCTGGGCCTCTGAGACCGGCTCACCAGGCGGTGGCGATGCTGACCGCCAGGATGACCACCGCAGCCATCGCGCAGCTCAGTTCCACCAGGATCCCCATCCCCAGCGCCTTGACTGTCGTCCAACTGGTGGCCAGCGCCATGCGGAAGTCGCGTAGCCGGTACCACTCCGCCAGGAGCAGGCCGAGCACGAAGCCGATCGGCAGGCCCAAACCGGGAAGCACGAAGACGCCGACGACCCCGGCGACGACACCGACGACGACCGGCCATTTCGGTACCTGACGCTGCTGGAGCGAGCGGCCGGTCAGCATCCAGCTGCTGAGGGCACCGAAGATCAGCAGCAAGGCGGCGAAGCCGAACGCGATCCACCCCCAGGACGAGCCACCCCAGATCGCCCACACGAGTGCGCCGACGCCGATGGCGAGGCTGCCGGGGAGGACGGGCACCACGATCCCCGTGAGCCCGACCAGGGCCAGGACGCCGGCGGCGAGCGCGGCGATCATCTCTGCTGTCATCCGGCAAGACTATGCCGTACCGCAGGCTGGTGCGAGTGCGGACTGTGGGCGCTTTCATGCGGTCAGACACCTCGCCATGGGGCCAGCCGTTCGGCGGTGGAGTACCGTCTGGGCATGCCCGCCGTCACCCGCCGACCTCCCGGTCACACCCCGGGGATTGCCAACACCGAACGAATCCGTGAGGTGAACGTGTCGCGCCTGCTGGATCTGCTGCATCGAGGTGGCCCCCAAACGCGTGCAGCGCTCACCAGGCAGCTGGGCCTCAACCGATCCACCATGGGCGTACTCGTGGCGCAACTCGTGAAGCTGGGCATCGCAACGGAGTCGGAACCGGTGCCGAACGGCACCGGAAGGCCCAGCCCCGTGGTGTCGCTCGACCCCGGCCTGGTGGCCATCGCGATCAACCCCGAGGTGGGGATGCTGCGGGTGGCCGCCGTCGCCACGGGAGGTCGCATTCTTGAGCGGGTCTCGCTGCCGCTTGATGATCTCCCATCCTCGCGGACCGTGGCGGCACTGGCCGCCGAGGCCGCAAACGACATGCTCAAACGTCATCCAGAGTGGCGACTCCTGGGCGCTGGGGTGGCCGTCCCGGGGCAGATCCGCCTGCAGGACGGCTCGGTGAGCGAGGCCACCCACCTGGGATGGACGGATGAGCCGCTCTCCAGCCACGCTGCCGAAGCGCTGGGTGCGCCCACCTGGGCCGCCAACGCGGCGATCCTCGCGCTTCGCGCCGAGACGACGTTCGGGGCCGGTGTGAACCGCGACGACCTGTTCTACATCATCGGCGGGCCTTCGGGCATCGGCGGGGGAGCGGTCGAGGACGGACGCCTCTTGGTGGGTGCCCAGGGGTTCGCCGGCGAGATCGGGCACGTGGCAGTCAATCCGGGCGGCAAGGAGTGCCATTGTGGTGGCCGAGGATGCCTGGAAGCGGAGGTCACAGCCGCTCAGTTGGGCGAAGCGCTCGGCAATCCCGATTTCACCATCGAGGAACTCGTCGACGAGTGGCGCAGCCGGCGCGACGAGCCGGGCCTCCATGAGCTCAACGAAGAGTTGCTGGCCCATCTGGCCGTCGCCCTGCGCAACATCGTCAATCTCTTCAACCCCGGGACCATCCTGATCGCCGGGTTCCTCGCCGGCCTTGTGGCGGGGAGAACGGTCGAAGAACTGGTGCCTGAGGCCATCCGGTCAAGCCGGCGCGACCTGACGATCCTGCCCGCCAATGTGCCCGACGCGGTGCTGCTCGGTGCCGCCGAGTTGGTCTTCTCCGAGTTCATCCTTGCTCCGTCCGCCTTGACCTGACTTCACAGCACCGCGGCAGCCTCGGTTTGTAACGAAGTACAACTAAATCCCCAGAACTCTTGCAAGACGTTCGTCGGCGGGATATGTTCGAGTCGCAAACAAAGCATCGGAGTGCCCCAGCAGCCTGCTGGCTCGCAGTCCTACAAGGAGGTAGTGATGCTCAAGAAGATCGTGAGTGCAGCGGCCGTCGCGGCGCTGTTGCTGACCGGATGTGGCGCTGGCGGCACGTCGGACCCTGAACCCGCCGAGGCGACCAACGGCGGGGCTGGCGCCTCCGGCGAGGGCGGCTCGTTGACTCTCTGGCACTACGAAGGTGCCAATTCGGCCATGGGCATTGCCTGGGATGAGGCCATCAAGATCTTCGAGGAGGAGACCGGAGCCACGGTCAACTTCGAGGAGAAGAGTTTCGAACAGATCCGCTCGACGGCCAGCCAGGTCCTCAACTCGGACGAGGCGCCTGACGTGATGGAGTTCAACAAGGGCAACGCGACGGCTGGGCTCCTGGCCAGCCAGGGCCTCCTGGCCGACATCAGCGGCGCCGTCGACGAATACGGCTGGGACGACAAACTGGCACCGGCGCTCCAGACGACGGCACGATACAACGAGAACGGCGTGATGGGCTCTGGCCCCTGGTACGGAATCCCGAACTACGGCGAGTTTGTGACCGTCTATTACAACAAGGCGATGTTCGAGGAGTCAGGCCTTGAGGTGCCTACCACCTACGCGGACTTCATCGCTGTCATGGATGCTTTCGTGGCCGAGGGTGTGACCCCACTGGCCACCGCCGGCCTCGAGTATCCGCTCGGTCAGCTGTGGTACCAACTCGCGCTGAGTCAGGCTGACCGCCAGTGGGTCAATGATTACCAGCTGTATGAAAACCCCCTCGACTGGAACGGCAAACCCATCACCTACGCCACCGACACTCTTCTTGAGTACGTCGACAAGGGCTATATCTCTGAAGACGTCTCCGGCATCAAGGCGGAGGATGCGGGCTTGGCCTTCATGGGTGGGCAGTCGCCGATGTTCGTCTCCGGTTCGTGGTGGTACGGCCGCTTCGTCGATGAAATCGAAGGCTTCGAATTCGGGCTGTTCCCGTTCCCCGGCAGCGAGCTCAGCCTCGGTTCCTCGGGCAACCTCTGGGTCGTCCCCGAGAATGCCGAGAACAAGGAGCTCGCTTACGAGTTCATCGACATCACCATGCGCCCCGAAATCCAGGCAATCCTGGGCAACAACGGGGGCCTTCCCGTCGCAGCGGACGAGGCTGACATCACCGATGAGAAGAGCCTTGAACTCATCCAGGCGTTCAACGCGGTCAACGAGCAGGACGGCCTGTCCTTCTACCCCGACTGGGCCACCCCCACCTTCTACGACGTGATCGTCGCCCAGCTCCAGGAACTCGTCAACGGCACCAAGAGCCCGGCTGAGGTGCGGGAAGGTCTCGCGGCGGAGTACAACTCCTACGCCGAAGAGGTCAGCTAGTCGGCATCGGCGGGGCGGCCACGCGGCCGCCCCGCACTCGACCCTCGCACCATTCACCCGAGCCGCCACCCCACGAAGGAGTAGGGCTGTGACTGCTGTTCCCACCATCAAGCGAGCCAAACGCCCGCGATCCATCGAAGAGCCGCTGATCCCTGAACGTGGCCGGCGCTCGCTCATCTACTGGCTCTACCTGATTCCCGGCTTCGCGCTGCTCACGTTGGTGGTGCTCATCCCCTTGGGTTGGAATATCTACCTGAGTTTCACGTCCTGGCGTGGCATCAAGCCTCCCGAGTTCATCGGCTTCGACAACTGGCTCAAGCTCTTCGGCGACGACAAGTTCTGGGCCTCGTTCAGCAACAGCCTCTGGATGATCGTCGCCATGGTGATCGTGCCCACCTCGATCGGGCTCATCCTGGCGGCGCTCCTGTTCGACCTGGTGGGACGCAAATTCGGCGGCAAGGTCGCCAGCTTCCTCCGCGCCACGTACTACTTGCCTCAGATCCTGCCGGCGGTCATCGCGGGCATCGTGATCGGCTGGATCCTGCGGCCTCAGGACGGTGCCCTGAACACCATCCTCGAGGGCGTCGGCCTGGGCTCACTCACCCACAACTGGCTGGGCTCGCCTGATACAGCGCTCGCCAGCATGATGGTGGTGCTCGTGTGGATCCAGATCGGCTACCCCGTCGTCATCTTCATGGCCGCCCTCCAGAGAGTGAACCCCGAGTTGTACGAAGCCGCGGAACTCGACGGCGCCAATTGGATTCAGCGGTTCCAGGCGATCACCGTCAGCATCATCCGTCCAGAGATCTTCGTTGTCACCCTCACCTGCACGATCGCAGCGCTGAAGGTGTTCGGCCCCATCTATGTGCTCACCAGGGGAGGGCCGGGCACGTCGACGATCGTTCCCGCCTACTACGCATACAGCGAGTTCTTCCAGTCTCAGCAGGTGGGTTACGGCGCCACGATCGCCACCGCACTGACCATCGTCATCAGTGTGGTCGCCATTCTCTTCATCCGCGCTCAGAACGCGATGGAGCGCAAGGAAAGCGCAGGCCTGTGATGACCACCAACATCCTTACTCCGGTCCAGACCAAGAGGCGTGGCCGGGGCGGCATGCTCAGGCGTCGTCCCATGGACTGGCTGCTCCTCGCCTTCGCCATTGCGGCTGCCGTGGCCATTGTGGCCCCCTTCTATCTGATCCTGGTGAACTCCTTCAAGTCGCCTGCCGAGTACTCCGCAGGAGGCCCATTGGCACTGCCCAAGGGTCTGTACCTCGACGGCATCATGGCCTTCTGGGAGCGCGTCGACTTCCCACGGAAGGTGTGGAACTCGTTCTTCATCTCCGGCCTCGTCGCCGTCTTCGCAGTCATCATTTCCGTACTCAACGCTTTCGCGATCGGCATCGGCAGAATCAAGGGCCGCTCCTGGGTGGTCTTGGCGTTCCTGCTGGCAAACCTCCTGCCGCAGGAGGCGCTCCTCTACCCGCTCTACTACATGTTCAAAAGCATGGGACTCTACAACAACGTGTGGTCCGTGATCATCATCTTCACGGTCATCCAGGCAGCATTCGGCACCTACCTGTTGGCGTCGGTATTTGGGGCCTTTCCCAGGGAGATCCTCGAAGCCGCCGCCATGGACGGCGCCAGCCGGTGGCGGATCCTCACCCGGGTGATCTATCCCATCAGTCGCCCCACGCTCTCGGTCCTGTTGATCTTCTTCTTCATCTGGACCTGGAACGAGTTCCTGATCCCGCTCACGTTCCTGGTCTCCAACGCCAACCAGACGGTGCCCGTGGCCATCTCCGTCCTGCAGGGCGACCGGCTCATGGACGTCACCACGACGTCGGCCTCGGCGCTGCTGGGCCTCATCCCGACCCTCATCTTCTTCCTCATCTTCCAGCGCACCCTCACGCGCGGCATCACCGCAGGAGCAGTCAAGTAATGAAATTCACCGATGGTTTCTGGCAGATCCGGCCCGGGGTCCGGCCCCTGTATGCGCAGGAGGCCTACGACATCTGGGAGTCCGACGAGACCCCGGACGGCCCGGGTCTGGTCATCACGGCACCTACCAAGGAGATCGAGAAGCGCGGCGACGTGCTGAACCGGGCCGTGCTCACGACCACGCTGTCGTCGCCCTGCGAGGGCGTCATCCGCGTGCGGATCGCCCACCACATCGGCGGCCGTCCGGTGCAGGGGTTCGACCTGCCCGGCCGCGTCGAGGGCGGTGCCGGCACGGTGTCGATGGCGGCCGACCACGCCACCCTCACCAGCGGCAGCCTGGTGGCCCGCATCAACCAGGGATCACCCTGGCAGCTGGCATTCGAGAGCGACGGTCGACGGCTGACCGGAAGCGGCCACAAGGCGCAGGGATACCTGCAGCTCGACGTTGACGCCCAGGTGGACCCGGGCCTCATCGACAACGCCAGCGAGGGAGCGCCGGTGCCCCGGCCCCGAACCTTCGTCCACGAGCAACTCGACCTGGGCGTGGGGGAGGCCATCTACGGGCTCGGCGAGCGGTTCGGGCCCCTGGTGAAGAACGGCCAAACCGTGGAGATCTGGAACGCCGACGGCGGCACCTCCAGCGAGCAGGCCTACAAGAACGTGCCCTTCTATCTCTCCAGCCGCGGCTACGGTGTGCTGGTCAACGACCCCGGTCACGTCTCGTTCGAGATCGGCTCGGAAGCGGTGGAACGCGTCCAGTTCTCCGTGCCCGGTGAGGTGCTGGAGTACTTCATCGTCGATGGACCCACGCCCAAAGACGTGCTCGAGCGTTACACCGGCCTGACCGGCCGGCCGCCCGTCGTCCCCGCCTGGTCCTGGGGGCTATGGCTGTCCACCTCGTTCACGACCGATTATGACGAGGGCACCGTCGCGAGCTTCGTCGACGGCATGGCGGAGCGCGACCTGCCGGTCTCGGTGTTCCACTTCGACTGTTTCTGGATGCGTGAATTCAACTGGACGGACCTGGTCTGGGACCGCCGCACCTTCCCGGACCCGGACGCCATGCTCGCGCGTCTTCGGGAGAAGGACCTGAAATTCTGCGTCTGGATCAACCCTTACATCGCGCAACGCTCCGTGCTGTTCTCCGAGGGTGCCGAAAAGGGCTACCTGGTCAAGCGCCCGGACGGGTCCATCTGGCAATGGGACCTGTGGGTTGCGGGCATGGGCCTGGTCGACTTCACGAACCCCGAGGCCACGAAGTGGTTCCAGGAGAAGCTTCGGGTGCTTCTCCGTCAGGGTGTGGATGCCTTCAAGACGGACTTCGCCGAGCGGATCCCCGTCGATGTTGTGTGGCATGACGGCTCAGACCCTTCGCGGATGCACAACCTCTACACCCACCTCTACAACAAGGCGGTCTTCGACGTCATCGTGGAGGAACGTGGCGAAGGTGAGGCTGTTCTTTTTGCCCGCTCGGCGACCGCCGGTGGCCAGACCATGCCGGTGCACTGGGGCGGCGACAGCACCTCAACGTTCGAGTCCATGGCGGAAACTCTCCGAGGCGGGTTGTCGCTCGTCCTGAGCGGCTTCGCCCACTGGAGCCACGACATCGGGGGATTCGAGGGCACTCCCGACCCCGCTGTCTTCAAGCGGTGGACGGCGTTCGGGCTCCTGGGTTCCCATTCCCGCTTCCACGGCTCGAACTCCTACCGGGTCCCGTGGGCGTTCGACGAGGAGGCCGTGGAGGTCACACGCGTCTTCACTCACCTCAAGATGCGGCTGATGCCCTACCTCTTCGGGGTCGGGATGGAAGCCGCCCGGACGGGCCTGCCCATTATGCGACCCATGCAACTGGAGTTCCCCGAGGACCGTTCGGTTGACCACCTGGACCGGCAGTACATGCTCGGCCCAGACATTCTGGTCGCACCTGTCCTCTCCCACTCGGGCGATGTGGAGTTCTACCTTCCAGCCGGCACCTGGACCCAGCTGCTCACCGGTGAGGTCGTCGACGGCGGTGGCTGGCGCACGGAGAGCCATGGCTTCACCAGCCTGCCGATCTATGTCCGCGCAGGCGCAATCCTTCCCATGGGTTCAGTCGCCACCCGCCCTGACTATGACTACCTGGATGGCCTCACGCTCCGGGTTTTCGCCGGCGGCGGGTCTGGCGCCAGGAGCGTGCGGGTGACGAACCCTGACCGCTCCGCCGTCGAGTTCCAGATCCACGAAGCCGAGGGTGGGATCCGCGCGACGAGCGATGTCGCGGACGGCTGGTGGTTGGCGAAGGGCCTGGGCGACCCTGTCGCTGCTTCCGACGGCGTCGCGGAGGTCCTGGCATGAGCTTCCACCATGCTGATCGCCCTGATCGGGGTCTCGTGTTCCCGCCCGGCTTCGTCTTCGGATCGGCCACTGCCTCTTACCAGGTGGAAGGCGCCGTCCACGAGGACGGGCGAGGCCCCTCGATCTGGGACACCTTCAGCCGCACGCCCGGCAAGGTTTCGGACGGTGACACGGGCGATGTCGCCTGCGACCATTACCACCGCTGGGAAGACGATCTCGACCTCATGAAAGAGATGGGCCTGGGGGCCTACCGGTTTTCCATCGCCTGGCCGCGCGTCATCCCCGGCGGTGTGGGTGCAGTGAACCAGGCGGGTCTGGATTTCTACTCACGCCTGACGGACGGGCTGCTGGAGCGCGGCATCATTCCGGTGGCGACGCTGTACCACTGGGACCTTCCCCAAGCACTGGAGGACCGGGGCGGTTGGCCCGAGCGGGCCACGGCCGAGGCCTACGCAGAATACGCCGCAGTGGTGGGCAGCGCACTTGGCGATCGCATTCACACCTGGACCACGCTCAATGAGCCGTGGTGCAGTGCCTATTTGGGCTATGGCCAGGGTGGGCACGCGCCGGGCCGCACGGAACCGGCCGCCGCCTTGGCGGCCGTGCACCACCTGAACCTCGCACACGGCCTGGGTATTCAGGCTCTGCGCGCTACGTCCACTGGGTCACCCGAGTACTCAGTGACCCTGAACTTCCACGTGCTCCGCGGCATTGGGGAAGGGGCCGACGAGGCCGTGAGGCGCATTGATGCCCTCGCCAATCGCGCATTCACTGGGCCCATGCTGCGAGGCTTCTATCCTCCTGACCTGCTGCAGGACACCGCAGGGGTCACAGACTGGTCCTTCGTCCGTGAAGGCGACCTTGAGCTCATCAACCAAGACATCGACACGCTTGGCGTCAATTACTACTCGACCACCACCGTCGGGCTGTGGGACGGGATATCACCGCGCCAGGGCGCTGATGGGCACAAGCCGTCCGGCGGCACGGCTTGGCCGGGCAGCGACGACGTCGTCGAGTTCCATGAGCAGCCAGGCCCGCACACCGCCATGGGTTGGAATATCGCGCCAGAAGCGCTGTACGAGTTGCTGCTGTCCTTGAACCGGCAGTTCCCGGGCCTCCCATTGATGGTGACGGAGAACGGTGCGGCGTTCGACGACGTGGTCGCCGATGACGGTTCAGTCCCCGACGTGGAGCGCCTCGACTATCTACGTCGCCACTTCGCGCAGGCCCACCGGGCGTTGAACGAAGGCGTTGATCTTCGGGGCTACTTCGTCTGGTCGTTGCTGGACAACTTCGAGTGGGGCTATGGCTACTCCAAGCGATTCGGAATCGTCCGGGTGGACTTCGATACCTTGGAGAGGACTGTCAAGGACAGCGGCAAGTGGTACAGCGGTTTGGCCGCCACGGGCGAATCGCCTGGGTGAACGCGTCTGCAGTGTTCATCGCACAGCTATGAAGCGCTCAGGCCTGCAGCTAGCAGCTCGGGTGCTCCCGGGCACCGCCCGGCAGAGGGAGCCAGGTGGTGCTCCGGCAGGCCTGCTCGAACACCGCCTCGACGGTGTTCTGAGCCAGACGCTCCGGCAGGCGCCGGAGGTGCTTGACGAGGCGGTTCCGGTTGATGACAGTGACGTCCTCCGGTGCCGCCTTCACGACGAAGGTGTCGGCATTGACGGGCACCACCACCCCTCGCACACTCACGTCGAAGCCGGTCGCCTTGGTCAGGAGTTTCGATGCGCGGCTCGCCTCGTATCTGGAGTTGCGGATGTGCGGCTGGCGCACGCCGTTGACCATGAACGTGTTGCCGCCCACCCATACCTTCATGCCGTCGTGGTTCTTGGAGTTGATGGTGAACACGCCGCCGGGGCCGATGAGGACATGATCGATGTCTGAGTCGTTGGAGCCAACGGGAATCGAGTGGAGGAACAGCCAGCGCGCGTCCTTCCTCTGCAGCTTCTCGAGCTCCGCGGCGACCAGTCGCTCACCGATGGCGCCCCGCTCCCAGGAGGAACGGGCATGTTTGCCGAGGAAGATGCGCCGCAGGAAGGTGGCGCGCTGACCGGCGGCGTGGGCAGCGTCGATCTGGGCCTGAAGCGAGGCGCCTGGGCGGTTGGCGGCCAGGTCAGCCATCACGGGTTCAGATGCTGGGGATGCTTCGGGGTCCTTCGACCCGCCGCCGCCGGCCGGCTGCGGAAACGTCGCCGCTACGACAGCCGGCAGGGGCTCGCTCTCGCGCGGCACACCCACGACGTGGGGTTCGGCCCGCACAGGCGCTTCCGGGTCTTTCGACCGGCCGCGGGCCGCCAGCTCAGGAACCAGGTTCGAGCCAGGCTCGGGGACCGTCAGACGCCAGGAGTCGACGGCAGCCGTCAGCTCGTCGCTGAGCTCGGGCGACTCCGGGTGCAGCGTTCCGGCGAGCACGTCCAGGTAACCCACCTGGACGTCGTCGCGGTTCACGTACAAGCGGTCCTTGCCGAAGCGCTTCCAACGCTTGTACGTGACCACACCCGTTGCTTCATCCCCCATGGGCGACGAGGCTAGCCGCGATCCATCCGGACCGCGGCCAGCCCGCCGGAATCAGGCGCGGGGAGGGTCTCGTCGTGGAACGCGATGACGGTGTCCCGGTCGAGCGACATGGCGAAACGGTTGTGCCACCGGAACTCGAACCACGCCCAGAGGGAGCTCAAGCCCAAGCCACGACGACATTGCCCTGCGGCTCGACTCCACAGGCGGCTGGCAGAAGCGCCCAGCCCTACACCGATTTTGACTTCTTCGCAGAGTCTGTCTAGTATTGGCCTTCGCGCAAGCGACTGCTGAACAAGCAAAACCCCCAGTCACATGGGGATTCATGCTTATTTGCGGGCTGATCCACCCAGATCAAGCGATTTGACACGGGGGAGGCCAACAAGTAAAGTTCTGCGGGTTGCCCAAGCGGCAAATACAACTCAACGGAACAAGCCAAACCGGCCGATTTGACAGGCTGGAACACGGCAAGTAAAGTTGATCGAGTTGCCCCAAGCGGAAATCGCACTGGAAATGGTGTGTTTGATGCGCGGGTCGCACCCGAAACTTGAGAACTCAACAGTGTGCTTTAAGTCAATGCCAAATACATGCACTGGCAAGGCTTTTTGGAGTCTTGTCGTGCGAACCCGTCTCCCAGCTTTGGTTGGGGATGGATTCCTTTGAATTAATATTGATTAAAGTCCAGTTTTTTGGATTTTGTCGGTATCAAACTAGTTGACAGTTGAGCAGGTGCCTTTTGGGGTGTCTGTGCTGATAATTTTCAACGGAGAGTTTGATCCTGGCTCAGGACGAACGCTGGCGGCGTGCTTAACACATGCAAGTCGAACGGTAAGGCCCTTTCGGGGGTACACGAGTGGCGAACGGGTGAGTAACACGTGAGTAACCTGCCCTTGACTTTGGGATAACTCCTGGAAACAGGTGCTAATACCGGATACCAGCCTTCACGGCATCGTGTTGGTTTGAAAGCTCCGGCGGTCAAGGATGGACTCGCGGCCTATCAGCTTGTTGGTGAGGTAGTGGCTCACCAAGGCTTCGACGGGTAGCCGGCCTGAGAGGGTGACCGGCCACATTGGGACTGAGATACGGCCCAAACTCCTACGGGAGGCAGCAGTGGGGAATATTGCACAATGGACGCAAGTCTGATGCAGCAACGCCGCGTGCGGGATGACGGCCTTCGGGTTGTAAACCGCTTTCAGCAGGGACGAAGCGAGAGTGACGGTACCTGCAGAAGAAGCACCGGCTAACTACGTGCCAGCAGCCGCGGTGATACGTAGGGTGCGAGCGTTGTCCGGATTTATTGGGCGTAAAGAGCTTGTAGGCGGTTTGTTGCGTCGGTAGTGAAAACTCAGGGCTTAACCCTGAGCCTGCTTCCGATACGGGCAGACTTGAGGAAGGTAGGGGAGAATGGAATTCCTGGTGAAGCGGTGGAATGCGTAGATATCAGGAGGAACACCAGTGGCGAAGGCGGTTCTCTGGACCTTTCCTGACGCTGAGAAGCGAAAGCGTGGGGAGCAAACAGGCTTAGATACCCTGGTAGTCCACGCCGTAAACGGTGGGTACTAGGTGTGGGGTTCATTCCACGAACTCCGTGCCGCAGCTAACGCATTAAGTACCCCGCCTGGGGAGTACGGCCGCAAGGCTAAAACTCAAAGGAATTGACGGGGCCCCGCACAAGCGGCGGAGCATGCGGATTAATTCGATGCAACGCGAAGAACCTTACCTGGGTTTGACATATGCCGGAAACATCTAGAGATAGGTGCCCCTTTATGGTCGGTTTACAGGTGGTGCATGGCTGTCGTCAGCTCGTGTCGTGAGATGTTGGGTTAAGTCCCGCAACGAGCGCAACCCTCGTCCTATGTTGCCAGCGGGTAATGCCGGGGACTCATAGGAGACCGCCGGGGTCAACTCGGAGGAAGGTGGGGATGACGTCAAGTCATCATGCCCCTTATGTCCAGGGCTTCACGCATGCTACAATGGCCGGTACAAAGAGCTGCGAACCTGCAAGGGTGAGCGAATCTCAAAAAGCCGGTCTCAGTTCGGATTGGGGTCTGCAACTCGACCCCATGAAGTCGGAGTCGCTAGTAATCGCAGATCAGCAACGCTGCGGTGAATACGTTCCCGGGGCTTGTACACACCGCCCGTCAAGTCATGAAAGTCGGTAACACCCGAAGCCGGTGGCCTAACCCCTTGTGGGAGGGAGCCGTCGAAGGTGGGACCGGTAATTAGGACTAAGTCGTAACAAGGTAGCCGTACCGGAAGGTGCGGCTGGATCACCTCCTTTCTAAGGAGCCTGTAGCAGCACAGTTTTTGACTGTGGTGCTCATGGTCGTGTTCTGGGACAGATGTTTCCAGCGCGGCCGGCACCGGAATGTGGAACATTGACTTTTCATGCCTGATCAGAAGTCTGGTCCGATTAGTACAACCCTTCGGGGAGTGGAACGTGGGTCTGGGTGGAGTGAGGGTTAAGCACGCTGTTGGGTCCTGAAGGGTCGGTTGCTTTTGCAACGCCTTCTAGCGGACCATGCCGGCAGTCGCCTTTCGAGGTGGTTGTTGTCCTGGGCTCGCCCGTATTTTGAGAACTTCACAGTGGACGCGAGCATCTTTGTAGATTTTTTGACAAGCTACTAAGTGCGATCGGTGGATGCCTTGGCACCAAGAGCCGATGAAGGACGTTGTAACCTGCGATAAGCCATGGGGAGCTGGTAAACGAGCTTTGATCCGTGGATTTCCGAATAGGGAAACCTTGAAATACCGGAGTCATGTCCGGCAACCTCTGCCTGAATATATAGGGCAGTTGGAGGGAACGTGGGGAAGTGAAACATCTCAGTACCCACAGGAAGAGAAAACAATAGTGATTCCGTTAGTAGTGGCGAGCGAACGCGGAAGAGGCCAAACCTCGTGTGTGTGATAGCTGACAGGCGTTGCATGCGGGGTGTTGTGGGGCCGTTCTGGTTGCGCTGTCGAGCAGCCACAGAGTAAAAAATGATCAGTGAAGTTGAAGTGTCTGTGAATGGCACAGCAGAGAAGGTAAGACTCCTGTAGGCGTAAGTTGATCACTCTGGAGCGTCACCCCAAGTAATGCGGAACCCCTGAAATTCCGCATGAATCTGGCGGGACCATCCGCTAAGCCTAAATACTCCTTGGTGACCGATAGCGGACAAGTACCGTGAGGGAAAGGTGAAAAGTACCCCGGGAGGGGAGTGAAATAGTACCTGAAACCGATCGCATACAATCCGTCGGAGCCTTTCGGGGTGACGGCGTGCCTTTTGAAGAATGAGCCTGCGAGTTAGTGGTACGTGGCGAGGTTAACCCGTGTGGGGAAGCCGTAGCGAAAGCAAGTCCTAATAGGGCGTTTTTAGTCGCGTGCTCTAGACCCGAAGCGAAGTGATCTATCCATGGCCAGGTTGAAGCGACGGTAAGACGTCGTGGAGGACCGAACTCACTTGGGTTGAAAACCGAGGAGATGAGCTGTGGATAGGGGTGAAAGGCCAATCAAACTTCGTGATAGCTGGTTCTCCCCGAAATGCATTTAGGTGCAGCGTCGCATGTTTCTTACCGGAGGTAGAGCACTGAATGGTCTAGGGGGCCCACAAGCTTACCGAAATCAGTCAAACTCCGAATGCCGGTAAGTGAGAGTGCGGCAGTGAGACTGTGGGGGATAAGCTTCATAGTCGAGAGGGAAACAGCCCAGATCATCAGCTAAGGCCCCTAAGCGATAACTAAGTGGAAAAGGATGTGGAGTTGCGGAGACAACCAGGAGGTTGGCTTGGAAGCAGCCACCCTTGAAAGAGTGCGTAATAGCTCACTGGTCAAGTGATTCTGCGCCGACAATTTAGCGGGGCTCAAGTTATCCGCCGAAGCTATGGCATTCACACGTTTAAGCCGTAAGGTTGTGTGGATGGGTAGGGGAGCGTCGTGTGCGCAGTGAAGCGGCGGGGTGACCCAGCCGTGGAGAGCACACGAGTGAGAATGCAGGCATGAGTAGCGAAAGACGGGTGAGAAACCCGTCCGCCGAATATCCAAGGGTTCCAGGGTCAAGCTAATCTGCCCTGGGTAAGTCGGGACCTAAGGCGAGGCCGACAGGCGTAGTCGATGGACAACGGGTTGATATTCCCGTACCGGCGAAATATCGCCCCTGCCGAACTGGATGATGCTAAGCACGCGAGGTGTGGTGATGTCTTCGGACGGATCTTCACTGAGTCTGTGACCCAAGTTCATAGTAGGCAAGCTGCGGAGGGACGCAGGAAGGTAGCTCTTCTCGGTTTTGGATATACCGGGTCAAGTGTGTAGGGCGAGACGTAGGCAAATCCGCGTTTCATTAAGCCTGAGACATGATGTGTCGGCAACTTTGGTTGTCGTAAGAGTGATCCTATGCTGCCTAGAAAAGCTTCGTGAGCGAGATATTAGCCGCCCGTACCCCAAACCGACACAGGTGGATAGGTAGAGAATACTAAGGCGATCGAGAGAATCGTGGTGAAGGAACTCGGCAAAATACCCCCGTAACTTCGGAATAAGGGGGACCTGATGCGTATTAGAATTTACTTCGAAAGCGTTGAGGGTCGCAGAGACCAGGCCCAAGCGACTGTTTACTAAAAACATAGGTGCGTGCTAAGTCGTAAGACGATGTATACGCACTGACTCCTGCCCGGTGCTGGAAGGTTAAGGGGAAGGGTTAGCCTCACGGCGAAGCCTAGAACTTAAGCCCCAGTAAACGGCGGTGGTAACTATAACCATCCTAAGGTAGCGAAATTCCTTGTCGGGTAAGTTCCGACCTGCACGAATGGAGTAACGACTTGGGCGCTGTCTCCACCACGAACTCGGCGGCGAAATTGCATTACGAGTAAAGATGCTCGTTACGCGCAGCAGGACGGAAAGACCCCGGGACCTTTACTATAGTTTGGTATTGGTGATCGGTGTGACTTGTGTAGGATAGGTGGGAGACTTTGAAGCTTGGACGCCAGTTCAGGTGGAGTCATCGTTGAAATACCACTCTGGTCACTCTGGTTATCTAACCTAGGTCCATTATCTGGATCAGGGACAGTGCCTGATGGGTAGTTTGACTGGGGCGGTCGCCTCCCAAAAGGTAACGGAGGCGCCCAAAGGTTCCCTCAGCCTGGTTGGCAATCAGGTTTCGAGTGTAAGTGCACAAGGGAGCTTGACTGCGAGAGAGACATCTCGAGCAGGGACGAAAGTCGGGACTAGTGATCTTCTGGTGGCACATGGAAGCGCCAGGACTCAACGGATAAAAGGTACCCCGGGGATAACAGGCTGATCTTGCCCGAGCGTCCATAGCGACGGCATGGTTTGGCACCTCGATGTCGGCTCGTCGCATCCTGGGGCTGGAGTCGGTCCCAAGGGTTGGGCTGTTCGCCCATTAAAGCGGCACGCGAGCTGGGTTTAGAACGTCGTGAGACAGTTCGGTCCCTATCCGCTGCGCGCGTAGGAGTCTTGAGAAGAGCTGACCTTAGTACGAGAGGACCGGGTCGGACTAACCTCTGGTGTGCCAGTTGTTTACCAAAAGCACGGCTGGTTGGCTACGTTGGGACGTGATAACCGCTGAAAGCATCTAAGCGGGAAGCACACTTCAAGATGAGGACTCCCACAGAATAATCTGGTAAGGCCCCTTGTAGACCACGAGGTGATAGGTCGGATGTGGAAGCACAGCAATGTGCGGAGCTGACCGATACTAATAGGCCGAGGGCTTGTCTTTCTACAAAGATGCTACGCGTCCACTGTGAGGTTCCCGAGATACGGTCGGGAACACACAACTCAACACAGACTTGAGCAAGGTGTATCCGAACGCTATTTCCCATAGTGTTACGGTGGCCATAGCGAGAGGGAAACACCCGGTCCCATCCCGAACCCGGAAGTTAAGCCTCTCTGCGCCGATGGTACTGCGAGGGGGACCTCGTGGGAGACTAGGACGCCGCCGGACTTCTTTATAACAAACCCCCCGAACCTCGTTCGGGGGGTTTGTTGCATTTACAGCCCCTTTTGCAACGCCCTCCAGCGGGGTCGTCGGCGTCGGGCGTACGGTATCGGTAGCATTTCGACAGACTCCACGTCTCACCCGCTACCGGAAGCTTGTGTCCATGAAAAGACTCGTTCTGGGGCTCGCCCTGATGCTGACCGCCTGCGGGGCCACGGCGCCTTCGGCGTCTCCTTCCGGTGCCGCGACGCCCACGCCGGCACCCCCGTCTCCCACTGCCACGGTAGTTATCCTGGCGTCGCCGGTCTTCTACGAAACTATTGATGACATGGCAGCGAAGTCGGATGCCATGGTCTCGGTGCGGATCGTCGGATCGCGCGGCGAGATGGTGCTCCCCGACTACAGTTCCGACGACCCACTCATCAACCCCTACGCAGGCACCACGAATACGCCGTCCCCAGCCGAACTCAAGCAACTGGGGACTCCGACGACGGTCTACCAAGCTCTGGTCACGCAGGCATTCGCGGGCAACCTCAAGACGGGCGAGGAGATTGAGATCCTCGAAGTGGGTGGTGTGGTGGGCGGTGTGGCCTACGAGATGGGTGGCACGCCTGATCTGCCGAGCGACCTGCCCGATCTCCTCTTCCTCGCGGAGGCCGGGAAGCACGGTCGCTATGTGACCGCGGGCATGGCTCAGGGTCGGTTCAAGGAGGTGGGTCCGGGCCAGTACCGGAGCATCGATCCCGCGCTTCCCCAGCTGGCGCTGAACTCCGCCAGCGAGATGGCACGTGTGAAACGCGTCATCGAATCCTGATCCGTACCGCGGGCATGGGCTGTTCTTCGAAGGAATGTCGTGACATATTTGGAACCCGCCAGGTAGACTGGGTACCCGAGCAGGCGCACCGTAGCGCGGACTCCCTGAGGAGGGACTGACATGAGTGCCATTACCGTTTCCCGCAAACTTGGATCGTACGGTGGGCGAATCGCTGAGCGGGTAGCCCAGGAGCTGGGCTGGAAGTTCGCGGATCGCCCCTTCGTCGATCGCGTCATCAGTGAGTTCGGACTGATCAGGCTCTCGGAGCTCTACGACAAGCCCCCGACATTGCTCGACCTGTTCAACGAGAACACCTCGCAGACCATCGACTGGATGAACAAGACGCTGGTGACCTTGGCCGCCAAGTACGACGTCGTCATCCTGGGGCGCGGCGGCTTCGCCGTGCTGAAGGGGCACTCCGACGTGTTCAATGTGCTCGTGACGGCGCCGGACGAAGACCGGGTCAGGCGCGTCATGGAGGACAACCGGGTGTCCCAGGGCGTCGCCGCGGAACTGGTCGAGCGCGATGTCGACACGAAGACCCGCTTCGTCCGCCGCTACTACGGGGAGAACTGGGCAGCAGAGGACAGCTATGACCTGGTGGTGGACACCTCCCAGGTGAACGAGGACGAGGCCGTGCAGCGGATCATCGACTCCGCTCGCGAGTGGTTCGGCTCCAACGACGGTCCCAAGATCGCCGAAGTGGGCGTCGACCCGATCCTGGTACAGACCATCGAGCAGCGCTTCGAGGAGGAAGTCCTCCTCTACAAGGAGTAGGACCCCGTGGCGTGACCGCACTGCTGGACGCGAGATTCCAGTGAGCCGGGCTGACCATCGGACGAGCTCGTCCCTGACGGCTCAGTCCAGATCGAGCCGGGCGAGCTGGTCCGGGGAGTAGGTGGCGAGCTGCTCGCCCACCGCGACCACGGCGAAGCCGTGCGAACCGATGCGCCAACTGCCAAGGATCTCGCCGGTGGCCAGGTCCAACTCATGAGTGTAGAAGTCGGCGGACAGCAGATTGCCGCGCTGCAGGAACGGTTCGTGCAGCCGGAAGCCGTACTCGCTCACCCACAGGATGTCGCCGTCGGGCGCGACCGCCGCGGTCTTGGTGTCGTCTGCCACCACCAGCACGCCGTCGATGGTGGCCGCAGTTGGCGGGATGGCCATGCCGAAGGCGCTGCCCATGGCGGTGCGGACCAGCGGGCCCTCCGTCGCACCCGTGGTGGCGTTGACGCGCAGGAGGGCGCCGTCCTGATCCAGGAAGGCGGGGACGGTGATGTCGCCTGCGCGCGGGTCCCGGTAAGGGAAGGCCAGACGGACGCCGGCCTCGGTGCGGGTGATGGGCTGGAGCCGGTAGTCGTAGGCGACCGCGCTGCTGCCCGCGTTGCACCACAGCCTGTTCCCGTCGTCGACGAGCCGGCTGCAGTGCGGCATGCCGACGAGCTGGCCGCTCGGGACGTCGATGAAGGCGGTGCGGGCACCGATCCAGAGGGCCGTGAGACCGTCGGCGACCCGACGGACGCGGGGCCGGTCCAGTGCGGGCCCCTCCGGGTACTCCTCGGGACGGATGATGATGCGGTTGTCCGAGAACAGGTCGGCGTGGCCCTCCTCCTGTGACAGGTCGATCTGCCAGGCCTGCGTGAGGTCGCCGTCGAGGCCGGTGATGAGGGCGTGCGGTGCGGGAAGTCGCTGTTCGAGGACCAGGACGTGGCCGTGGTCGACGACAAGGCCGGTGATCCAGCCGTCGAAGTCCGCCGACGACGCGGTCGCACCCGTGGCGGGGTCGATGCGGTGGAGGGTCCAGTTGGTGCCGAGGCCCCGCTCCCGTTCGAAGGGCTCGGCGCAGAGGAGTTGCCCGCCCAGCAGATCGTCCGCGCAGAAGACCCCGTCCATGGGGCGGCGCCACCGCTCCTTTCCGGTGGCGGCGTCGAGACCGTGCAATCGGGTGCTGCCGCCCTGTTCCTCGCGCGTCACGACCGCCCACGTGTCCCCGGCATCGATGGCGAGGGTGCTGTCCATGAAGCCGCTGAGGGACGTCTCGAACCTGCCCTCGCCCAGATCTGGGCGGAGGTCGACGAGGTCCAGCGACCACACGGTGGGGACGTCGCCGGTGGGGCGTGGGGGCGGACTATACGGATCTGTGGGGTCGGTCGGAAGCTGCCCTGACGGGGTGCGGCCGGGGTCTCGGTCGCCCAGCCAGCTGATGACGTTCCAGCCGCCGACGAGCACGATGATCGAGAGGATCGTGACCGTGATCACGGGGGCCCAGAGCCGCAGTGTGCCGCGGGCCTTGCGCTGTGGGCGCCGGCCAGGCCGGTGCAGCGGCGACTGCCGTGGAGGTGGAGGTTGAGGAGGCCATCCCGCCGGTGGTGCAGGAGGCTGTGGTGGTGAGGTTGGCTGTGGTGGAGCTGGCGGCTGCCTGCCGTCGAGGTGGTGCCAGCCGTCGGGGCGCTGGAAGTCGACGCGCGGCCTTGCCCCGCGCCCACTGAATGGCCACCTCACAGCCATGCGACCCTCCTCCTCGTGCCCCCGCGAGGGTACCGGAGCGGCGGTTCGTGCTGCGGGCTGTCGTATCTTGGGAGCCATGAGTAAATACGCCGGCCGCCGCGGTTTCTATTTCGCGCCGCAGTGCGCCAAATGCGGCCTGAGCACCGGAGTCTTCGAGGTGCTCGGGCCCGGCGACATGCCGGAGCGCTGGGGATGCTGGGATCCCCGCTCGCAGCAACTGCACTCTGACCGGACGGACACCGACGGCTGGCGGATGATGATGCAGGCCGGCGGGCTGGACAACGGCGTCGTGGGTGAGGCCATCGAACTGGACGACGACAGCGCCGCAGCGCTCCACCGTCGGTTGTCCGAGGGTGACGTCGAGGCTCTTGAGTCCGCGAGCGACGACCTCCTCGGCCACTGTGTGCAGTGTGGGGGGTTCTACTGCCGTCTGCACTGGCGAGCGAATCGTTGCCCGGAGGGGCACCTGCGCGCGCAGGCCTGATCCTCGGGCGACGGGACCGACGCCTAGTTGTTCAACGCGGCGCGGACCGTCTCCTGGAGTTCCCTCCAACTCACGGCGAACTTCTCCACGCCCTCGTCTTCCAGCACCTGGAAGACGTCAGCGAGGTCCACCCCGGCGTCGGAAATCTCCCGGAGGACCCGGCGGCCCTCCTCCTCGGTGCCTTCCATGGGGCGACCGACGACGCCGTGGTCCGCGAAGGCCTCGAGGGTCTTCTCGGGCATGGTGTTCACCACGCCGCGGGCGACCAGCTCGCTGACGTACATCGTGTCCGGGTAGGACGGGTCCTTCGTGCTCGTGGAGGCCCAGAGGGGTCGCTGCGGGTTGGCACCCTTCGCCTTCAGCGCGGCGAACCTCTCGGAGCCGAAGACCTCCTCGTAGGCGCCGAGGGCGACCTGGGCGTTGGCGATGGCGGCCTTGCCCTTCAGCTCTTCGTGGCCCAGCTTCTCCAGCCGGGCGTCGATCTCGGCGTCGACCCTGGAGATGAAGTACGACGCGACGGAGTGGATCTTGCTGAGGTCGCGCCCGGCCGCGTCGGCGGTCTCGAGGCCGGTGAGGTAGGCGTCCATCACCTCGCGGTACCGGCCCTCGTCGAAGATGAGGGTCACGTTCACGGAGATGCTGCGCCCGATCGACTCCGCGATGGCGGGGACACCCGCGCTGGTCGCCGGAATCTTCACGAGGAGATTCTCGCGGCCCACGGTGTCGTAAAGTTCCTGGACCTGGGTGACGGTGGCGTCGGTGTCGTGGGCCAGGTCCGGGGTGACCTCGATGGAGACGCGACCGTCGAACCCGTTGCTGGAGGCGTAGATGTCGCGGAAGAGGTCTGCGGCGTCGCGGACGTCGGTGGTGGTGGCCAGACGGATGGCCTCGTCGACATCGGTGAGATCCGCGAGCTGTTCGGCGTACGCCTCGCCGTCGCTGAGGGCCTTGGCGAAGATGGTGGGGTTCGTGGTCACCCCGACGACGTGTTTCGTCGCGATGAGCTCGGCCAGATTGCCTGTGGTGAGGCGGTCGCGCGAGAGGTCGTCGAGCCAGATGGAAACTCCGGCGTCTGTCAGGGACTTGAGACGGTCTGTCATGGGGAACCCTTCTCCTGGAGTGGTGACTCGAGCCTATGTCGCGCTGCGGTGCACCTGTCGAGGAGCGACGGATTCGTTAGTCTGGCCATGACCGTAACGCGGCGGTCGAGAGCTGGAGGGTACGAACATGGCGGATGTGGTCGTGGTGGGGTCGGCGAACGTCGACCATGTCGTCGAGATCGACCACCGGCCCGACGGCGGGGAGACCATCCTCGGCTCAGACCTCGTGTTCACCCCGGGCGGCAAGGGCGCGAACCAGGCGGTAGCCGCCGGTCTGGTGGGCGGTCGGGTGGCGTTCCTCGGCTGCGTCGGCACGGACTCCACCGGGGACCTGCTGATCGGCTCGCTGGCAGGGGCCGGCGTCGAGTTGGCTGGGATGTCGCGGGTGGAGGCGCCCACCGGGGTCGCCATCATCATGTTGACCCCGGACGGCGAGAACTCGATCATCGTGGCGCCCGGCGCCAACCGCTGGGTGACCCCGGAGTTTGTGGCCTCGCACGCGGACCTGCTGGCTGAGGCCACCGTCGTGGTGGCGCAGTTGGAGATCCCGATGGAATCGGTGGTGGAGGCGGTGTGGCACGCGCCGAACGCGCGCCTGGTCCTGAACGCCGCGCCGGCCCGGGAGTTGCCCGCCGAGCTGCTCGCCGAATGTGACCCTTTGGTGGTCAACGAGTCCGAGGCCGCGTTCCTCCTGGGCGTGGAACCCGACGACGGGGCCCAGCTCGCCCGGGGCCTGCTGGCCCGGGGCGCCCGGTCTGCCGTGGTGACGATGGGCGGTGCGGGGGCGTTCGTGGCTGAGGGGTCGTCGGAGCCCGTGCACATCGCGGCCGCCGTGGTGGAGGCGGTGGACACCACCGGCGCCGGCGACGCATTCGTCGGTGCGTTGGCGGTGCGGTTGGCGGAGGGGTCAGGCTTGGCCGAGGCGGCGTCGTTCGCTGCGCAGGTGGCGGGTGTCGCCGTGACGCGACGGGGGGCCCAGGCGTCCTACCCCCGGCGTGACGAGGTGCCGCCGACCGCGTAGTTGTGGGACCCCGCCGGTAGGGTGCTGGCGTGTGGAAATCAGCGGTGGGCGGCGTCGGCGCATTCCTGACGGTCAAGGCGGTGTTCATCGCTGCTCTGGCCGCTGTGGTGGGCGCCTTCCCGCTCGCCCAACTGACGGCCGGTGATGCGGGGTGGTACCTGAGGATCGCGCAGGAGGGGTACCCGGAGGCGGTCCCGGGTGGGTTCGCGTTCTTCCCGCTGTTGCCTGGGCTGACCAACATCCCGCTGGCCCTCGGGGCGCCGGGCGAGTTGGCGCTGTTGGCAGCAGCGTGGCTGGGCTCGGTGGTGGCGGTGATCGGGATCCAGCGGGTGGGTTATGAACTCGGCTCGGGCGCCGTCGGATTCTGGTTGGCGTTCTGCTGGGCCGTGGCGCCTCGGTCAGAGCTCCAGGCGATGGGTTTCGCCGAGGGCTGGGTGGCGGCTTTTGTGGCGTGGGGAATCTGGGCGATGCTGACCCACAGATCCTTCGTCGCCGGGATCATGGGACTGCTCGCGGGGCTGACCCACGTGTCAGGCCTGCCGTACCTGGCGACGCTGTGGCTGTGGTGGCTGGCGGGTGTGGGCGGTAGCCGACGGGAACGTGGTTGGCGGTCCAAGGTGCGCGTGGACCGGCTGGGCGCCGCCGTCCTGGGCTCTTTGGGGCTCGGGTTGTACTGGCTGTACGTCGGTTACCGCATGGGTGCGGCGAGCGGCTTCCCGGAGATGTTCGCGGGCCGTAATGGCGGGCTAGGGTCGCCTGTGGACGGGCTGGTGCGGGTGTGGGGAGTGCTCACGGGTCAGGCCGACGGCGTGACGTGGGCCGGTGCCGGAACGGATGCGGTTGCTGTGGCCGTGGCAGTGGTGCTCGTGCTGGTGCTGATCTACATGAGGGAGCACTGGCTGGTGATCGTCCCGGCGGCGCTGGCAGTGGTACTCGCGCTGATGCAGGGGCGGGTCGAGGGGATGGGGGCGCTGCTGCTGCCGTGGTTCGTACTGTGGTTGCCACTGGCACGGTTGTTCGCCC